>CAZJRG010000207.1:0-1503 GCA_964548435.1 uncultured Sulfurimonas sp. | reverse complement strand
GTGTGCCTCAAGATTGAAACTATCCGCTACGCTTTGCATATCAAACGTAGGGTGTTCAAAAGCATCGAGATCCTCTAAAGAGCGTCCTTGCATCAGCTCGGTCATGGTGCGTTCTAATGCTACTTCTAAGATGGGGTGTGCCCCAAAGGAGACAAAGAGTGTGGCATTTTTTGGGTTTATAAAGGAGATGGCAGTCACGGGAAACTCTCCACCAAGCGAAGCATCATGCACCTCTACAGTGTAGCCAAGTGAGCGAAGCTTCGTGACATCTTCATAGACTTTTGTAAACGCCGCTAAACGCGACTCATCAAAGAGAGGCAATGCATAAGCATTTTTTATCACCTCAAACTTGACATGCCGCTCAAATATCTCACTGAGTGCTTGCACTTGTGCTTCAAGTGGACTATTTCCCGTGGCTAGTCCATTACTTACATAGAGATTACTCAAGATATTGAGCGGTACATAAGCCTCTGTTTTATCACTCATTTTTGTAAATGGCAACGAGACGATGAGCTCCTCGTGCTCTGAGTTAAAGTCTACAAAATCTTCAGGAGCGAGCTCACCCACAGGATCGTAAATGGCTAAAAGAGCCTCATCAATAAAAGCTTCATCAAATTTAAAAAGCTTAGCATCTGGATAGTAGACTCTTCGTGGAAGATAAAAATCTATAAAGAAGTTGTTTGTTTGAAGTCGCTCGATGTACTCGCCATACGCACTCGCTTTAGAAGCATCACTGAGCACACCTTTACCATTGGAGTAGATGTGGCGAGGTGCCTCAACAGAGGCGAGATTTACCGAGTAGCAGTGTAAAAGGGGGTGATGCTCCTCTTTGAGTGTCGTCTTAGCTCCAACTCTTTTAAGTGCAAGAGACATTCTAAGTAGCGACTCTTCGAGTGTTGCCTCTTTGGAGAGCAGCGGTGTCGTGGCTGTGTGATTCATAAAAAACTCCTATAAAAGTGCCCGAAGTATAGCCCAAAAATGCCAAAATATCATAAGCGACTCTTAACACGCAAAGAGCTAAAATGCCATCCACAAAACTCAAGGAGAGAGCAAACAAAATGGCACTCATCGACCTGCAAAATGTCTCAAAACACTACTCCGCACAAAAGATACTCACAGAGATAAACTTTCATGTCGATGAGGGCGAACGCATTGTTATCATTGGGAAAAACGGGAGTGGCAAATCTACCCTTATGAAGATCATAAACGGTACACTCGATCTCGATGGCGGCAGACGCATCACCCAAAACGATCTTGAGATCAAGATGCTTGACCAGCGTCCCGCGTTTGTAGAGGGTCACACCGTGCGTCAAGCCGTGGAGCATGGTCTTTTCGAGCTAAACGCGGCAAAAGAGCGCTACAACCTCCTCTCACTCAAACTCGCCGAGGAGTTTGACAACAAGGCACTTCTTGATGAACACGAAAAGCTCGCTCGCTACATTGAGCACCACAATGCTTGGAACTTAGATGACAAGATAGAACGCATCATCGAGCACTTCGATC
>CAZJRG010000206.1:0-1518 GCA_964548435.1 uncultured Sulfurimonas sp. | reverse complement strand
GCATCTCAGAAGCTTTAGTTGCAACTGCTGCTGGACTTTTTGTAGCAATTCCAAGTGTTATGGCATATAACTATTTTGTGAGAAAAATCAAGATGATGTTACTTCAAATGGAGGCGGGCGAGAAATGAGAGTTGATAATAGCCATGATGAAATATCAGAGATAAACATGACTCCATTTGTGGATATTGTTCTTGTTATTTTAGTTATTTTCATGGCAACTGCGACTTTTGTAGCACAACAAAAGATAGCAATTTCACTTCCAACTTCTTCTAAAGAGCAGAGTAAAAAAGAGCTAAAACCCTTAGTTCTTACAATAGATAAAGATGGAGCCATGTTCATTGATGATAAAAGAGTTGAAGATTTAAATGAAGAGTTAGCAAAAAATAGCGCTCTTATAGCAGAGGATGGTGTTGTTCTTAGAAGTGATGCGAAAACCTCATTTGAGCATGTTGTAAAGGCTATAGATATCTGTAAGCAAAACAATATCTCTAAGTTTTCTATCCAAACACAAGAGCCAAGCAGATGAATAGTTTTTATAACAGAATTATTATCTCAATAGCATCAACAACAATACTGCATGCTTCTATTTTTTATACTTTAAATGAGATAGAAGAGCCTCAAGTAGTCATTCCAAAAACCATAGAAATAGCTCTTTTTGATATGCCTAAGATAGAAGAAAAAGAGGAGATAAAGCCTCAAGAAGAGCCTAAACCTGTTGTTCAACAAAAGCTCAAGGAAGAGCCAAAAAAAATAGTAAAGCAAGAGGTTGTAAAACCAAAACCTATAGTAAAGCAAGAGCCTATTGATATAGAAAAACCAAAAGAAGAGATAACCCAAGAAGCTCCTGTAGAATCTTTAAAAATAGCTCAAAATGAACCTCTACATGTAAACAAATCAAACAATGAAGATGTTTCTCAAAAGGCAACACAAGAGCAAAAGGCCACTTCAAGAATAGCTCCAAATGCTCTTGAAGAGTATCTATTTAAAGTAAGAGCCAAGATACAAGAGAACCTAAGATATCCACCTCTTGCAAAGCGTTTAAGAATTGAGGGTGAGAGCACTGTAGGATTTGAAATATTAGATAATGGGGGTGTAATGGAATCATCATGTGAGATAAAAAAATCAAGCGGACACAAAACGCTAGATCGTGAGGCAATAGAGACAATTTTAAGCGTCTTACCATTTGAAGCGCCTCCAAGTGGAAAAATATCGATAATAGTACCAGTTGCGTTTAATTTAAAATAAAAAAGGAGATAAAAATATGAGTGAAGAGAGTATAAAAATAGAGAAGATTGTGAAGTTTCACAGATCTTTTGATGAGATGAGCCAAGCTCAAAGAGAAGCGTGGCTTTTAGAGATGGGAGATATAAATATAGAACATTTCTTCAAAGCAAATCAGAAAGTTTTTGATGAAGATGGTCCAAGAGAGAGAAGCATCCCAAGGAGAGATTTTTTCTTAGATGTGATAAAAAACAGAGTAAAATCAGACCCTCTAATACAACCAAAAGGGCATCCTGT
>CAZJRG010000205.1:0-1530 GCA_964548435.1 uncultured Sulfurimonas sp. | reverse complement strand
TAGCAGCGTTTTATCATCTCTCACTTCATACTTATACCCTCTACCAGAACGAACTTTGGCAAGCACGTTTGAGTTTACGAGAGATTGAAAATTTTGCGAGCGTTCTATGCTTTTTGGCAAATTTGAGCGAAGTACGAAACCATCGTTTTTGAGTTTCGTGTAAAAATCAAAATCTATCTTTGACATCTATGGCGCTCCTCTCGTCAATGGAAATTTGCTCCTTTCCTTGTCTGAAAAGTTCATAATACCTATCAACATGGGTAATCTTTCTTGGTGCCGCCAACACCGATACAAACCCGTTTTCATAAGCTCTATCAATAAATCCTTTTACGTTGACATCATCTATGGTCGCTAACTCGTCAAGATAAAGTACCAGCTTGTTTTGTTCATCTTGTATAATGAGGTTTGAGATGATTAGCATCAAAAGCGACATCTTTATCATGATGTCCGTACCATTGGATTCTACTTGTTCATGAAGTTTCTTCTCTTTGCCATCAACAACAAACGTCAATTCAAACAATTCGGATATGTTGATTCTTTTAGAGCTCTCTATGTATCTGGCAAGCACGGCGAGTTTTTCATTGAGCACATCAGTGGTGGCAAAAAGGTCTTGTTTTTGAATATGGGCAATCTTCTGAAGCTCGCCCAATAACTTATCGTTGGTCAAGAGTTTTACCTCTATGGACTCCACATTCGATATCTTGTACTTTTTCAACTTGGCGTTTATGGATGATATGTAGCTTTTGAAATGTTCTAACTCGTCAATAAGCATAGCCGTTGGCTTGCACGTTTCATTGGTGACACTCTCCACAAGCGCGATTGTAGAACGCTCTTTTTCTTCTAGGCTAAGCATATCTTCGTCAATCTCTTCAATAAATAGCTCTATCTGTGCATGCTCTTTTTGGAGCATATTTTTGATGTTGCTAAAAGCGATGTTCTTTTTTTCTGAAAAAGCCGACACATTGCTCTCTTCATCCCTGATCATGAGATAGACATTATCTGCGTTTTGAGAAAACTCCTTGAGCGGCTTTTTAGCGTCATATTTATTTCTAATGCTGTTTAATGCACTGTTTTGGTTCTCTAATTTTTCGGCTTCTTTTTTTGCATATGCGAGAGACTCGTTCGCTAACGCCGTTTTGGCGTTATTGTTTCGTATAAGCTCTGAGCTCTCTTCTAGCATTTTGACACACTCATCTATCTCTTTTTGCATTTGAGCCAATTCTCTGAGGGTTTTTTGTAAATTTTCTTCGACTTTTGTTTTGGAACTTATAAAGGCAAGTTGGCTCTCAAGGGCATTTTTTTGTGTGTGAAGGGCGAGCAATCGATTTTCTAGTTCTTGTTTGTTGATGATGTCTTGCTCTATCGCTTTGTATTTTTCAAGTTGCGCTTGTTTCTCTTGGAGTTGCGATGCAAGCTCCTCTACCGATACCATATCTTTGGCTGGCACCATCGATGTGTCTATGACTCCATCAAAAATTTTCAGCACGTCGTTGTCCGCATTTTGAATCTTTTGGAAGATGGCGGAGCTGT
>CAZJRG010000204.1:0-1534 GCA_964548435.1 uncultured Sulfurimonas sp. | reverse complement strand
TTGAAGAGTAAATCTTTTTCGTTTTGGGCGGAGGCGGTGTTGTCGTTACTTAGGTCTAGTTGGCGGTTTTGTAATGCTCTTTGGCGGTTTTCTATATAGACTGATTTTACTCGCAAAAGGTTATCACGGCTCCATTTGTAGATGCTGATAAAGCACTCAAAACCTTTATATTCGCCACTGCTTAAATGCCAGATAAATGGGGTTTTTGGGAGGTACATGAAGAGGTTGAGATGGTCACTTAGCTCTTTGAAAAAGTTGTTTTGCAAGTAGCTCTCTAAGTCTTTGCCTAGAAGTGTATCAAAACTGCTTGTTTGTGCATCGCTGAAACCTTTTTGGTAGAACTGCTCATGAAGCCTTTCAAATAGCACTTTTTCGCCTGCATTTGGTACAAGTGGGATGATGCCGTCGTCATCTTCGCTCAAGAGTTCTCGCACCATGTCGGTTAGAAACTCTAGTGCGATGGTGGCGGTTCGTTGTTTTGGGAGAGTTTTGGACTCTTTGAACCAGTGCCAGACATTTATGGGGTTTACTTGATGTTTGATGCAGAACTCTTCAAGGTCGTTGTTGCTTTGGTAGAGGGTTTCAAAAGCTTTGATGATTTGGGCTTTTTTGTCGCTCTCGTAAGGTGCTACATGGAGGGAGTTTATGTATGTTGTGATGGTATCAGCATCTGTATGCATTCCCAAGCTGGAGCTTGGGAACGAAGAGAGAAATGCCTCTTTGGCTTCTTGTTCTACACTCAATCCGCCGATGCTTTTCCCCTCTTTTTCTAGCACCATGTCTTTGTCTGACTCGCTTAGTTCATAGACTTTAAAAACCTCTTCGTTGATGATGGCTTCATTTAGTAGTACCTGCGTGAGAAGATGATTTTCGTAGTTTAGGTACTCTAACACTCGCTCTTTAAGGTTGGCATGACTACTCATGGAAAGTGGATTTTGGGTGAAATTTGTCTCGATGATACTAAAAGAGCAGAGATGTTTTTTGATTTCAATATTTGTTTTGGCTAGATTTGAGATAAGTTCTTCTTGTGGTTTTGGAGGTTTGGCGTAAGGAATTCTTTGCAAATCCCCAGCTTGTTTATTTACGGTTGGATTAAGACATCCAAAAACATAAGTAGAAATTTTGGAATTTAAAATTGCTAGAATTAAAAATGCTTCATTTTCTTCTTCAAAAAAAACATTCATTGTCCCATTATCTACATAGGTAGAAGTATCTTTAAATCTAAAAGAAGCACCTTTTGATGATTGGCGACCAGATGTTACACCAAAGTTTTTTTGTCTTTTTGCTGCATCCTCCGATAAATTATCAAGAATATTTTTTGGTACTATAAGCCAAGTGTTGCCATACCATTTATTGTATGACCCCCCTTTTGAATAAAGAGCGAAATCATTTCTATTTTCAATTTCCCACAAAAACCTAAAATATTTCTCATTATCCCCAGGCATTTGCATACCAACACTGATACTTTTATGAGCTTTACTAAGTCCACCTCCCTCAAACTTCTCCCTAAACTCATCACTTATCCAGTAGATAA
>CAZJRG010000203.1:0-1538 GCA_964548435.1 uncultured Sulfurimonas sp. | reverse complement strand
ATAAATAAAAATATGATAAGAAGTGAGCTTAGATGATAGAGATAAACATAACTAAGCCCTTAAACACGGCAGATGGAGAGATAAACCTAGTTGTAGATAAAAAGATACAAGATGGTGAATTTTTAACTCTCTTTGGAAAAAGTGGAAGTGGAAAAACAACGCTTTTGCGCATAATAGCAGGACTTGAAGTTCCAAAGAGCGGTTATATAAAAGTTGATGATGAAGTCTGGTTTGATAGCAAGAAGGGCATCAATTTATCTTCTCAAAAGCGAAATGTAGGGTTTGTCTTTCAAGACTATGCACTATTTCCAAACATGAGCGTAGAGGAAAATCTAAAGTTTGCTCTAAAAGATAAAAATGAGTTAAAAAAAGTTGATGATATTTTAAAAATCATGGAGATACAAAATCTCAAAAATATGAAACCACAACACTTAAGCGGTGGACAAAAACAAAGAGTCGCAGTCGCAAGAGCACTTATGAGAGAGCCTAAGATGCTTCTTCTTGATGAGCCACTCTCTGCACTTGATAGTTCAATGAGACAAAAACTCCAAGACGAACTCTTTTTAGTTCATCAAAAATTTGGCATCATCTCCTTACTTGTTAGCCATGATATCAGTGAGATTTTTCGGCTCTCAAACAGAGTCTTTAAGATTTCAAATGGAGAGATAGAGGATGATGGCTCGCCAAGCCAAGTATTTGCAAATCAAAACATTAGCGGAAAGTTTAAGATAGTTGGCGAGGTTTTAAGTATCAAAAAAAGCGATATTTTATATATCGTAGAAGTCTTGGCAAACAATGAAATCATAAAAGTAACAGCTTTATGGGATGATGTAAAAGAGCTTTCAAATGGCGATAAGATACTCCTCTCAAGCAAAGCGTTTAATCCTATTTTGAGTAAGATTTAACACTTTTATCTAGCAAAGATTATTCTTATCGCTCATCCGCATATGCTTCTTTTGTTTGGATTCTACTATCAACATAACCACGACCAACAGTAAAATGGTAAAGGCTCTGGAACTCATTGTTTTTAAGTCCAAGCAGAGAGTGCATCATGTCGTCCAAGAAACATCCAATTCCCGTACCGCTTAGACCCATAGAAGTTGCATCAAGGTAGAGTTGTTGTCCTATCATCCCACACTCCCAGTAGAGCTCTTTGTATCTATGCGCTCCATGAGTTTGGAGTTGCTCTTTGAAGTTACATAACATTCCCAGAGAGAGCGCCCCATCACTGGCAATGGCTTGTGAACAGCTAATCGCCTGACTCGGCATCTGCATATCACGACTCTCTAAAAAAAACAGATTTTCTAGCTCACTGCTCTTCCATAAAAAATCTGAGTGCATACTTTTTTGCAAAGCCTCTTTATCTCTTTTGTTTCTAATAAGTATATAAATGCCTTCGTCCATCTCTTCTACGCGATGAACAAAAATAACTAGGTGAGCGGAGTTTTCTTTGCCATCATGTGAGTTGTAAACACCACTCAGCAGAGTAAAGAACTGCTCTTTTGTGATAAATGATTGCTCTTTATCCATTACATGCA
>CAZJRG010000202.1:0-1540 GCA_964548435.1 uncultured Sulfurimonas sp. | reverse complement strand
TTATGGAACTTTTGACATGTTTCACATCGGGCATCTCAATCTCCTAAACCGTCTAGCAAACCTTGGCGATGAGCTCATCGTGGCGGTCTCAACCGATGAGTTTAACGCCATCAAGGGCAAAAAAACGCTCATTCCTTATGAGCAACGTGCCGAGATAGTTCGCAACATAAAATGCGTCACAGAGGTGATTGGCGAAGAGAATTGGGAGCAAAAAGTAGAGGACATCAAACGCTATGAGATAGACGTCTTTGCTATGGGGAATGACTGGGAAGGGAAGTTTGATTTTTTAAAGCCCCATTGCGAGGTTGTCTATCTGCCTCGCACCGAAGATGTTTCGACAACGGAGCTTAAAATTGCTCTCAATGATTTTTTACAATCACAGGGAGCGGGCTTTGCAGTTTAAAAACAAACGGCTCTTTATCGCTCCATACACCCCTAAGACGACTATGTTTTTGCAAGAGCTGCAAGAGGAAGCCGCATTTACGTTTTTGGGCTTTTTAGATAATTTTCAAAGGGGTGAGAATATCTCAAAACCTCAAGATATAAGCGAGCCATTTGATGCGGTGCTCATTCTCTCAGCTAATCATGGTGACACTATATTTGAAGATTTTTCAAAAAAAATAGACCTGAGCAAACTCGTAAAAGTAGAGGCGAATGGCGGCATTTACCACTACCTTGACGCAAACGCGGCGCGACAAAATATCAAACGCCAACATGCTAAAAAATGCAGACAGTTTTTTCTCAAACACTTCACAAAACTACTCGACCTCATAGGCTACAAACGCACTCTCTTGGCGTTTGTCTCCAAAGGCTCCATCACCTCAAACAACAAAGCGCTCTTTGCGCACTGCCACAGAGAAAAACTCCCCTGCATGATGCTCACCGACAACAAAAAAGAGCTTGGGGAGCTGAAAAAGTTAGGCATGAACGGAGTACACCTAGAGACTCTGCAAGCCTATATACTTATGGCAAAAGCCAAATGGATCATCCAAGACCAAGCTAATATTACAGAAGAGATAAATCTGCTAGGCCCCAAACAAAAAACCCTGCAGATGTGGCACGGCATACCGCTAAAGAGGCTCAATCCACTCACCACAGTCTCCTACGATGTTCTCGTCTCGACGAGTGATTTTGTAAACGAAACTTCGCTTAGCAAAGTCATAAATGCCAAAGAGTACAAAGATTTTGGCTACCCTAGAAACGACCTCCTGCTCAAAGAGGAGCATGATGCATATGACCTGCTCTTTTGTGACAAAACTATCTATGAGTTTGCAAAAAAAAGTTTTGGCACTGGGCACAAAGTACTTCTCTACATGCCAACGCACAGAGAATCAGCCAAGGCAGCAAAGATCCCTCTTGACTTTGAAGCGCTCAATGCGTTTTTGAAAAACCTAAACGCCACGCTCATACTCAAACTCCACCACTTCGCCCAAACGCAGCTCAAAGAGAGAAGCTACTCAAACATCCTCTTTCATGCGACACACGGCGACGTCTACCCGCTTTTAAAATACACCGACATTCTCATCACCGACTACTCTTC
>CAZJRG010000201.1:0-1542 GCA_964548435.1 uncultured Sulfurimonas sp. | reverse complement strand
ACAGCAATGGATCCAGAGATTAAAGAGTGGCTCAGTTTTGCCAAGGAAAAACTCACTGAAGTCACACTTCTTAGTAAACTCTTTTTTGAAGAAGCGCTTACACCAGAAGAGCAAGCACTCATAGCACAAAACGCTACCGCAAACGCCAAGAGAAAAAGCTCGCCACTCATTCACGACCAAGAGGTGCAAAAAAGAGTAAACGCCATCACAAAAACGCAAAGAGATGGAGAGTTTCAAGAGAGAATAAAACTCCAAAAAGAGATACTCGGTTATAAAGATTTGGCAACAACGACCATCGGCTCTTTTCCTCAAACGCCAGCACTTCGTGAGTCTAGACAAAAGTATAAACGCCATGAGATAACGCAAGAGGAGTATGAAAACACCATGAAACACTACATTGATGAGTGTATCGCGTTTCAAGAGGAGTGTGGTTTGGAGGTGCTTGTGCATGGCGAACCTGAGCGAAACGACATGGTGGAGTATTTTGGTGAGCAGCTCAAAGGGTTTGGATTTTCAAAAAACGGTTGGGTGCAGAGCTATGGAAGTCGATGTGTGAAGCCTCCATTTATCTACGGCGATGTCTCGCGTCCAAACGCCATGACGCTCAAATGGAGCTGCTATGCCCAAAGCAAAACAGACGCCATCATGAAGGGAATGCTCACAGGACCCGTCACCATTCTCAACTGGTCTTTTGTCCGCGATGATATCGCAAGAGCCGATGTCTCTCATCAGATCGCCCTTGCCATCAAAGATGAAGTCGACGACCTTCAAAACGCAGGCATCAAAATCATTCAAGTCGATGAAGCGGCGTTTAAAGAGGGGTATCCGCTGCGCAAGAAAAACATAAGTGCTTATGAAGATTGGGCGGTGCGAGACTTCAAGCTCTCAGTGAGCAGCGCATGGGAGCAGACGCAGATCCACACCCATATGTGCTACAGCCAGTTTAACGACATCATCAAAACCATCGAAGCGATGGACGCGGATGTTATCTCCATAGAGACAGCACGTAGCGGCAACAAACTTCTTGAGATATTTAAAGAGGTGGGCTACAAACAAGAGGTGGGTCCAGGTATCTACGACATCCACTCGCCTCGCGTTCCAAGTGTAGAGGAGATGATAGTACAGATCGAGTCCCTTCTTGAGGTGCTTCCAAAAGAGCAACTTTGGATAAATCCCGACTGTGGACTCAAAACCAGAAAGTACCCAGAGGTCAAAGCAAGCCTGAAAAATATGGTCGAAGCGGTCAATCAAGTGAGAGCCAAACTCTAAACTGAGATAAAAATGTGATAACTTTTACTCTAAACAGAAAAATCACAAATTTTTTTTGTGATACGAAATAAATAAGAAATATTTATAAATACTGCGTTTACAACTTTTGTAAACGCAGCTCCTATTAACTCAAAAACCCCTATTCATCATATAAATCACTACTTTTATCACACAATTGATATTTGTAAAACAAATTAAAATATCAATAAATCTTATAATATATACTTTTTGTAATATTACTTTTTGTGAAATAAAAAATGTAATTTTAGTTTC
>CAZJRG010000200.1:0-1555 GCA_964548435.1 uncultured Sulfurimonas sp. | reverse complement strand
TGCGTTTAACAGAGCACGTATCTGGCCTCACTCTACTCTAGATGCCGAGCAAACCGATGCTCTCACCCTCTTTTTGCTTGAAGAGTCCTACAAGGAGTATGAGCTCATCTTAGTCTACAGCTATATGCAAGCATATACTCAAAACGCACTGCACAAAAGTATATTTCAAGATCTTATCGATGAGTCGCACTACCACTTTAAAGCCTTTGGCGTGATGATGGCAAAACTAGGCATCTTAACCCTTCCAAGAGAGCTGCACCCCATGAGCTACATCATTAAAGATCTCACACTCTTTGTAGAGAGTGGCATCGCCGAGGAGCAAGCTGCAAAAGAGATGTGTAAAAGACTCAGCCAAAAGATAGAAGATGCAGAGCTCTGCGCATTTTTTGACTATGTTAATGCCCAAGAGAGTTATCATATAGAGCTGATGAAAAAGCTGCTCTAACCCCGTACAAATCCCCAAAGCAAGCCTAAATACTCATGGAGTGCAACACTGCTCACATGAAAATAGTAGGCTCTTGGAGCTCTTAAATAGCCCATAAACTCCTCTTTATGAAAATCTGTAGCTGCTGGAATAACCTCCACTCCTTGCATCCTAAAGAGTCTTAGCGCACGCTCCATATGAGAAGCGGAAGTGACCAAAACAGTCGGCTCTGAACCTACAATTTTTGCACAAAAGAGCGCCTCCTCTTGAGTGTCTTTTGGTGCTGCGTTTACAATAATATTCTCTTTTAAAACACCAAGTGCTAATGCAAGAGAGGCATTCATCTGTGCATTTGAGGTGTTTGTGTCACCCTCATAACCCGTAAAAATAAGCTTGGAATTTGGGAGTCTCTTATGGAGCAAAACACCCTCCAAGACGCGCTTGACTCCCGCGGGGCTGAGCTGGGAGCTGATGGATTGATCTGGGTCTGTTACATGACCACTTCCCAAGACATGAATGTAAGCTATGTTTTGGTGAGATATATCTGGAGTAAACTTTGTGTAGCGGCTCTCAAGCGGCTCTATGAGCCATGAAGCAAAAGGCGCATAGGAAAAGAGCAGCAGCAAAAAAGTGCCAAACATGATGGAGAGTTTTGCTAAACGCAGAGCGTTTTGTAGTAAAAACCAAAGCCCAAACGCCATAAAAAGAGCCACAAGACCAAGAGGCTCAAGAAAAAAACTGACAAACTTTTTAAGAAAAAATCCTAGCTCCACTACTCTAAAACCTCTCGTATCTTTGCCACGACCCTCTCATCCCAGAGTATCTCTTTGTGACTCAAAGCATCAAACTCCTCATAATAAACAAGATTTTTCACCTGTTCTTTGAGTGCTCTGGCGTTTTGAATGTAGGTCGTCTCATCATCACGGCTTGCAAAAAGATAGGTGGGTGCGTCTACATTTTGCACAAAAGAGGCTGTCTCAAAACGGTAACGCAGCAGCCTTGCAAACTTAAACTTCCTTCGAGCAAGCGAGACAAGCGAATCAAAAGCACCAACCAAAAAGAGCCCCTCTACCGCCATTTTTGAAGCTACAAACGCAGCGACACTCGAGCCTAAAGAGAAACCCAAAAGAT
>CAZJRG010000199.1:0-1559 GCA_964548435.1 uncultured Sulfurimonas sp. | reverse complement strand
CGGAGGAAAAAAGTCAATGGAATGTTCAAAAACTTTTAGCCCACTATACAGATGTGATAAACATAGGCTTTGGCGACAAAGCATCACCGTATATCGTGACAAACAGTATAGGTAATGGAATGAGTGAAACAAAAGTGATGGAACTAAAAGACACAAACCTTCCAGCAGTGTTAAAAGCACTAAGCGAAATTGGAAAGCTCATAGGCGTATATGACAAAAAGAACAGAGAAAAAGAGGGAGAACTTGACATACTTGCACTTTTAAAAAGTGTAGCGAAGTAGTGGCAGTTTACTAAGGTATGCTAAAATACTCTTAATTGTTAAATTAAATTTATTTTTGAGGTTATTCATGCCAAGAGAAGAACAAGAGTTTGACTTCATAGATATTTACAAGCGAAACAAGTTTCTCATCAAAGACGCCTCTGAGGACATTTGGTTCAGTCTAGAAGAGTTAGCAGACCATAAGCACTTTGAGATACCTTTTGTAATCATAACGGCATGGAACCCTATGAACACTACTTTACCTGATGATGAAAACAAAATACGCAACAAGCAGCTAGAAGAAAACCTCAAAGCTCTTCACTACAATTACAAACCTACAATCGGAAGACTTGGCGAACATAGTGAAGAGAGTTTTATGATTTACGCCATCACCCTAGAAGATGCTCTCACAATCGCTACATTCTACGAACAGTACAGCATTTTTTACAATGACTCGAAGCAGTTAAGCTACATAGAGTGCAAAAACAAAAAAACGCTCTTGAGCCAAAAAGTGTTATGAGCCTACTTTTCATTCAAGAACTAGAAGCCAACATAGCTACTCTAAAACTTAATTCGCTAAAATAAAATATCAATACAAAAGGCTACAAACAACCATGGGTGAAGAACAAAAAAAACTACTTGAGCAACAACTTTGGAACATCGCGAACACTCTTCGTGGAAAGATGGATGCGGATGAGTTTCGTGACTACATTTTGGGATTTATCTTTTACAAGTATCTCTCTGAGAAGATAGACAACTATGCTGATGAGTTACTTGCAGAAGATGGAATCTCTTATAGTTCTATTGATGAGAATAGCGAAGATGGTAAAGAGTATCTTGAAGCTATCAAAGAAGACGCCATTGAGTCGCTTGGTTATTTTCTTAAACCCTCAGAGCTCTTCTCAGCAGTGGCTAAACGCGGCAACTCAGATAAAAACAACTTCATTCTTGAAGACCTGACTTCCATACTCAGAAGCATAGAGCAAAGCACTATGGGGCATGAGAGTGAAGATGACTTTGAGCATCTCTTTGAAGACCTTGACCTTGCGTCTACTAAGCTTGGTAAAACCGTAGAGGCTAGAAACACTCTTATATCTAAAGTGCTTGCTCACCTTGACAACATAAACTTTGAGCTTAAAAACCATGACAGAGATGTGCTTGGTGATGCTTATGAGTACCTCATAGCTCAGTTTGCTTCGGGAGCTGGAAAAAAAGCGGGAGAGTTTTACACTCCTCAACAAGTCTCTAAAATCCTCGCTAAAATAGTCACAAACAAAAAAACAAAACTAAAATCAGTCT
>CAZJRG010000198.1:0-1587 GCA_964548435.1 uncultured Sulfurimonas sp. | reverse complement strand
ACATAAAGATGTCATCGGCATCAGGAGAGTGGGCTATAAGCATTTTTTTCATAGAGCAGCACCATTTTTTTCTTTACGAATAAAGTTTAAAAAAAAGACAAAAAAGATACCTAAAATTAGACTTGTTACAAATGAAACCACTAAAATAAGAGCGCGTTTAGGCTTTGTTTTATCTTTAATGTATGGTTCAAGAGGAGGGGTGAGAAGATCACATTGATAGTACTGTTTTGACTGCATCATCACCTTCTCTTGAACAATTTTTGAGATAATGCTAGATAGGCTTTGACGCAGTTCAAAACCTTCTGCCTTTGCCATCTCTTTTTGAAAGTAGTGAAGTTTTTTATTTACATTTTCAAGATTGTTTGTTACTAAGTAGAGGCTTGCATCATGTAAAAACATCTCAACCATTTGTGGTGCATATTTGCGGTCAAAATCTGTATAGCTTACAGTAATGAGTCCGCTTTTTTTATCTGCATTTATGGAGAAGTTTGCCTTGAGACTCTTGATGAGCTCAAAGATCGCATCCTCCTCATTCTCAAATGGCTCTGCCTTGGATTGGAACAGATCATATATGCCACGATATCCAAGAGCAAAGACATAGTTTTCATCGGCACTCTCTCTTGAATGGTAGGCTAAAATCTCATTTTTTTCGACAAAACTTCTCATAAAGTCGTAGTTTTCGAGTAAAGAGCTAAACGCTACATCCGGAGTCATTGAGCTACTTGTACCAAGAGAGACACCAGCCATTGCAGCTAAACCGCCAAGCCCACCTAGGGAAGCAGCTTTATCTTGTTCGGTAGGTATAAGCACAGCTTTCGCGGTGTAGCTGTTTGGGAGTTTAAGAACATAGAAAAAAGTAAGAGAGACCACAATAAGCACGATTATGGCAATAATCTTTTTGCCTTCCACAATAGTTGCAAAAAGTTCGCGAAGATCTATCTCGTCCTCTTGTACAAAATGGTGTGACTGCTCTGTTTGATGATCTATCTGCATTACTCTATCACCCCAAGTGTGTTTAGTGTTGCAGCCGTAATAGCAAAACTTGCCATGATACGTGAGACACTATCCCATAACTCTAGCTGATTGTACTCTTGGATGTAGAGAGGTACGACGATAGTGTCTCCTTTTGATACTTTTGTATCTGTACTAAAAATTCCCCAACCAGAGCTAGCGGGTTCGCTTGTGCCGTCTGCATGAATGATGTAAGTTCTAGAGCTATCAGCAGAGCGTGTATAGCCACTGGCAAGTTCAATGTACTCTTGGCTATCAAGCTCCTGACGGTGGACAAATGAGGTAGGGTTAAACACCTCGCCAAAAATACTCACAGTGTCAATCTGGCTTGGAATAGTGATGACATCTTTATCTTGCAATACTAGATCATATTGGCTCTCTTGAAGCTTATGAATATCCTCTTGAAGTTCAATACTTATACGTCCTATCGGTTGGTACTTTTCAGCTTCTATGATCACTTCGTTGAGAACATCTGTAGGATTTGAAGCTGTTGGATTCTTCTTGGCGTTTGCAGGCATAGCATTATATATTGCGAGCTCTTTTTTGATTTTTGCAAGAGATCTGTTGTACTCCTCT
>CAZJRG010000197.1:0-1590 GCA_964548435.1 uncultured Sulfurimonas sp. | reverse complement strand
ATAACTTTTGGCGGAAGATTGATTCATATCAGATACTTTGCTCTTAGAGATGAGAGTAAAAAATACAAAGGTGTAATCGAGCTTACTCAAGATATCACAGATATAAAAAACATTGAGGGTGAGAGACGCCTTTTAGACTGGGCGTAAAACATTTTTTATATATAGCGTTATGTACAAAAAGATACTACTAAATCAAGGAGATAAAAGTGAGCGAAGAGTTAAAAAAAGAGCATAAAGGCGGAAGCAACCCGCAAGGATTTGACCGCATAGTGCGTGAAGTATTTGCGCCAATTTACCCTGTAATCGCACAGCAGATAAAGCAAAAAACTGCCCTCTCAAGTGGAAAATGTCTTGATGCTGGATGTGGAACTGGTGCACTTGGGCGTGCAATGGCTGAGATTACAGATTTACATGTAACTTTTTTTGATCAATCAGATGAGATGCTAACACTTGCAAAAGGTTATGCACAAGAGCAAGAGATAGCTCATAGAAGTAGCTTTATGCAAGGGGACATCCATAACATTGAGCTTGATGATGACTCTCTTGACATCGTCATCAGCCGTGGTTCTTCACCATTTTGGGATGATTGGAGCAAGGCTTATAGCGAGATACTAAGAGTTTTAAAAGTTGGCGGGCACGCTTATATCGGCGGCGGATTTGGGACAAAAGATCTAAGAGAGCAGATAACGACTCACATGAGCAAAGAAAAACCTGACTGGAGAGATTCTTTTAAAGATAGAGTAAAAGCAGAGCGTGAAGCACTACCACAAATATTAAACACACTAAGCCCAACCAAGCACACAATCATAGATGATGAGAGTGGCTGGTGGGTTTTTATAACAAAATAGGAAGAAAATTGAAATTAGGTATTTTTTTACTAAGTGAGAATTTTCACAAAGATACTCATCAAACTATCTTAAATGATGTTGAGCTAGGTGTTTTAGCTGAAGAGTTAGGCTTTGATGAAGTGTGGTTTGCAGAGCACCATTTTAATGCTTTTAGCGTTATACCAAATCCATCTTTGATGATGGCTGCGGTTGCCGCAAAGACTTCTCATATACGAATAGGAACGGCTGCATTTTTAACTCCGTTTTATAACACTACAAGACTAGCAGAAGAGATAGCTACACTTGACAACCTCTCATCTGGGCGCATAAATGCAGGATTTGCTAAGGGTGGATTTGCGCTTGATTTGGAGTATTTTAATAAAAACTCCGACACTCTAAGAGATGAGCTTTATGAAAATGTAAGAGATATAGAGCAAAAACTCTATAGAGATGAGCAGTTTCAACCAAAACCGCTTCAAGAAAAAATCCCTACCTATATAGCAACTTTTGCAACAAAAGAGACAATCGAGTTTGCCGCGAAAAATGGTTATGGGCTGATGTTTTCTCAAGGTGCAACGCTTGAAGAGTGTGAAGAAGCGCAAGAGAGTTACAAAGAAATAGCTGGATTTTATCCACAAAGTGTTCTTATGAGAGTCTTTGGGGTAGCAGACACAAAAGCTGAAGCGACAAACATAGTACTTCCTGCAACAGACCACTTTGTAAAGTCTATGCGAGCCATAAAAGTAAAAGGTGCTCAACCAGA
>CAZJRG010000196.1:0-1622 GCA_964548435.1 uncultured Sulfurimonas sp. | reverse complement strand
ATCTTTTTTTGCTCTTTGCACCTGCAATTGTCTGTGCAAAGGTAAAAATATCTTTTCCAAGCCGCGCACCGCCAGAGCATTTTTCCATTTACTAAATTACTATTACAAACCAAACAAAATTAAAAAATATAAAACAAGGAAAAATTATAATGAAAAACTTTAAAACAATTACAGCCGCGACTCTTGCGGCACTCACACTTATGCTCAGCGCATGTGGAGGCGGCGATTCAGAAGAGGAACAACAGACAGCAGGTGTGCCTGACTTAGAGTCTGCAAAGAAAGTGCTCTATGTTTATGGAGCAAGTTCAAATGATCACTATGCATATTTTGTTGAGAGCGGAAGAGTTGAGAATCTCAATGATGACAATGTGACAGAGTTGCAAAGTAGTGAAACGGGAAGACTTTTTTACTTTAGAGACAATACGACTTCAGATACAAACGCTTCTAACGATGTAGATAAAGTTATTATGTTTAAATCGACATACTCTTTTTCAAATGATGGAAACGCGACATGGGAAGATTTTTATTACTTAGACCACCTCTCAGGAGACGAGAGACATCCACATGACAATGATGAATTTAATGTCACAAGTGGCTCAAAGTTTAATGCGATGAACCGTTTAAATCAGTATTTAGCAGATCAAGAACAACTTAAAAATGCTTTAGAAGCTTCTATTAGCAATGAAAGTATCGTAGGTAGCGGTCAGGCAGCGACTGAAATATGTGATTTTTATACAGTGCATCATGAAGATGAGAAGCACTATTTTGCACTTGGTACAAATGGAAAACTTTACACGTTTGACAACAACACAACTGATTTTCAAGATGCTACAACGATTACAACAGCAGGTTGTGAAGTTGGTAAATCGGGAATAGTTGCCGCACAAGAGGGTGTTTTAGTTTACTTGGGGAGTACATCAAAAATCTATCTTTTAGATTCTCATGACGAAGGTGTTACACATGTTCATAGCTCTTGGGACTTAAGCGAAGTGTTGAGTGGAGGAAAATCTATAGATATGATGGTGGGAATTGGTGCGCTTGAGAGCGAAGAACATGCACACTAAATCTTCATTTTTCGCCGCGTTTGTGCTGCTGACTGGCAACGTCTTAGCAGGCGAGTATCATCTCGATGCGGTGGCGGTTGAAGGCAAAGTAGAAGGCAAGATCGTTCAAGAAAAAGTGAGCAAAAAAAGCAGTGCACTTGCCAAAGAGGCAAAGGGCGAAACGCTAGGAGATTATCTTGAAGGGGAGACTTTTGTCGACTCAGCGAGCTATGGTCCTGCCGTTGGGCGTCCAGTGGTCAAGGGCATGGATGGTTATAGAGTCGGCGTGACAAACGGCAACATCATATTAAACGACCTCTCGGCTATGAGTCAAGACCATGCGGTGGGACTCATGCCGCGAGCGACAAAAAAGATAGAGCTTATCAAAGGTCCATCTTCGCTTCTTTATGGAAGCTACAGCGGTGGCGTGATTCGAGCGCTTGGAGAGGAACATGAAGCGGCATTTGCCAAAGAGGGAATGAGAGCCGACACGACATACAGTTACGGTTCTAACGGTGCGGGCGAAATTGGTACACTTACGCTTGAGGGTTCAGAGGCAGATGTTTCCGCGTTTATTTC
>CAZJRG010000195.1:219-1622 GCA_964548435.1 uncultured Sulfurimonas sp. | reverse complement strand
TTAAAGCTTCTCTTTAGTATAATATAGCTTTTAAAAATAGCTAACCAAAGAAGAGTAGATGCCGAGTTTTTTTCACTCATTGACTATCAAGCAAGCAAATATTTTCACTATGCTTTTCATACTTCTTTTTACAGTTATTTTTGCTGATCTGCTCATTACTGAAAACTACCGCGAGTACGAAAAAAATCTCCAAAAAGTCCAAACAGTAGATCTTCATACAGAGCTTCTCTCGCACCATGAAGCACGAGAAAAACAGCTCAAAACACTTCTTATTAAAAACACTATCACCATCGCTACTCTTGCGTTTATCATATTTGCTGTGATGATAGGGATTTTTAAGATTTTTAATATGCTGCTTCAACGCGATATTGACTCGTTTTTGGAGTTTTTTAAGTCGAGTGCGTATGAACATAAAATCTTGAACCCTCAGAGCATATACTTTTCAGAGTTTAAAAAGATGGTGCACTATGCAAATGAGATGACAAAGGTCATTAACGAACAAAAAAAAGATCTTCAAGAGCTCAATCTCTCGCTTGAAGAGAAGGTAAAGGCAAAAACGGCTGACCTCCTCCTTAGCAACAAAAAGCTCCAAGAGGAGAAGCAGTTTTCAGAGGATATCTTGCACTCTCAAAAGGAGTTTTTGCGTCACACCATTCATGAGACCAACACCCCTTTGAGTGTTATGCTTACAAGCATTGAGCTTCTTTCTATGCAAGGGGAGAAAAACCGACACCTCTCCAAGATAGAAGCTGCAGCGAAAAATCTCTTTAATATCTATGATGATTTGAGTTATCTGGTCAAAAAAGAGCACATTCACTATCCGCGTATTGCGCTTAATCTCTCACAATATCTCAGCTCGCGCATAGAGTTTTTCTCTGAAGTAGCGGCACTCTCAGGGCTTTGTTTTGAGTATGAGAGCAATGCACAAGAGTGTTTTATCTACATGAATGAGACGAAACTCCAAAGAGTCATAGACAACACACTGACAAACGCCATCAAGTATACACTCGCACAACAAAGCATTGTGGTAAACCTTATGGCACTTGGGACATTTGTGGAGGTGAGTGTAGCGAGTCGCTCCAAAGAGATAGAGGACAAAGAGAGAGTCTTTGAGGCTTTTTACAGAGAGGTCAAGAGTGATGATGGTTTTGGTATAGGGCTGCGTTTGGTCAAGAGTATCTGCGATGAGGAGGGCATAGCTATCTCGCTGGACTCATCAAACGAGCGTACAGTCTTTACATACAGATTTAAGATGATGGGATACTGATGAAGATACTGCTACTTGAAGATGAGGTGATGCTTGGCGAGTCCATTTGTGAGTATTTGGAGTCATTGGGTCATACTATCGAGAGTTATGTCGATGGGTTAGAGGCTTATGAGGCTATAAGAAAAAATGCTTATGA
>CAZJRG010000195.1:0-209 GCA_964548435.1 uncultured Sulfurimonas sp. | reverse complement strand
TCTGCTCATCTTAGACATCAATGTACCCAACATCGATGGACTATCCATACTTGAAGAGCTTCATAAGCAAAAGATGCATCCGCCAACCATTTACATCTCCGCACTTGTGGACATTGAAGATATCTCTAGAGCGTATGATCTTGGCTGTTATGATTATCTTAAAAAACCATTTCATCTCAAAGAACTCTCTTTGCGTATTGACAGGGTAC
>CAZJRG010000194.1:0-1622 GCA_964548435.1 uncultured Sulfurimonas sp. | reverse complement strand
TCGAAAATAAAAATAGGAGAACTATTATGGCAGTAATTATTGGCGATACTTGTATAAACTGCGGAGCGTGTATAGACGAATGTCCTGTTGAGGCGATCGTAGATGAAGATGATAACCCAACGGGTGCAGATATCTACTATGTATATGGTAACAAATGTGTTGAGTGTGTAAGCTACCATGATGAGCCAGCATGTGCAACAGCATGTCCTACTGAGGGTTGTATCACTTGGGATGCTATTGGCGAAAGTCCAGCTCACCGTGATGACATTACAGATGCACAGCGTTCAAGTAAAGAGCCTGTAGTTCAGTAATCTTCAATTTCCAAAAGTGCTTTTGCACTTTTTGGTTTTCTCTCCTCTTCATTATTTTTTAAAATCCCACTTTAAACTAAAACATATAATTTTTTAGATACAATTCCACCCTAATTTTATATTTTCATAGGAGATTTGATGGAACGTACACTATCAATCATTAAGCCAGATGCAGTTGCAAAAGGTGTTATAGGCAAAATTTTAGACAGATTTGAAAGCAATGGTCTCAAAATTGCTGCAACAAAAAAACTTCAACTCTCTCGTGCAGATGCAGAAGCATTCTACGCAGTACATGCTGAGCGTCCTTTTTTCAATGACTTGGTTGATTTTATGATCAGTGGACCAGTCGTAGTTTCAGTTCTTGAGGGTGAAAATGCAATGCAAATCAATCGTGATTTGATGGGTGCAACAAATCCAAAAGAGGCTGCAGCAGGTACGATACGTGCTGATTTCGCTGAAAATATAGATGCTAATGCAGTTCATGGAAGCGACTCTGTAGAGAATGCTGCAAATGAGATCGCATTTTTCTTTTCAGAAAGAGAAATTTCTTAATTTCGTTTATGAAATTTTCCCTACGAAAAGTAACAAAAACACCTCTAGAGTTTGAAGTCAAGTCTGATGAAGTAACTTTTAAAGGTTATTTAGAGTATCATTCTGGCAAATTAA
Organism: uncultured Sulfurimonas sp.; assembly: GCA_964548435.1. Classification (GTDB taxonomy): domain Bacteria; phylum Campylobacterota; class Campylobacteria; order Campylobacterales; family Sulfurimonadaceae; genus Sulfurimonas. The sequence goes on along the minus strand of CAZJRG010000194.1, from coordinate 645 downwards.
TTTCGCTACATGCAACACTGAAGGGTTCTTTACCAAAAGATTGTGACATATGTGCGGAAGAATTTGTACTCAGTGTGGATGAAGAGATAGATTTTTTTATATCTGATGGTGTTTTTAATGCAGAGGCTCCGCTAGATTTCGATGTAGTCGAGTCTTTAGATGGAAATGCAGATATAGAAGAGCTTCTACACTCTGAGATTGAGCTCATAAAGAGTGACTATCATGCTTGTGAGAGTTGTGCTCTTAGAGAAGATGAGATCTTCTCATAAAAAATTATATAGAAAGGAAAAAATAACATGGCAGTACCTAAAAGAAGAGTCTCTCACTCTCGTTCAGCGAAAAGAAGAACTCACTACAAAATTACTTTAGCTAAACCAGTTAAATGTGCTGATGGAACATATAAATTACCACACCACATTAACCCTACAACTGGTGAGTACAAATAATCAATGGTAAAAATTGCTATTGATGCGATGGGCGGGGACTTCGGTCCTGAGCCAATTATAAAAGGCACACTTGCTGCACTCAAACAAAAACACAACTCTTTTGAGCCAATACTTGTTGGCAAAAAATCAGAAATTTTACCTCTGTTACCAAAACGTTATAGAGATAAGATTTCTATAGTCGAAGCTGATGATGTTATAT
>CAZJRG010000193.1:0-1665 GCA_964548435.1 uncultured Sulfurimonas sp. | reverse complement strand
AAATCTCTTTTGGCAAGCCAGCCATCTCTTATGCTCCTCTTCTTTTCTCAAGATACCACTCAGGATAACCCGTCATTTTTATTACATTTACTATGTTGTCTCTTTTGTACTTTTTCCATGACTCAAAGTGCTCCGTGTATATCGCACGACCCTCTTCAATGCTCTCAATGCTCATCTCTTGTACAGATACCATGTAAGGCTTTGTAGTCTCTACAAGGATAAAAACAAATCTCTCAGCTTTGTGCCCCGTAGAGTTTATGACATCCGTGTAAAATGCCGATTGAGTGCCATAGCCATACTCTAAGATTGACTTTTTAAACTCTTTGATGCTCTTTGTCGTTTTTAAATCAATAACGACTCCTAAGCTCTCTATGTAGTAGTCAGCTTTACACTTAACATCTATGCCATCTATCTCGCCAAAAAATGCAGTCTCAGCTACACCGCCTTGCAGTAGACCGCCAGCAATCGCCTTGACATTGCGAGCCATCTTAGTAACTTGCTCAAACAGGTCGATAGATAAAATCTCTCTATCTCCTACAGCTTCGAGCCACTTCTTTTTAGCATCCTTGTAAGCCGTAGAGTTTTTGTTTAGTTCTGCACCCTCAAAATCTTCAATGACATAATCATCATTAAATGACTCAGGCTCAAGTACGAGCTTATGAACAGCACTACCAAGCGTTAGAGCATCACTCTCAAGTTGAAACAGCTCTTTATTTTCGTAGTGTAAGACACTCTCAGATAGTAGGCGAAAATCGCTATTTGATAATGCAGGAACAGCAAAATAGTCTTTGTCGGACATCTTTTGCATACCTTTTACTTTTTGTATCTTGCTCATAATTTGTTTCTCCATATCATGTATCTAATTTTGTAAAATGTTAGAGTTTGACAAATTCTATACTTTGTCAAAAACAACTCAAGCTTCAAGTTGTGGATGATATTATTTAGTTTGAATTTCAATTTTTATCCTTGTAAGTGCTAAGTCAATCTCAGCAATCTCTACAGCGAGGCGGTAGTGTCTCGCTATAATTTCGTTTATCTCAGCATCAAGAGAGGGCATCGTTTACAAACTCCTCATCGTACTCAAGTTCTTCATTTTCAAACTCAGCTTTGATGCGAGCTATTCGCTCTTTAATAGCATCAACATCATCTCTAATTCGTTTTTCAACTCTCTCATACTTTGCTTCTACAATCTCTTGCTCATCCAAGTATTTATCTAATGCTTCTGTATTTGCACATCTACTCATAGAAAATCTCCACAGTCTTTGTTGAGAATGTAAAACATAACTCCAATGAGCACCGAAAAACCTATCATTAGACTAAGTTCAATCGCATCGTATTCCATCTTTGTCCTCTTTTGTATTGAATTTTTAAGCCGACTGCCATCGGCAACTAGCACCTCGAAAGGGCTTATAGAGCAACATAGATGGCTAACCTCACTACCCAAAAAAAATGTAAGTTTTTTTAAAGTGCTAGTTAATTAATCTCAGGACACTACCAAATCAAAATGCCCTTTGAGGTGACTTTACTATGTTGCTTTATAAGCTCTTTAAAAGCGGTTATGACTTCTTTTGTGTTTCAGACTGCCATCTGTTGTTATCTCTAACCGCTTTATTAAAAGCTTTAGTCAAATTTGTACGGAGACTATCCGTGAGCCACTCATTGCTG
>CAZJRG010000192.1:0-1665 GCA_964548435.1 uncultured Sulfurimonas sp. | reverse complement strand
CTTGGAATTGCTACAAAAAGTCCAGCAGCAGTTGCAACTAAAGCTTCTGAGATGCCGCCCATAACAGCATTTACACCAAACTCATTCTCAGAGGAGAGCGTATGAAAAGCGTTGATTACTCCAAGAACTGTTCCAAAGAGCCCTATAAAAGGGGCGTTGTTTCCAAAAGTAGCTAGTAGTCCTAGACGTTTTTCTAAAACAACTCTGATTTTTGGCTCGCTTAGATTTTGTATGTTATTTTTTACATAACTAAAGACAAGTGTTCTCTCAACGATAACTCCAAAAGATACAACGCTCATGGATAGTAGTATCCAAAGGATAGGATCAACTCCGATGATGGCTACATGTAATAATTTTTCAGTTAACACTATAAACTCCTTTTTTTTGAATAAAGAAGAGCTTTTCAAACTCTTCTCTTTCTTGTGTAAATGGTTTTTCTAAAATAGATGGATAAAAAGAATCAATCAGCCATCTAATGCCGAGTAGCCTCATGAAAGATGGTGGTCTTGATATATAATTAAAGGGAATAGAGGGAACTAGAAAAACTTTTCCCTCTTGAACTGCTTTTATATTTCCCCATTGTGAGTTTTGAGATACACTCTCTGTAAACGTACTCTCCATAGCGACTATCACATCTGGATTACTAAGCAAGATTGTCTCAACACTAATTTTTTCCATCCCATAATTTGAACTCATCTTGCAATCAAGCGCATTTTTTGCCCCCGCAAATTTAAACGGCTCTAAGTGAAAAGAGCCTTCACACTCGCTATTTAGCCCATCAACGCCTTGTGCATAGTAGTAACGAATGCTCTTTTGCTCTTTGAGTTTACTCTGCAGAGATTCTATGAACGAGAGGCTTTTTTGTGTGTAAGCGATTAACTCATCAGCTCTTGCTTTGTTATTTGTGAGATTTCCTAAAAGTTCAAATTGTGTGATGATGTCATGTATAGAGTCGTTTTTTACAAGCAAAACAGGGATGCCCAACTTCTCAAACTTTGCTAAAATCTTCTCATGCGCGCTTGAACGCCCCCACATGAGGATAACATCAGGTTTTACACTTGAGAGGATTTCAAAGTTTGGAGTGTTGCCTTGACCCATAAATCCACCAACCACTTTTTTCTCAAACGCACTTCCAACATACTCTCTTTGAAGCTCGTTAAATGGCGAGTTAAGTGCAGCTACTAAGTCAGGATTAAAAGCTAAAACGCTCATGGTAATTGGCGGTGAAGCAGCGTAAATCTTAGTGATACTGTCTGGAACTACAACAACTCTGCCATAATCATCAGTGATAGTTTTTGCACTCAATGAGAGAGCGAAAAACAATAAAATTGTTAGGAGTTTCATCTTATTTATCCTCTTTGATTTTGACTTTGATATCAAGAGGTTTTGCGTGATATGGTGATGAAGTGACTATAAAATCAACTCCGCACTTTACAAACTCAGCGATGTTATCTTTATGAATACCGCCAGTTGCAGAGACTAAGATATGCGTAAACTCTTTTTTTAGTAAAACACACTCTTTTAATGTTTCATAATCCATCTTCTCACACTGCAGGATATCAGCGCCCAAAGATGCAAAATATCTAGCATTAACAAGTGAATCAACTTCAACAGCAACTTTTCTCTCTATAAACTCACTCTTTAATTTTTTAAAACTACTCTCTA
>CAZJRG010000191.1:0-1690 GCA_964548435.1 uncultured Sulfurimonas sp. | reverse complement strand
GGATCGCATAATGGCATATCTCTTTGGTTTAATCATTGTCGCACTGCTCTTTACCGTGCTGCACTATTTCACCGAACTTACAAAAAAACAGATGTTGCAGGTCTCTGGAGTGGTAGGAGCTATCATCTTAAGTGCCATTGGCTACAACAGCTATGCAGACGCACAAAGAGAGAAGATGCTACGAGTTGTCACAACATTTGAACAAGGCAAGAGTGTTCATTGTGGCAGCAAAGAGGTAAATGCCACCAACTATGATCTAAGCGTCGGCACCTACACATTTATAGGCAAAGAAAAAACGCCATTTTATGGTGAAATGATAAGTGCTTCAAGTTGTGAATAGGGACGATAAACTTACTAAGCTGATAACGCAGCTCGATCTTACACAGCATATTGAAGAGTTTTCTCGTTTTTTTTCCAGAGAAAATCCCCTCTACATGGAGGGAGATCAGGAGTTGCACTTTCGCTACATCAAAGCCCTCGATGCATTTGAGCTCAATGCTCCTCCTAAGGTAAGTGATTTTTATGAGATCATAGGACATCTCAAAAAACGCGGTGTACTTACCTTTTCTATGATCTTTGAAATCATAAAGGTCATTCGCTACCTGCGTTACCTCAAAAACAGTGCCCATGAAGGTCTCATTGCTGAGTGGATGGAGAAGATCACTATTCCCCCTACTCTTTTTGAAATAGAGAAGTTTTTTAGAAATGATGGAAGTTTTGAGGAGAATCTTGACACAGAGCTCTTCTCTTTGAGTGCCAAAGTAAGCGAACACAAACACAATATCTCCAGCACTCTCAAACGGATGATGACAAATCAAAAACTCACAGGCTATCTTGTAGATACACAGGTGCATTTCATCAACAACGAAGATTGTCTTTTGGTACGTGGTGGATTCAACCATGTTCTCAAAGGCTCCATAGTAGGGCGTTCAACTCACGGTTTTTTTTATGTCGCACCCGATAGTGTTTTAAAGATCAAAGAGCAGATACGTTACCTAGAACAAGAGCGCGAAGCTATCTTCTACAGATATGCAAAAGAGTTTTCATTGAAACTCTATGACCTTGTGGCGTTTGTTGGTTTTATAGACAAAGAGTTTACACGTCTTGACAACTATCAGGCCAGAGTTTTATTTGCCAGGTCAAAAAATATGCAGCTTCTTAAAAGCAAAAACGACTCACGAGTAGTTTTGGAGGGCTTTATCCATCCAGCACTTCACAATGCCAAACCGATCAGTGTAGACTTTTCTCAAAATATCTTGATGATCACAGGGGTAAACGCAGGTGGAAAAACCATGCTGCTAAAATCGATACTCTCAAGTGCTTTTTTGGCAAAATATATCATTCCTATGAAGATAAATGAGCACAAGTCACACATTGGAAGCTTTAAAAGTATCATCGCCATTATTGATGATCCACAAAGTGTCAAAAATGACATCTCCACTTTTGCAGGACGTATGCAGGAGTTTTCGCGTATCTTTGAACATAAGTCCGCACTTGTTGGAGTCGATGAGATAGAGCTCGGAACAGACTCTGATGAAGCAGCTGCGCTCTTTAAGGTGATACTCGACGACCTCATCAAACGCGGACAGAAAGTGGTAGTGACTACACACCACAAACGCCTCGCCGCACTCATGGCGGACCGTGACGATGTAACGCTTATGGCAGCCATCTACGACGAGGAGCTGCGTCG
>CAZJRG010000190.1:0-1702 GCA_964548435.1 uncultured Sulfurimonas sp. | reverse complement strand
AAGCTGCTCTTTGGTGGCGTTTACAAACGCAAAGCCAAACTCCTGCGCTAATGTTTTTGAAGCTACTTCGCCGATGTGTTCTATGCCTAGAGCATTGATGAAACGCCAGTAGTCGCACCCTTTTGCCGCGTTTATGGCGTCTAAAAGATTCTGCGCTTTTTTCTCTTTAAACCCTTCTAAACGCAGTAGCTGCTCCAAACGCAGCTCAAAAAGATCAAGCACGTTTTTAACAAGTCCGCTCTCATAAAGCGCTTCGACTATCTTGCTCCCGAGTCCATCTATGTTGAGACATGCTTTTGAGGCGAAGTAGATGATGGCGTTTGTAGCTCTAGCATCGCACGAGAGGTTTTGACACTTGAGCAGCACTCCCTCATCAAGGAGTTCACTCCCACACACTGGGCAGTGCGAAGGTCGTCCGTAGACAAACTCATCGCCACTTCTCTCATGGGTAAGCACTTTGACTATCTTTGGAATGACGTCGCCACTTCTAAGGATGATGACACGATCTCCAAGACGAATATCTTTGCGTTCTATCTCGTCAAAGTTATGCAGCGTTGCGCGCTCCACCACCACGCCGTCTATGTCTGTGGGCTCTACTAATGCTACAGGTGTTACAGCTCCCGTTCGCCCTACTTGAAGAGCGATATCTCGAATGGTAGTTATCTTCTCTAGTGCTGGAAATTTGTATGCCACACTAAAACGCGGCACCTTTACGGTGTAGCCCATGTCAATTTGCGCGGCGATCTGATCGACTTTGACCACCATACCATCGAGCATCATCGGGTAGTGTTCTCTATCTTTTACCATCTGCTTATATATGGACTCTATCTCATCAAACCCCGTGCACACAGCCCTCTCAGGCGGTTTTCTAAAGCCTAGCGAGTAGATGTACTCCATCTTTTGGTGCAGCAGTTTATGCTCTAAAGCGTTTTCCCCAACACCATAAGGCAAAAAGACCAAGTTTCTTGCAGCCGTTATCTTTGCATCGAGTTGGCGAAGGCTTCCAGCCGCCGCGTTTCGAGGGTTTGCAAAGGGTGGCTCGCCTAAGAGAAGTCGAGCCGCATTTATCTTCTCAAACTCCTCTTTAAATATCACCACTTCACCGCGAATCTCTATGAGCTCTTTGTGCTCTATCTCAAGAGGTATAGAGCGGATGGTTTTGACATTTTGAGTGATGAGTTCGCCTTCGCTTCCATCACCGCGTGTAATCCCTTTTACGAGTTTGCCATCTTCATAGATGAGATTGAGTGAGGCTCCATCGTATTTTGGTTCGCAGTAAAAAGTGACATTTGCATCGAGTTTGTAGGTTTTTGTAAGCCACTTCTCTAAACCTTCAGAGTCAAAAACATCTTCAAGCGACCACATACGCGAGAGGTGTTTCTCTTTTGTAAAGCCCTCGCTAAGGGTGTCACCCACTCTTTGCGTTGGAGAGTTGTGAACGATGAGAGAGGGATTTTCCTCCTCAAACGCGAGCACCTCATGATAGAGCTTGTCATAGACCTCATCGGTGGTGATGGGGTCATCGAGCACATAATAGTGGTGCGAGTAGAGGTTGAGTTGTTTGATGGCGTTTAGGTAGTTTTCATAATTCATGCCAAAATTGTAGCCCAGCTAAACTTATAGCTGAGAATAATTTTCATCGTTTATTAAGAGACATAGAAGTAAGAGTGCAAACTTTTCGTTATATTTATTAAAACACAAA
>CAZJRG010000189.1:0-1710 GCA_964548435.1 uncultured Sulfurimonas sp. | reverse complement strand
GTGAATGGCAGTGTGGTACGGTGCAGCTAGACAATAATCTTCCATCGCGTTTTGGGCTTGAGTATAATGGCGAAAATAATGAAAAAATTCAGCCTGTTATGATTCACCGTGCAATTCTTGGTTCATTTGAGCGTTTTGTGGGAATTTTGACAGAGCATTATGCTGGAGAGTTTCCAATGTTCATTGCTCCAACGCAAGTAGCCATCGTGCCTGTGGCGGAGACTCATAAAGATTATGCTAAGGAGTTGTCAGATAAACTTATTGACATTAATGCCGATAGTGAGATATATGCGAAGAATGATTCGCTCAACAAGCGTATTCGCACGGCAGAAAAGACTCGTGTTCCAATGATTGTAGTCATTGGTGATGATGAGATTGCAAACAAAACGGTAGCCATTCGTGATAGAAGAACGAGAGAGCAGTACAACTTAAGCGAAGAGGAATTTCTTGCGCTAATACAAACTAAAGTAAATGAGGTAAATTTTTGATTCAAAAGAAAAACCGTGTCATCATGAATGATGAGATCCGTGCGACAGAGTTGCGATGTAATGTAGATGGAGGAGAGTCTCTAGGGATTATCTCTTTTGATGAGGCTATGCAAAAAGCAAATGAGTTGGGACAAGATTTAGTCTTGATTGCTCCTGATGCAAATCCACCTGTTGCTAAAATCATGGATTACGGTAAGTTCAAATACCAAGAAGAGAAAAAGCTCAAAGAGCAGCGTAAAAATCAGGTCAAGATCGTTATTAAAGAGATAAAACTTTCGGTTAAAATCGCTGAAAATGACATTGATTATAAAGTAAAACATGCAAGAGAGTTTTTAGAGAAAGGCTATCATGTAAAATTTAGAGTCTTTTTACGTGGACGTGAGATGGCACATCCTGAGGCTGGAAAAGATGTTCTTATGAGAATCTGGCCTATGATAGAAGATATGGCTGTTATGGATAAGCCACCAAAATTTGAGGGTCGCTACTACAATATGCATGTAATACCTCAAAAATAGATTTATATCTTTTTTGAGCTATTGGGAATTAGAGTGAAACGACTCTATTTTTCCCCTGTGCTTTTGCTTCATAGAGTGCACTATCGGCTCTTTGGATAGCTTGATCGATGTTCTCCTCTTTTTGTAAGAGTGTAACTCCAAAACTGGCAGTAAATTCTCTTATATCGTTTAGTTTGATCTTAGCGACTGCATCGCAAAGTTTTTGAGCTATTTTAGTGAGCTGAGATAGCTCTTGCACCTCAAGCACCACAATAAACTCCTCACCTCCCCAGCGAATAAAACAATCATTTTCACGAAGATTCTTTTTTATGCTCTTTGCGAGTGACTGTAGTACCAAATCCCCCGCTGCATGACCATAGGTATCATTGAGAGATTTAAAGTTGTCAATGTCAAAAATAGTGATTCCATAAGATTTAAGAGGTGTGAAAATTTCATTGAGAAAAATTTCATAAAAGTATTGGCGGTTGTAAGCTTTTGTAAGATTGTCATGGTATGCCATTGAGGTGAGAAGTTTCTCTTTAAGTCTTATTTTGGTGATGTCACTTAGTGTGATTACATACTGGGTATCTAACATCTCTTCAATTTCAATTTGAAAATAAGACTCTTCACCTCTTTGTGACTCTATCTTGACAATGCGACTCGCTTGGGGATGCTCTAAGAGATACTCTGCCCAGTGCTGCTCTTTTGGTACTCTGTTTATGTGAAAA
>CAZJRG010000188.1:0-1728 GCA_964548435.1 uncultured Sulfurimonas sp. | reverse complement strand
TTCTTGGCGTTTGTGCGAAGTTTGAAGGGCTTAGAGCGTATTTGCACAGAGAGATTGAACTTGCCCAGAAGCTCGGTGCGCATGGAGTGCATCTCAGCTCTGATATGTTTGGCGAGATAGCAGACGCAAAGGCAAGAGGCTTAGAGGTCGTGGTGAGTGCGCACACCCTTGAAGACGTCCTTTTTGCGCAAAACGCGGGGGCTGATTATGTCACTTACAGTCCCATCTTTGCGTCACCAAACAAGGGAGAACCAAAAGGCGTTGAGGAGTTGAGGGCTTTGGTGGAAAAAGTGGAGATAAAAGTTTTTGCTCTAGGAGGCATACTCACGCAGGAGCATATAAACGCGGTGGAGCAAAGCGGGGCATTTGGATTTGCCTCGATTCGCTATTTTTACTAGAGATTGTGCTCTTGTTTGTACTTCATAAGGATGCCGTATGCTTCATCTTTAAGAAGCAGTTTCTCTTTTTTGAGTTTTTCAACCTCTAGATCACTTAGAACAATCTCGAATTTTTCAGCTTTTGTTATTTGATCGTCAAGCTCATTATGTTTGTGAAATATTCTAAGAAAGTGGGCATTTGCAGCCTCATTTTGTTTCATGTGTGTGATGATGTCGCGGTATTCGTGTAGCATTTGTATCCTTTTCTTGATTTGATAAATTTTATCACATTTTTCCTACAGTTAAAGAAGTTTTCCTGCTAAAAAACCACTTGCAAAGCTCCACTGTAGATTGTAACCACCACATGGACCATCAAGATCCATGATCTCCCCGCAAAAGTAGAGCCCTTTTATGAGTCTGCTCTGCATTGTTTTTGGGTCTATCTCTTTGAGGCTTATGCCTCCGCGTGTAATCATTGCAAGGCGAAATCCGTCGTGTCCGTTAATGTGCAGTGGTGTCCAAGCAAGTAAAGAGATTAGTTTGGCGCGTTTGGCACCTTCTAGTTTGGAAAATGTAGTCTCGCTCTCTATCTCAGCGAGTTTACATAGTTCATGTGCAAGTGCTGTTGGAAGCAGCGTCTCAACCAGTGCAACAGTGCTGTTGTGTGGATTTTTAAGCACTTCATTTTTGAGATGCTGCGTTATCTGCTCTTCATTTTTGCCTTTAGTGAGGTTGAGCAGCAGGGGAACCTCGCCATATTTTGCAAGCAGTGGGGTTACTTCTCTGGCAAAGTCAAGCACGACAGGACCTCGGATGCCATTGTTTGTAAAGATGAGGTCACCCTTTGCTTTGAGAGTTTTATACTTTTTAATATCAACACGAAGTTCCACCTTGGCAATGGTATCGGCTTTACAGTTTTGAACCCATGTTTCACGGGTTTTGAGAGGCATCATAGCTGGTGAGAGTTCGGTGATGGTATGACCAAGCTCATTTGCAAGTTTGTAGCCATCTCCCTCGGCTCCCAAAACAGGATATCCTAAGCCTCCCGTGGCAAGTACAAGATGGCTACAGAAATAACTACTGTTTTGTGTTTTGACCCCTGTGATTGCACTGTTTTTTATAAAAATCTCTTCTACCTTTTGATCACAGAGAAGCTCTATATTTAGACGCTCTATCTCTGCTTCAAACGCAGCTATGATGGTGGCTGAGGAGTGCGAAGTAGGAAAGATGCGAAAACCATCAGGAGCATGTGTCTCAACTCCTATCTCTTGCATAAATGCCGTAAGTGCTTTGTGGTCAAAATGTTTAAGTGCATCTTGCATAAAACGACCATGACGACCAAAGCGAGCCA
>CAZJRG010000187.1:0-1760 GCA_964548435.1 uncultured Sulfurimonas sp. | reverse complement strand
ATCGAATAATTGCGCGATTATTAAAAACTTCTCATAAGTTTTTTTTTAATGATTAGAGTCTGTTTGGTCGTTATAATTTCGCAAAAACAATAAACGCAGTAGGAAAAAAAGATGAGTGAAAATAGCCAAAAATTTGAAGTCATAACATATGAAGAGAGTGTCGCTTTTAACTACACACTGCCTGGCGAAGATGAAGCAAGTCAGCTTGAACGTGAGATGGTGCTTTTGTGGGAGGAGGATCTGGACTCATTTGTGGCTCACTTTGGGGAAGATAAAGAGTACAAACTGCACTCTTTTAGAAGCCAGCGAGACAAAGATCGATTTATTGCAAAACTAGAGGATGAAAATGATGGCATCATCGATCAAGTCGACGAAGAGATCTCACAACGCATGAAGTTTGGCTTCCTCTACACTTCGCCAACCTATGAGGACTAACGCAGTAACTCTTGCACTTTTTTTGTGATAAACGCAGCTGCAAGTAGACTCAGCAAGCCCACAAAGAGTGGCTCAATGCTATTTACATTGAGAGTTGCTTGTGTCACGACAATATAGTGTGCACCTGCTGGCGGATGAATAACATCAAAGATCTGCATCACAAACAATACCACTCCAAACCCAATACCCAAATAGAGCCAATCACTTAAACCATAATACAAAAAAAATGCTCCCACCCAAGATGCGATAAGATATCCACCGAGCACACTTAGGGGTTTTGCAGCCGGAGAGTGCGGTAGTGAGAAAAGAATGATAGCCGTGGCTCCAAAAGGAGCAATAATCATCATGCTCTGTGTCTCTTGCGCTACAAGACCAATAAGTGTCAGCCCAAGAATACTTCCAATTGCAGCGATAATCGCTGGAGCGACTCTCTGTAACAGCCTGCTTTTATTTTTCTGCATAGAGCTCTTGCTCTCTTTGCATTAATATTGCACCTAAAAATCCATATGCCTCACTCCAAGCATTTTTATAGTTCTCGTTAAACGCATCACCCAAAACATCGCTCATGGCGTTTATGAGAGCATCCCCTACCATTGGATAGTGCTCAGGTTGTACAAGTGTTGCCACATGAGTTAGCGCCATCTTCTCAACCGCACCTGAAAGTGCTCCAAGGTTATCTACATTTGCCGCAAATGCAGCGATAGCACCCGCGAGTTTTTTGTGCTGGTCGCTCTGTGCATTTGCGAAAAGCTCTTTTGTTTGCGGATACTTTGTAAATAAAATCTCATACATTCGTGTTGTGACATTTTCTGCATTTGCTCGAACAAGAGGAAGTGTCTCTTTGATCATGTTTATAGTTGTTGTTGATAGACTCATGGCTATATCCTTTTTTTTTAATTTGAAGAATTGTATAATTACTATCTTAAAGTAGTATATTTACTATCTTCTCTTCTAAAGGTTTTAATACTACCTTAAGATAGTATAATGCTTTTACCAATCCCTTTGGAGGAAATAATGCATTTTTCAAAAACAACTGAGTATGCCATTCGTGTCTTATCATATCTTTACCGTTATAAAGAGAAACCCCACTCTGTGGCGTTTTTACACAAAGAGCTCGATTTGCCCTACAAATACCTCACTAAACTTATGACAGAGCTTGAAAAAAAAGAGCTTGTAAGCTCTTTGCGAGGAAGGGATGGTGGCTTTACACTCAAAGGCGATGCAGAGAAAATCTTCTTGGCACAAATACTCCAAGCTAGCGGTGAGCCCCTAGAAGCCAAACGCTGCATACTTGGCTTTGCTGAGTGTAATGCAAAAAACCCTTG
>CAZJRG010000186.1:0-1762 GCA_964548435.1 uncultured Sulfurimonas sp. | reverse complement strand
ATTTACAAAGATGATCTTTCCTGCGAGATTTGCTTTTGAAACCATGCTCGACTCGTCCATAACGAGCTGATACCCTTTAAAGAGTGCTTCGTGTTTGAGCAAAATGGAGTTTTGGATGGACTTCTCGCGTTCAAGGTTTTTGAGTCGTGTGACATCTTGAATGTAGCCTATAAAATGGCTCACTTCCCCATTTTGTCGCAAGATGACGGTGGTGTCTTGCACCCACTTTATCTCGCCGCTTTTGGTGAGGAGACGGTAGGGTTCGTGGGTGAAAGAGTCTTGAAGAGAAGCCATGGCTTGGAGCACCTCATCAAAGACGCGCTGTTTGTCGTCATGATGAATGATCTGTGCATATTTAAGCGAGCCACTTAAAAATGTCTCCCTCTCGTAGCCATAATATTCCAAGATATTTGAAGAGATGGCGTAAACTGGCCATAACGGGCTATTTTCCCAAATAAACGCCACCACAGGACCGATGCAAAAGAGCTCGCTCTCTACAACCTGTTTGTATTTCAGAAGCTCCATAAAAGACTCCATAAGTTCAAAAAAATCTACAGAGTCTTTACATTGCCCTGTTCAATGAAAAATGAGTATAACATCATTTTTCAAACGCAAATCAAAATTTAAAACAAAATTTAAGAATATATGACGGAAAAAAAGAAAAATCTCTCATCTACATTATAAAGACTCTTTTTCAGCTCACTCAAAGAGTTTTTTTATAGAATACCGTTATATTTTTTAAAACACAAAGGTAAATAGATGCGTAAAATCCTCCTCTCACTTCTCATAGCCGCCGAGCTCTTTGGCGATCTCTACTTTGATGGGCAGCTGCGTTTGCGTCAAGAGACCTTTCACAATGTCAACGAGAAGTACTACGGCACAAACTCAACGCAAGGGAAGTCCCATGATGAGTATCTACTCACTCGCATGAAGCTCGGATTTGTCTACGAAGTGGATGAGACGCTTCTCTTTAAAGTCTCAGGACAAGATGCTCGTGCGTTGTGGTGGGGGTTTGAGAGTGATGACTGGAAGAACAGAGAGTTCAACCAAAAAAATAACCCCCAATCAGACTACCTAGAGCTTCACGACAGCTACATCAAAAAAACGATGGGTCCGCTAGAACTTAGAGCTGGGCGACAGAAGCTGGCGTTTGGAGATAGACGCGTCTTTGGTCCAGGAGAGTGGAAAAACGCGGGAAAATGGATCTGGGACGTGGTCAAACTCACCTACAAACATGACAAAGATTGGATCACCTTTTTTTATGGAAAAAACATGCTCCACGACGAAAACGTCTTTAGTCTTTACCACCGTCATGCATACTTAGGCTATGGTTTTTACTCTCATGTGGAGCTTAGTGACTCCTTCATTCTAGAACCAATGCTTTTTGGCAAAGAGAACAAGATAAAAAATGGTCTCTACAACTCGCTCCAAGGCTACTACGGCGGGGCTAGAGCGTATGGAGATTTGGGAGATTTCTACTACGACTCCACCCTGCTCAAAGCCTTTGGCGAGCGAGAAGACACCACGGGTTATGTCGCCGACATAGATGCCCTAGCGCTTGTTGGCGTTTTGGGCTACAAGCTCACCAAAGACGTAAAAGTGGGTGTAGAGTACGTCAATGCCTCGGGTGATGACAAAAAAAGCAAGAGCTACAACACCTTTGACACGGCGTTTGGAGCCTCGGACATGAACTACGGACGTCAAAATATGATGCAGTTTACCAACCTTCACGAGTACCAAGCATTTGGGATAGTCCATTTTC
>CAZJRG010000185.1:0-1789 GCA_964548435.1 uncultured Sulfurimonas sp. | reverse complement strand
CTGCACTACACTATCTTGAAAATGGTATTGTAAATATTGATAAAGAGAGATGTATTGGGTGTGCGGGTTGTGTTATGGCATGCCCTTATGGAGCTATTTACATAGATCCACAAACGCAAACAGCTGACAAATGTACTTACTGTGCACACCGTATCGCTTCATCTATGATGCCTTCATGTGTTGTTGCATGTCCAGTTGAGGCAAATATTTTTGGAGATCTTGATGATGCAAACTCAAATATCTCAAAATATATTCAAAGACATCAAGGTGGAGTACAAGTTCGTAAGCCAGAAAAAGGTACAAACCCTCATCACTACTATGTTGGCGGTGGAAATGTCACACTCAATCCTCTTGCTTCTGAGAGAGTAGATGGACATTCACTGTTTAACAAAATAACAACACTACCTGTGGGAGGACACCACTAATGGCGGCACATGAAATCTTAGCAGCTACAAATGCTGTAGTTACACTTGACGTGGGTATACCAGGGATTGTTTGGCCTTGGCTGGTAACAATCAACATGTGGGCGAAGAGTATAGGTACTGGTGTTATTTTTATACTTTTTTATCTTATTAAAAAACACCCTGAAGCTACTGCGGGACTCCGTTTTCCAATAACTGTTGTCTCGATAGTGTTTATCCATATCTTCTTGCTTTTCACACTCGCGGATCTACATCAGCCGTTTAGAATGTGGCATATTTTCTTCCACCCACACTGGTATTCTGCGATTACTGTTGGTGCTTGGATGGCAACGTTGTTTGTTGGTCTGCTCTTTTTGCTTGCGTTTTTATCGTTTATCAAAAAAGATGAAGCTGCGTTTGACAAAACATTAGTATGGGTAACACTTTTAGCAGTGCCAGTAACACTCTACACGGCAGCACTTATGTCTCAGTGTACAGCACGTGAAATGTGGCAAATGCCAACAGAGTCTGCACAGATGATGCTAGCAGCACTTCTTTCTGGATCTGCGTTTGTAATTTTAGTGTTTGGATCAAAAATTGGTGAAGAGGCAACAAAAAGTCTTGCAACTATTTTAGGTTTAAGTGCATTCGCTTCATTTGTTCTTTATATGGCTGAGTATGTTTTTGGACCTATGAAAGCAGAAGAGGTTGCTGCAACATTAGAGTACATCAAAGGCGATGGGCCATACACAGTGATGTTCTGGATCGGACAGTGGATGACATATCTTTTACCGATGCTTTTAGTGCTGCTCGCACGTGCAAACAATAATCAAAGTATTTTAAAACTTGCAGCTATTTTGGCGTTAGTAGGTCTGTGGATAGTGAAGCATGTCTGGTTAATGATTCCACAATTATTACCAATGAGTTAGGGAGAAACTATATATGTATTTAGAAAGTAGAAGAACATTTTTAAAAGGTGCCGCGTTTAGTGTTGCTGGTGCTGCTATAGCAAAAGGTGTCTTTACAACAGATGCTATTGCAGAGTCGGTAGAAGAGAGCAAGTTTACAAACACTCCAAGCTCACTCTCGTTCTATCCTCCAATGGAAGAGTGGAATGACTTTAAAGAGCTCGATGGTGACGACTGGAAACGCGGTGGTATTGATCGTAAAGGTGTAAGAAGCGAATCAAATCCTGATGGTATTGAAGTCAATGACTATATGATTATTCCAACGGCTTGTTCAAACTGTGAAGCTTCTTGTGGTTTAACAGCATGGGTTGACAAAAAAAGCTTTACAGTAAAAAAATATATGGGTAATCCATTGCACCCAGCTTATCGTGGTAGAAACTGTGCAAAAGGGTATGCATGTCAATCACAAATGTACGATCC
>CAZJRG010000184.1:0-1845 GCA_964548435.1 uncultured Sulfurimonas sp. | reverse complement strand
CACCTTTTTGTGTATGATCAACACCAAAGAGGACTGCATCACACTTGTTGAGGAGTAGCGTTTATTTTTTACTCATTTTGTAGATAAACCCAAACACCTCTGCTACAGCTTTGTACATCTCGTTTGGTACTTCGTGATCGAGCTCTACTTTTGAGAGGAGCTCGACGAGATCTTCATCTTGCTTGAGTGGAACGCCATTCTCTTGGGCAAGTTTTATGATGTTTTTAGCACTCTCTCCTTGCCCTTTTGCCACTACTTTTGGGGCTGCGTTTTGTGTAGCATCATACTTGAGCGCGACAGCCTTTTGTCTCATACTTTCACCTCAAATCCTACACAAACTGCATCGTCGTAAGCATATAAATTCTCATTTTTTTCTTCTGTAAAACGTATGGTTTTTGGAGTGATGGAGACTCTTTGGAGTGCTTGGCGGAGCTCGCTTAGATGCTCTTGCATTTTTGACTTGAGATCTTGGCTCTCTACTTGAATCTCGATGGTGAGCTCTTTTTTATCAAAAAGTGCTAAACGCAGCTTGAGTGAACCATACGCTTTGAGTGTAAGCTCTATATCGCAGATGTAGAGTCTCTCTTTGGCATGCTTAAGTGTTACTTGTGCATCTTTGAGATCGTCCCAACTGTAGGGAAGATAAAATGAAGCGCCACTCTGGAGCTGTGAATGGAGCTGATAGTAGTCTATCTGCAGAAGAGCTTTGTCTATGGTTTTGAGCAGTTCTTGGGCTTTTGGAGAGGCTGCGTTTGCGAGTTCCTCTTGAGATTTTAAAAGCAACGCTTTGAGATCGTTTGTAGATATATCATGCAGAGGCATTTTAGAGTTTTTGATATTTGACTCCAAAAAAATACCTGAGTTTAAAATCTTTTTTTTGAGTGTTCCAGCCTCGATTTCTCCTATGTTTTGCAAAAGAGAAGTGACTCTTTTTTGGAGCTCTGACTCAGCATGTGTCTGTTCAAGAGTAGTTTTGAGGGTTTGAAGAGTGCTTTGCATATCGCCAAGAGATCGCAGCGTTGGATTGTTTTTGAGTAGATCTAAAAGGGCTGCGTTTTGTTTTGGGTCTTGAAGACTTTTTTGTAAAATGGACTCTAAAACAGCTCCTAGATCTTTAGCTTTGCTAAGGAGTGAAAGCTGTTCGGGAGTAGCACTTTTGAGTACAAGTTCTAGTGCTTTGTTAGTATTTGGTGTGAAGATTTGAAGCTGTTTTTGTAGAGAAAAATTGATCATTTTGGAGTATAGCACGCAAAAGCTAAACTACATTTGGTATAATCGAAAAAAGAGGAGTTTGGCATGATTAGTGGATTTGGCGGCGGTGCGAGAGTTGGTCCTGTACATCTCGAATCCGTTCATTTTGCAAGTAATTTGCCAGTACCTTTTAACATTCCAAAAGTCCTCCACAATCTTCTCTTTGAAGATGTCGGCATAGAGTTTGACGCCAAGCAAAGCGATATGCTCGAGACCCTGCGTTTCTCCTACAATGCACTCTTAAAACTTGAGCAAAATCATGTCCAAAAGCAAGAGGAGCTGCGCCAAAAACTCTTCCAAACGCCTGATGATCTCTCCATAAAAGCCGATCTTGATGAGATGAATCTCGATATGCTCCAAGCCAAATACCACTTCAAAGATCTCGTCACCGTCATGTCAGACCTGCTCAAACGCCCACAGTATGAGCAGCTTTTGGCGTTTAGCAATGTGGGAGTCTAAAAAGATGCGCAGCTATCTCATCACATCACCAGAGTTTTACTCGCAAGAGCCTCTCGTTTTTGCTTCAAGAGTTCAAACGCAGCTACAAAAACACCAGCCAGACTTTGCCCTTCTGCGCGATAAAGAGACACAATA
>CAZJRG010000183.1:0-1894 GCA_964548435.1 uncultured Sulfurimonas sp. | reverse complement strand
ACAAAGAGTTTTTACATGAGGTGCCAGAGTTTGAGAAGATGCTCATCAACTCCAACATCAAAATCTTTAAGTTTTACTTCTCTGTATCAAAACATGAACAAGAGAAACGTTTTCACAAACGCAGAAACGATCCGCTCAAACAGTACAAACTCTCCGAAGTAGATGAAAAATCACAAGATTTATGGGACAAATACACCATAGCAAAATACTCCATGCTCCTCGCATCACACACAAATCATGCCCCATGGACAGTAATTCGTTCAGACAACAAAAAAAAGGCGCGTATAAACTGCATCAAACATATACTCAACAATATGGAGTACCCAAATAAAATTAAATCTAAAAAGCTTGTGGTCGATAGTGAAATAACTATCACTGGTAGTGATGAGATTACACTTATGGAGACAGAGATGTCTCAGAAAAAAAACTAAAAAAGGAGGAAAGTGATGAGAAAATTTATTCTTGTAGCATTTTTGGCGTTTGCTTCGCTTATGACACTCAGTGGCTGTGAAAAAGCTGATTATCAACATCCACTCCATAGAAAATAATCAAAACAATTAATGCTCTTTTTGCTATAATCTACTCTTTATTACAAAGGTAGATTATGCTAAAAAATTCTAAAAAATATCTCTTCATGATCGCTCTTGGCCTCAGATATATCTCAATTTTTAAACGCAGTTTTTTTCACCCATTTATTACCCAAAAAGCAGCATACAAGAACCTCTCAAAAGCGAGGCAAGCTTACTCAAAAAGTGTACTCAAAACGCTCAATATCGATGTAAAACTCCACGGCGAGCTCCCTAAAGAGGACAAAGTTCTCTATGCTATCAACCACCGCTCACTCCTTGACATACTTGTCATGGAGCATATCTTTGCAGAGTTTGACAAAAATGGTACATGGATAGCCAAGCAAGAGCTCTTTGACAATGCAATCTATGGCAAGTTTTTTCAGTGTCGATCTTGAGAGCAAAAAAGGACTACTTACTTTTTTCAAAAGCATCAAAAACATCCTCTCTAGAGTTGACGATATGAATATTTTCATCTTTCCTGAAGGTGCCCGTAACAAACAAAATGGCGTTGCTCCCTTTCAAAGTGGTGC
Source organism: uncultured Sulfurimonas sp. (assembly GCA_964548435.1). GTDB lineage: Bacteria > Campylobacterota > Campylobacteria > Campylobacterales > Sulfurimonadaceae > Sulfurimonas. Next base: position 795 of record CAZJRG010000183.1, on the reverse strand, counting down.
TTCAAAAATTGCCAAAGCAAACAACCTTCAGGTAGTTCCTGTCTTTATCAATGACTCACTCGAGGCGGTTTTTAGAGATGCACCACACAAAAAGCACTACACTGTAGATGTCTATGTAGGTGCAGCGATCAATGCTGATACTCTTGAGGCTGAGTACATGGCGTTTAAAGAGAGCATAACAGGAGAACACAATGACTAAAACAGCCAAAATGGCACTTGGAGTCAACATAGACCATGTTGCAGTCCTACGCGAGGCTCGCCGCGTTAATGATCCCGACATCTTAGAAGCGCTTTATGTGGCATGTCAAAGTGGAGCAGATCAGATCACCATTCATCTCAGAGAAGATAGACGCCACATCCAAGATGCTGATGTCAAAAACATCATGGCGCACTCCAAACTCCCTGTCAATCTCGAGTGCTCCATAGAGCCAAAAATTTTACAAATAGTTTGTAAAACGCAGCCCCATCGTGCAACACTCGTCCCAGAGAAACGCCAAGAGGTGACCACAGAGGGTGGTCTTGATGTCGTAGGACTTCGTGACAAAGTCGCATTTAGTGTTGAGATGCTGCACGATAGTCTTATTCCTGTATCTCTTTTTGTAGATCCAAATATCGAAGCGATACAGATAGCAAAAGAGATAGGTGCGGAGATGGTGGAGCTTCATACGGGACACTTTGCAAATCTTTTTGCAATGCTTCACTCCAACCTTCCCTACTCCAACCACTCCATTACAGCACTAGAGCTTCCACGCCATCAGCTCTCAAGCCAACTTGAAAAAGCACTCCAAGAGATAG
>CAZJRG010000182.1:0-1942 GCA_964548435.1 uncultured Sulfurimonas sp. | reverse complement strand
CTCGGCTCATAACCGAGCGGTCGTGTGTTCGAGTCACACAGAACCCACCACTTATAAATCCCCTAAACAACGACATTTCAATCAAATTCAAAACTCAAAAAACTGTTTAAGTTTTCATCGGGTGACACCTTTTTATTTCTTGATTTTCAACTTATTTAGCTTTTTTACACTCTTGTGGTGTAAACACCAAATCGGACTAAGCTTAAAAAAACAGATATTTTGCTAGTATTTGGCAAAACATAAGAAAGAACAGCTATTGATGACAGATATTCTCTTTTTCCTCCCACTTGTGACACTCTTGGCATACTTAAGTGTGCGAGTGGTCATTCGCTACTCGCGTTTCTTGCGACTTTACGATGTTCCAAATGAGCGTTCGCACCACTCTTGTGTCACACCTACAGGTGGTGGACTTGGGTTTATATCTATTTTGCTAATTATGCTTTTTATCACCACTTCGCAGTTGTGTGCATCTCACCCCTTTGTACTGCTCTCCATCTTCATAGTATTTGTTATGGGGCTTTATGATGACAGACACGATGTCTCTGCAAAGAAGAAGTTTTTGGGCATTTTTTTAGCTGCATTTTTGATGAGTTTTGACTCTGTACTTGTTACCTCTTTTGGAGAGTGGTATGGTTATGAGTTTCTTTTGCCTTATGGATTTGCGGTAGCTTTTACTATGTTTGGTGTGGCAGGTTTTACAAATGCACTTAACCTTATAGATGGCATAGATGGACTCTCTAGCACCATCTCCATTATCATTTTGCTCTTTTTTGCTTTTATAGGGTTTACTTATGAAGATGAGTTTATGATGGCACTTTCCACACTAAGCATAGCGACACTCATTGGCTTTTTACTACTGAACTGGAACCCTGCAAAGATCTTTATGGGAGATAGCGGAAGCCTTACATTGGGTTACATCATCAGTATTTTAGCGATTATGAGTACGGAGTATATTCACCCAGTAGCCGTCATTTATCTTGCAGCCATTCCCATTCTTGACACACTTATCGTTATGGTACGACGCATGAGAAATGGTAAGAGCCCTTTTAGACCTGACAAGACACATCTGCATCATATACTTGTCAACTTTTTTGATGGAGATGTTAAAAAGACAGTCTACTTTTTAGGTATGCTTCAGACCATGTTTAGCGCTATAGGCTATGTCATACTCGATAGCATCAACAAAGGTGATGAGAAAAATATTCCTCTTTTTTCACTAATGGGGTTTGTATTGATGTTTGGAGTTTTTTACATGATTTTTACAGGTATGTACAGAAGACAGTTGGAGCTTGAACGTCTTCACTCATGAATTTCACTTACAGTGAGTTCAAAGCATCATTTCATTACAATTTCACACTAAATACTTTGCTGCAAAATCAAAAAAGGAGAGCTAAATTATGAAAGGTATCATCTTAGCAGGAGGTTCAGGCACTCGTCTCTACCCCATTACCAAAGGGGTAAGTAAGCAGCTTGTGCCCATCTATGACAAGCCGATGATCTACTATCCACTCTCTGTTTTGATGCTCGCTGGAATCACCGAGGTGCTTATCATCACGACACCGCAAGATCAGTCGAGTTTTATGAACCTTTTGGGAGATGGAAGCGATCTTGGTATGCGCTTTGAGTATGTGGTACAGCCTTCTCCAGATGGTCTTGCACAGGCTTTTATACTCGGTGAAGCGTTTTTGGATGGCGATGATGCCTGCTTGGTTTTGGGTGATAACATCTTTCATGGTCATGGTCTTACTCGCCTTTTAGCTCAAAGCGTGGCAAATGTAAAAGATGAGGGTAAAGCGACGGTCTTTGGCTACTATGTAAGCGATCCTGAGCGTTATGGCGTAGCTGCGTTTGATGAAGCTGGAAACGTCACAAGCATAGAGGAAAAACCTCAAAATCCAAAGAGCAACTATGCGGTAGTTGGACTCTACTTTTATCCAAATGA
>CAZJRG010000181.1:0-1952 GCA_964548435.1 uncultured Sulfurimonas sp. | reverse complement strand
ACTCGCTGTCTCTAAGCTTAAAAATGCTTCACAAGATAGCGAACCGCTCGATTTTTTGCATCTTAAAGAGTACCTTGTCAGTTTTATTGGCGAAGATGCTAGGAGTGCTCGCTTGGTCTGTTTAGATGAGTGTGAAGAGTGTAGTATCTATGTTGATGTCGAGAAGGTACACAGTTTTGAGAGCTTTTTTGATGCAGATGTCAAAAGTTATCGTTACGATTTTTTAGAGGGGATGCGCGAGGTGCAAAAGAGTGTTTTTTTTGATGTAGACAATCTTCAGCAAGACCTCTGTTTCTCTTTGAGCATTGATAAACGCGGCATTTCAGAACAGCTTTTCATACTTCATAAAGATCGTGTTTATGACTTTACAACCTACCTTGAACCAACAAAAGAGTATGGTAGTTTAGATGAGGTAGTGCAAGCCAAAGAGAGACTCTACTACAAGGTGATGCAGTGATATTTAAGTACAAAGGCATCACCCAAGAGGGGAAAAAAGTAAGCGATCGAGTTGAAGCGCTCTCCATGGCAGAAGCACGCAGTAAGCTCAAAGCCAAGGGCATCATCTACCAGTCACTCAAAGAGGATGCTCCTGCGTTTTATGAGAAGTTTGAGCTCTCCACCAAGTACAAAATCCCTCCAAAAGAGCTCGCCGCACTCTCTAGGGAGCTCTCTATGTATATCCGCTCAGGTATTAGCATCGTTGCGGCACTCAAGATAGTGCAGTCGCACTATGAAAAAAACAAAAAAATGAAGCTCTTTCTCACAACCGTGAGCACACATCTCGATGAGGGACAAAACTTCTATGCTGCGTTAGAGGCACAGAGTGTTGTCACACTTCCGCCTTTTTTCAAGGAGTCCATCAAGGTGAGTGAAAATGGGGGTATTTTAGATGAGGTGCTTTTGGAGTTGTCGCGTTTCTTAAAAGAGCAAGAGCGCATCGCCAAGGAGATAAAAGGCGCATTTGCATACCCTGCATTTATGATTGTCATCTCTTTGGTGATGATTGCGTTTATGCTTACCTTCGTTGTTCCGCAGATCACAGGCATCTTTGAGAGTATGGATCAGGAGCTTCCTCTGCCTACACAGTTTGTTATCGCTGCGGGGGAGTTCTTCTCCAACAATTTTAAACTCCTGCTCGCACTTATACTCCTCTTTGTTGTTGCGTTTGTAGTGCTTCGCAAGCGATTTTATGCTTTTGCGTATGGAGTAGATAGGCTGATTCTTTGGCTGCCGCTTTTTGGGAGCATCGCACAAAAGAGTGAGCTTGCGAGATTTGCATACATGGCATCGCTACTTACACGCTCAGGTGTCCCTTTTGTGCAGACTATTAACCTGAGTGCCAACATCTTAAACAACCGCGTTATCAAGAGTGTTTTTGTAAACGCGAGCCAGAAAGTTGTTGAGGGAAAACTTCTCTCTAAGGCACTTTTAGAGTCAGGTGTGCAGCTTGAGGGTGCATTTGTGCAGTCGGTCGCACTTGGTGAAGAGACTTCGCAGATACAAAATGTACTCACAAATATCTCCGAGCTCTACTTTGAGGAGAATCGTGACAAAATCTCTATTTTACTCACACTACTTGAACCTGCACTCATGCTCTTTGTGGGTGGAAGCATCGGGTTTATAGTGGCGGCGATGCTGCTTCCTATCTTTTCTATGAGTATTAAGTAGATGAAACGCAGTGCCATAGCTCTTCTTATCACAGTGATGTTTGTTATTCTTATCACTGTTGCAATCGGTGTGGCACTCAAGCAGATAAATAGTGCCTCACAAACACTTAAAGAGGAGGCGTTTCTCTATCAGAGTTCGCTCATCTTGGAGGATGTTTTAACCATACTGCAAAACTCTCCAGATCTCGCACGCATAGGAGATTCTAACAGCAGTGCGGAGCTCTTTGTGCTGCTCTCCTCGGCTTCGCTTATTCCTTTTGAGAGCGAGGGGATGAGCGTGCTTAT
>CAZJRG010000180.1:0-2002 GCA_964548435.1 uncultured Sulfurimonas sp. | reverse complement strand
AAGAGTACAAAGTGATTGAGGCTGTAAACAGCGGTAAAATCAAAAAACCTATCATCGCATGGTGTATTGGTACAATCGCGAAGTATTATGACAGTGGTGTTCAGTTTGGTCATGCTGGAGCTTCAGCAAACGCGGAAGCTGAAACAGCAGAGTCTAAAAACAGAGCGATGGCTGAAGCTGGAATCCATGTTCCAGCAACTTTTAATGATTTACCAGCAAAAATCAAAGAGGTATATGAGTCATTAAATATCGCTCCAATCCCAGAGCCAGATATGAATGTTGTTCCAAAAGTAAGAAGAACAAAACAGTTTATCTGTACTATCTCTGATGATAGAGGTGATGAGGCAACTTACGCGGGCTTCCCTATCTCTTCACTTGCAACTCCAGATACTGGCAAAGGAATTGGTGATGTTGTTTCACTTCTTTGGTTTAAAAAACAGTATCCTAAATGGGCTACGGATTTTATTGAGACAGTTATTAAAACGGTTGCAGATCACGGTCCAGCAGTTTCTGGTGCTCACAACGCAAAAGTAACAGCACGTGCAGGAAAATCTGTTGTAGAGTCACTTGTAACTGGTCTTTTAACAATTGGACCGCGTTTTGGTGGTGCGATAGATGGTGCGGCTGAGCACTTTAAATATGCACACGACAATGGTTTGGATCCAAAAGGTTTCTTAAATCATATGAAAAAACTTGGTATCCCAATTCCAGGTATTGGTCACCGTATTAAGTCTCTCAAAAATCCAGACTTACGTGTAAAAGGTCTTATGGAGTATGCAGCGGCACACTTTCCATCAACTCCACTTCTTGATTATGCAAGAACTGTTGAAGCGCTTACAACGTCTAAAAAAGAGAACTTAATTCTCAATGTTGATGGAACTATCGGAATTTTGATGGTCGATATGTGGAGAGCTTTAGGGTACACAGAAGAGGAGATAGATGAGTTTATCGCTTCTGGTACACTCAATGCATTCTTTATTGTAGGACGTTCTATTGGTTTCATCGGTCATGTTCTTGATGAAAAACGTCTTGCGATGCCAATGTACAGACACCCAATGGATGACATTTTATATGATGTCAAAATGGCTGAAAAAATCTAAATGCCACTTCTTAAACGCAGTAACTTTTGCTGCGTTTAATCTTCATTTCATAATCTCTATCTTTTTTGCTATACTCATTTTTTAAATCAAAATCATAAGTAGATAATGTAATGAAAAAATATTTGACAAAATTTGCAAAACCCGCGTTTACAATGCTAGAACTTGTTTTTGTAATAGTGGTCATCGGAATACTGGCTGCTACAATTATTCCAAATACAAGAACAAATCCACTCCAAGAGGCAGGTATACAGATTTTGTCTCACATACGTTACACACAGCATTTGGCACTAGTGAATGATACATACAATCCAAATCGTATAGATACATCTGGAGCTGTCATTTGGCATAAAGATAGATGGCAGTTGGTTTTTTCAAATAGCCAATTTACGGGAAACACATTAGCATATACAATTTTTTCAGATAAGGAAGGCAATGCTGTCAATAGAGGAGATGCTCAGGCGAGTGAAATTGCTAAAGATCCACAAAATGCAGATAGAATTTTAACAGGTGGATATGGAAACGCGGCAGCAATTGATTTTAGAGATGCAGGTTTTAAAGGCAATAAAAAAATGAACCTAGGATATAGCTATGGCATTGCATCGGTCACTTTTGAGGGCGGGTGTGCTAATTCGGGTGCAAGAATTTCATTTGACTACATGGGAAGACCACTTAAGGGTGATCACAATAGTATGACTGGACCATACACGAACAGTAGGCTTATAACAACAAATTGCAGATTGAGATTTACAGATAACACCAATGAAAGTCTTTATATTACAATTGCACCCGAGACAGGTTATGCATGTATTTCAGATAATGCCTCAAATTGTTTATAGACATTAATAAATTTAAGCATCTCCTAAGCAACATCCTCCTATAATTCCCATCCACAAAACGACTGA
>CAZJRG010000179.1:0-2017 GCA_964548435.1 uncultured Sulfurimonas sp. | reverse complement strand
AGTCGCTATATGAGATCTCACTCTGCACATACTCAAAGGTATCAAAAAGATTTTTATTATGCCAAACTAAACCGTAGCGATCTTGATTCATATCTATAGCTGTACGTTCAGCTGTAATATTAGGTATGCCATACTCTTTGCTCATAGTGTCAAAATAAAGTTTGACACTGTTCTCATCGCTCAGCCTATGTCCAATAACCGCATGAGTCTGTTTTGAAAGTGTATCGGAGTCCTTGATGAGATTGCCATTACCATCTTCAAAAGCGTCTGCCTGATGATATGCATGAGAGATAAACGCAGAAAAATCTGCCTCCGCACCTTGTAGTGTCACTCCACCAACTTTGCCAGCACCATTTGAACCAGCACTCAAAGTTGTCTGTGCATGCATACCGTTTTTCGAAAACTCGCGGTTGTGCTCCTCACCAAGAGCACGAATCACTCCCCCACTATAACTCCCATAAAGAAGCGATGCAGGACCTTTGATGAACTCTATCTTCTGAGTTGCGCGCGGCATAATTCCCACAGCATGATCTTGACTCATAGCAGAGAGGTCATTTAAAACAATATTGCCATTCGTCACACCAACTCTATAACCATCCATCCCCTTGACGACTGGGCGTCCAACGGCGGGACCATAGCTCGCCGAGTCGACAAAAGTCTCCCCTTCAAGATAATCCCCTAGTGTTTCACCCCTAGCCTCTTTGGCAAGCGTGCTACTCTTTTTACTCACTTTTTCTTGTACGATTTCACCTTCTACTTTACCTTCAACCGCCACCGCATCAAGATGGTACTCGCCTCCACAAAGCAGAGTCGAGAGTGCAAGCGAGAGAGTTGTAAATCCCATTTTTGTTTTAGTGATCGTGATCATGTGCGTCTCCTTCACTCTCTACCGTTTTGATACCAACCATCATGTCGATGCTTTTGCCTTCGCCTACCAACTGTGCAATATCCCAAGAGCTATGAACGTGCGTTCTTGCATCTCCGTGAGAGTCGACAAGATAGAGTGTTTGCGTGTTTTTGAGATAGACCAAAACACCCTCAGCGGTTGGGCTGATGCCTGACTCTCTTGTTGTACATCCAGCAGAGGAGATAAGAGCGGAGTCTTTAAACTCAAGCTCAAGTTCACCATCATGCTCATGTCCATGAAAAACATAAAGTCTTCCATTTGTACCTAATACGAAGTATGAATCCTCTTCATGACCCTCTTCTACATGCTCATCTTCAGCATGTTTCATAGCATAAAAGTTACAAACTTCTGTCGCTGGCTCTTGCTCCTGCAGAGAATTTTTTAAAGTCTCTTTGAGCTCATCTTGCATTTGAAGGTAGCTATTTAAACGCTGTATCGCCAAGTATTTTGGCGAGCTGACATTATCATCATCAAACTCCTCGTTTGTATGTGCTGCAAGCTCAAGATGCTCTTCATGTTCATCCTCGTGCTCTTCTTCTGTCTCCTCTTCATGTGCATGCTCATGGTAGTGCCCAAGATAGTAAAAATCCTCCCAAGTAGCGTTTCCATCTTCACTATAAGAGTAATTTGCATCAAACATGATAACTTTGTCTTCATCATTTGAAGCGTTGTCGTCGCCCTTGTCGTCAACCCAGACAAAGAGCCAGCCACTCTCCTTGTTCTCTATTTTAAAGTTTGTCTCGTTATGGTCATCTACATAAGTGTTGAGCTCGGTGAGCTCTTGCGTTTGGGTGTCAAATGCAAGATGATCATTTGTAGATGTCCCGTATAAAAAAAGTGCTTTTTTTGCGGACTCAAGCTCAAGCTCATTTTGAACTAAAGGATCATCCCCGCCCCCACAAGCACTCAAAAAAAATGCCAACGCCAAAATTATGGCAGCACTCTTTGCTTTGTAATATTGCATAGTTTTTTCCTATTGATTAATAATTTTTTTGTTTGAGATATATGATTTGTAATGAAAATTTTAAAAAGATGAAGGCGGTGCGCGGCTTGGGAAAGATATTTTTACCTTTGCACAGACAATTGCAGGTGCAAAGAGCAAAAAAAGAT
>CAZJRG010000178.1:0-2019 GCA_964548435.1 uncultured Sulfurimonas sp. | reverse complement strand
TAGATACACCAAAAGTTTCAGTACCATTTCCATTTCCGATGTAAGCACCTACTAAAGTAGTATCCGGAATGTCAGTGTTCATTAAAACAGCTGCTTCAAAAGTATTTTTCTCGATTGACCATTTTTCAGTAAAAGCGAGTGGAGTATCTAGTTCCATACGTCCAAGTTTTGCTGTAGTTTTACCTGTAGTTGCAGCTAACCATGCTTCATTCATCCACCATGCATTCTCTGCTTTAAGTCCACGGCTTGACCCGTTTGGATTTGTAACTGTATGAGCACCACCCCATGCAGCATTTACTAAGTTGTTTTCCAAACCTAATGTAGTGAGCACAGTAAGACCCGCACCAGCACTTACAGATACCGCATCTGTTTTTGCTAGGTCAGTTGTAGCATTTAAATTTACTCCTACATCCGCGGCTGAACTTTTTTGATCAAAAAGATCTGCTGTTCCTGCATTATCCGAAGTGTGGTAGAAAAGTTTCGCGTCTCCACCAACTTTTGTGTTTTCAATCGCGAACGCGCTTGAACCGATGAGCATTGCTGCTACTAAGCTTAATTTTGTAAATTTCATATATTCTCCTTATCTGATTACAAATTTCAACTTGGAGTATAACACAGTATATTCTTAACTTATGCTGAATATATATTATTATAATGAAATGTTGCGTTATAATACCTATATGAAACATTTATACACATTGATTTTAACCACCACGGCTGCGTTTACACTGAGCTCATGTGCTCACTCTGCCCCTGTTGCACCATCACAAAACGATGCTCTCAACAAAATCAGTAACTCAAAAGGAAAAGAGAAAAAGGGTTACATGCAAGAGGGACTTGATACATGGCTAGAAAATGATTGGGTGCCAGCAGTAAGTGCTGATGCTAAAGTGCAAGAGAAGTATATGGAAAAAAGAGAAGACACAAAGGTGAGCAGTATCACTTCGCAAGAGGAGCTTGAAGCAAATAGCAGCGAAAATCTCTCCACTCAAAGCCAAAAGAGTCAGGTAAAATATGTCGAAAAATCAAACAAGCCCTTCACACTTCAAGAGTATGTTGATAAGACAGAAGCGTACATGAGAACAAGAAAAACAGATGTAAACAACTCCCATGTAGAGAAGTTGAACTCTATGCCCGTTATTGGCAAGTAACTTTAAAAACTTTTACTTTGCAATAAGTTAGCGATGAAGCTCTTGTGCTTGTGCAAAGGCTATCATCTGTGTGAAGTGTTCAGCATAAAGTGCACCACTTCCCACTAAGACACCCTCTACATTTTCTACTTTAAGGATCTCTTCTATATTGTTCACCTTCACACTACCGCCATAGAGCAGAGGTGCACAAGATTTTTCTTTGAGTGCTGCATGCATCAAAGCAATGTCATCCAAAGAGGGTGTCAGCCCTGTACCTATCGCCCAGACAGGTTCATACGCGATAACAAGCTTATCATACGCTGTGTCAATCCCTGCATACTGGGCATCGATGTACTCCATCATTGAAGTATTGCCCTCTTGGCGTTTGGCAAGTGGCTCACCTACACAGTAGATGATAGTAAAACCTCGCTCTTTATAAAAAGCGAACTTCGCAGCTATCTGCTCTTGCGTTTCACCTAAAATATGTCTGCGCTCACTATGTCCTATGAGGATTGTTTTTATGCCAAACTCCTCGAGTTGCTCTACACCTATCTCACCAGTAAACGCACCGCTTTGGACAGGATAGGCATTTTGAACTCCTACTCTCACCCTTGTCTTAAAGTGATCTAACGCAGTAGTTGTGGGAAAAACAAAGGTCTCTACTGTGATGGCGTTTGTAGCGACAAACTTCTCAACCTCTTCTATATAGCGAGCCGTAGCTTTTCTTGTGAGGTTTGTTTTTAAGTTTGCTGCTACTATCATTATCTGTCCTTTATTTTTTAGTCTACAATAAGTGCTTTAACACCAGGCAAAACCTTACCCTCAAGAAGCTCGAGTGATGCTCCTCCACCTGTTGAGATAAAACTCATCTCCTCATCGAGTCCAATGC
>CAZJRG010000177.1:0-2047 GCA_964548435.1 uncultured Sulfurimonas sp. | reverse complement strand
GGAGATGATTCGCATCACCTCTGCGAAGTACTCCTCTTTGGAGTAGTTGTAGATGTCTTGGAGGTTTTCGATCATCTTAAGCGCTAGAGGATACGCTTCGTTACTTATCTCAGAGTTGTCAAGTTGAAAAAGAAATGACTCTGAGAGATTTTTTGCTCCGATACCTAGTGGTTCTATGTGGGCAAAACGCAGCCGTATTTTTTCAAAAAACTCCAGAGTAATGCCATTTTCTTCACAAAACTTTTCACTCTCCCCCTCATAGTAGCCAAACTCATCGAGATTTGCCACGACAAACGCAGCTATCTTTTGAGAGATGGGTGTGGGAAAGAGAGGAGCGCCAAGCTGTTCATCAAGCACATCGTAGAGCGACTTAGCTCCTATGGTAAGTGCCTCAATCTGCTCTGTACGAGAGTTTGAGACTGAACTTGAAATGATCTTTTTTGGGATTTTTGATTCAAAATCCTCTTCATAACCAGAACTCACTTCGACTACAGGATTTGCTTCTACAAAAGGTGCCATCGCCTCACCAAGATCTGAAAGGCTTGAGTGCAAAATCGGCAGCCAATTACGCAAGGTATTGGAGAGCTTATGTTTGTTCTCGACACTCTGCGTCTGTTTAAGGGCTGCCATCTACTGCGTTTACCTAGAGCTTGAAATTTTCGCCGAGATAGTGTGTGCGCACATCACTGTTTTGTGCTATCTCCTCACTCGTACCGCTGGCAAGGAGTGCCCCAGACTTGATGACATACGCACGATCACATACATCGAGTGTTTCGCGTACGTTGTGGTCTGTGATGAGTACACCGATATCGTAAGAGACAAGCTGATGGATTACCTTTTGAATATCCATAACGGCTATGGGGTCAACACCAGCAAAAGGCTCATCGAGAAGTAAAAACTTAGGTTTGTTTACAAGTGCTCGAGCGATCTCAACGCGGCGGCGCTCTCCCCCAGAGAGAGAGATCCCTTTTCGGTAGCGAATGGGCTCAATGTTAAACATATCAAGCAGCTCAACAATGCGAGCCTCTTGCGCAGCTTTATCTTTGATGCCAACCTCTGCTGCAACATAGAGGTTCTCTTCTACGGTGAGATCCTTAAAGATAGATGCCTCTTGGGGAAGATACCCTATGCCTTTGAGAGCGCGCTGGTGCAATGGAATGCCGACAAGATCCTCACCATCAAAAAGCACTTTGCCACCACTGGCTTCAACAAGCCCACAAATCATATAAAATGTAGTCGTTTTCCCAGCACCATTTGGACCTAAAAGTCCTACGACTTCACCACTTTTTATCTCTAGGCTCATACCTTTGACTATCTCGAGATCTTTTATTTTTTTCTTGAGTTCTACTGCCTTAAGCGTGTGCATGTTTTATCCTATATGTTCGACTGCTGTCTTTCTCTTTTTCTATCTCAATTACGAGAAACTCTATGCCTGCATCATCCAAGATCTCTTCAAGAGTCTCATCGCCCCACTCTACAAAGTGCAGACCCTCTTTCTCTAACTCTTCAAGCATGCCAAGAGAGATGAAATGCTGTAGCCCATGATTGTAAATGTCGTAATGAAACAGACCTTTTGCATAGCACTGCTGTAGTGAAAACGTAGGAGATGTGACATCCTCTTCAACTCCAAGCATCTTTGCAAAGGCTTTGACAAATGTAGTCTTGCCAGCTGCAAGATCACCACGCAAAATGATGACACCTTGACTAAACGCAGCATAAATCTGCGCTACAAAAACGCAGAGCTCACTCTCTTGAAGGGTTTGTGGCGTTTGCATCATAGCTTTTGCGATACTTCTATAATTTGACGAAGTTTTTTGAGTGCTCTTTTGTTGGCTATGGCTTCACGGGCTATCTCAAGACCATCTTGCATATCACGAGCCAACCCCTCTACCATAAGTGCTGCTGCGGCATTGATGAGCACTATGTCTCTTTGCGCCTCTGAGGCACTTGACTCAAATACACGAAGAAGTATCTTTGCATTCTCTTTGCCATCTCCACCGACAATAGCACTAAGAGGTGCTCTTTTGATTCCATATATCTGCGGGTC
>CAZJRG010000176.1:0-2062 GCA_964548435.1 uncultured Sulfurimonas sp. | reverse complement strand
ACACTACAAAGAGCATTTCAAAGACAAGGTGGTCTACTGCAACTGCGACGACCCAAGAGTAAGCAACTTTTTTCACTACTTCTCTTACAACTTTGAAAATCTAGGGCTTAAAAAACTCATAGCGACCTGCTACAAAAACCAAAACAGAGACCTCTTTAGCAACAACTCCTCAGAAAAAGCGATATGGCTAGAGTACACGGGTGATAAAAACGGTGACAAAATGCCAAATCCTGAAGAGATAGGAGTGCACGAGCTCAAAGGCGATGGAGACTTCCGAAGCGCTGAGAGCATAGAGCTTCTCAAAGAAGCGGACATTGTTGTGACAAACCCACCCTTTTCTCTCTTTCGTGAGTATGTCGGACAGCTTGTTGAGTATGGGAAGAAGTTTGTGATAGTTGGTCACCAAAACGCACTCACATACAAAGAAATTTTTCCACTCATAAAAGAGAATAAATTATGGTTGGGCTATGGATTTAAAGGCGGTGCGAGCCATTTCATCAACACGCACTACGAAGACTATGCAACGGCGACAGATAGAAAAGAGGGAATGATACGAGTCTCTGGCGTGGTATGGTTTACAAACTTAGAGATTCAAAAACGCCATGAAGATTTGATTTTGTTTCAGAACTATTATGGAAACGAAGAGAAGTATCCACATTATGACAACTATAACGCTATCAATGTTGACAAAACAAAAGACATACCATTTGATTTTGAAGGGGTGATGGGCGTGCCAATAACATTTATGGATAAGTACAATCCTGAACAATTTGAGATTATAGCTAGAGCGGATGCAAATATCGCAAGCGAAAACAACCCATGTCACATCAAAGGGTACTCTGATAAAGGTGGAGCACCTATGATTGACAGTAAATTTGTATACAAAAGAATCTTAATAAAACACAGAAGAGTAGGAAAAAACTCATGAACATAGAACTCAAAGAGATAACCATAAGAGAACTTACACAAGGCTACTGCGACAACGAGGAAAACGGAGTTGTAGGCTATGGTGGAAGATTGGACATTAGACCACCCTATCAGCGAGAGTTTGTCTATAAAGACCAACAAAGAAATGCCGTCATAGACACGCTTACAAAAAACTACCCGCTCAATGTCATGTACTGGGCTATGAAGGAAGATGGTAGCTATGAGGTGATAGACGGACAGCAAAGAACTATATCTATATCTCAATACATCAACGGCGATTTCGCCTACATGATGCGCTACTTTCACAACCTCCATGCGGATGAGCAAGAGCAAATATTAAACTATAAGCTCATGGTCTACTTTTGTAGCGGCACAGATAGTGAAAAACTCGAGTGGTTTAAGACCATAAACATAGCAGGCGAAGAGCTTACGGAACAAGAACTCCGAAACGCCGTATACAGTGGCTCATGGGTGAGCGAAGCAAAAAAATACTTCAGTAAAAACGGTTGTGTGGCTTATAGCATAGGACACAACTATCTAAGCGGCACAGCCATCCGCCAAGATTACCTACAAACAGCCATTGATTGGATTGCTAAACGCGACAAAACGACCATAGAACACTATATGGCAAAACATCAACGCGACCCAAACGCCACAGAGTTGTGGCTCTATTTTAAAGCAGTCATCGATTGGGTGAGCGCCATTTTTCCAAAATACCGCAAAGAGATGAAAGGTATAGAGTGGGGAGTTTTGTATAACGAGCACAAAGATGATACAAGCCTAGACCCAAAAACACTTGAGGCAAAAATTTCAGAACTCATGCAAGATGAAGATGTCGGAAGCAAAAAAGGGATTTATGAGTATCTGCTCACGGGCAGAGAGAGACACTTAAACATCCGAGCTTTTAACGACAAACAAAAAAGAGAAGCATACGAGAGACAAAAAGGTATATGCCCTGCTTGTGTAAAAGACAAAGCAGAAAAAACCGAGTACGTGCTTAGTGAGATGGAAGCCGACCACATAACGCCGTGGCACGAAGGGGGCAAAACGGAAGCGAGCAACTGTCAAATGCTCTGCAGACTTCACAATCGTATGAAGTCTGGAAAGTAATGTTTTCCCTCGTTACCAACGTCCT
>CAZJRG010000175.1:0-2126 GCA_964548435.1 uncultured Sulfurimonas sp. | reverse complement strand
ACTTCTAATGTTTTAAAAGCTCTAGAAAAAATTAAAAATTTAGATCTCTTTGAAAGTGAACTTTATTTTACAGGTGGCACAGCACTCTCACACTATATCAACCATAGAATTTCTGAAGATATTGATCTCGTGAGTAAAAATTTGCTTGAGTATAAAAAGATAATTCCATCCATGTTAAGTATAGGTGCAAAAAAAATTGAAGATGAAAATGTTTTTGCACTAAGACTTGCAGGACTATTTCCTGATGAATATATCTTAAAATTTGTTCTTGATGGTGTGAAGATAGAGTTTTTTTGTGCCAATAGAGAGGTGCAAAAAGAGATTTTAAAAGAGTTGCGTTACTGCGATTTTCAAAACTCAAAGCTGAAAATTTTAGATGTTAAAACTATCTCAAAACTCAAAATAGTAGCTCTTATGCTAAGAGATAAAAGTAGAGACTTATTTGATTTTGGTTCAATGTGTGAGCATCAAATACTCACTCTTGGTGAAATACTAGAAGTAACCAACCAATCAAAAAATATCTATACCAAAGAAGATTTACTCAAATTTATCAAAGCAAAACAAGAGCCCAAAGATGATGAAGCTGTTTATTTGGATGAGACAAATAGACTTGACTTATCGCTTGATAAGATAAAAGAAAAGGTTTTACTGCAACTAAAAAGTTGTTAAAAACTTATGAGGAGTATGTCGCATCTTCTTCCAAAAGTAGTAAATCTCTGTTTACTTAGCGGGTATAAAATTTTTGTTCAATCTTTTAAAACAAAGGAGTAACTATGTTTCATAAATCTCTATTTTTATCGCTAGTCACATCTGCCTTACTTGTTGCAAACAGCTATGTCCCCCATCTAAACTCAGAACTCAAACGCAACGAACGCATCATACAAGAGTATGAAAAAGCCATAGAACAACTCAAAGAGCGCAATGCTTTTTTAGTAGAGCAAAAAAAGAAAAATCCAAAACTTTATGAAGAAAAAGCCCTCTTTGAAGAGACTAAACAAGCCTACATTCAAAGAGTCAAGCTTGATGGTGCGGATGCGAAAAACATAGACTTTAAGATAGAAAAAGGCTCGCTTACCTTGCAGATGAGCATGCAGATCACGCGAAATGACAAAGATGGATACTACCAAAGCTCAAGATCATTTTTTCAAAAGTATCCAATTCCAAAAGATGTAGATCAGAGCAAGATAACTCATAAACAAGAGGGTGACTACTTTGTAATCACCATGCCAAAAAAGTAGCTAAAGCTACTCTTTTGGGCTGCGTTTGAGTTTTGAGATGAGTATATAAAAAAGCGGTATAAAAACGATAGCTAAAAATGTCGCCGCCAACATTCCCCCCACAATAGGTGTCCCAATAGAGTGACGGCTTGCCGCACCTGCTCCACTACTCACAACAAGTGGAATAACCCCAAGCGTAAATGCTAATGATGTCATGATAATAGGACGTAAACGCAGCTTCGCAGCCTCAATAACTGCCTCAATGCGACTCATGCCTGAAGACTCTTTTTGCATCGCAAACTCTACAATAAGGATGGCGTTTTTCGCCGCCAAACCTGCAAGCACTAAAAGCCCTACTTGAAAGTAAATGTCATTTTGTGTCCCTCTAAAGTAAGTGGCAACTACCGCTCCAAAGATAGCAAACGGAACAGCCAGCACCACAGAGAGTGGCATAAGCCATCGCTCATACTGTGCGGCTAAGATGAGATACAAAAAGATCATCCCAAATATAAACGCCAAAGATCCCGAGCTTGAGATCTGCTTCTCTTGGTACGCACTCCCCGTCCAGCTAATAGTGTAACCGCTTGGCAAAACCTCTTTTGAGACCTCTTCGATAGCTCTGAGTGCATCTCCTGAACTGTATCCAAATGCATTCTGCCCTGAAATTTTGGCTGCGTTGAAGAGGTTAAAACGCTCAACAATATCTGCACCTACTTTTTGCTTGAGTGAGACAAAAGAGCTCAGAGCAAACATCTCTCCACCCGCTCCACGCACATAGAGCTCATCAAGGTCGCTTGGCTCATCACGAAACGCATCCATAGCCTGCATGGAGACAGTGTAAGTTCTTCCAAAGAGATTAAAATCATTGACATAAAATGACGCGAGTTTATTCTGAAGCGTCGCAAAGAT
>CAZJRG010000174.1:0-2129 GCA_964548435.1 uncultured Sulfurimonas sp. | reverse complement strand
CCCGACCCCCGGCTTATGAGACCAGTGCTCTAACCAGCTGAGCTACCCTGACATCTTTAAGAGGACGAAATTATAGCCGCCTAAAACTTTAAACTTCCTTTGTCAGTAAAAAATAGTTAAAAAACAGAGTAAAAAATCGATTTTGTTTTTTTATTGTTAACCAAATGTGCTAAAATTCCACTTCACAAAAACTACATCACATTAAAAGGATATTTATGAACTTTCAACCTTTAGGAAAAAGAGTCTTAGTCAAACGCGTCGAGGAAGCTACGACGACTATGTCAGGCATAATCATCCCTGATAATGCCAAAGAGAAACCATCTCGCGGCGAGGTAGTTGCAGTAAGTAAAGAGGTCGAAGTGCTTAAAAATGGCGACCAAGTTCTCTTTGGCAAGTTTTCTGGTAGCGAGGTAACACTTGAGAATGAAAAGTACGTCGTTTTAGACGTTGAAGATATTTTTGGAATCATAGGAGCATAATTATGAGTAAAGAGATCATTTTTTCAGATAACGCAAGAAACGCACTGGCTCGCGGAGTAGAAAAACTCACCGATGCAGTAAAAGTCACTATGGGACCACGCGGACGCAACGTCCTCATTCAAAAGAGCTATGGCAACCCTGTCCTTACAAAAGACGGCGTTTCAGTAGCAAAAGAGGTAGAGCTCAAAGACAAGCTTGAAAACATGGGTGCGCAACTCGTAAAACAAGTCGCAAGCAACACGGCAGACGAAGCGGGAGATGGAACGACTACGGCGACGGTTTTAGCAAACGCCATCTTTAGCGAAGGGCTTAGAAACATCACGGCTGGCGCAAATCCAGTAGAGGTCAAACGCGGTATGGACAAAGCGTGCGCGGCAATCCTTGAAAACCTCAAAGCCGCTTCAAAAGTCATCAACGGCAAGCAAGACATCGCGCAAGTCGCAACTATCTCTGCAAACTCTGACACTGCCATCGGCGATATGATCGCTGAGGCTATGGAGCGTGTTGGTCAAGATGGTGTTATCACCGTCGAAGAGGCAAAGGGTATCAGTGATGAGCTTGACGTGGTTGAAGGTATGCAGTTTGATAGAGGTTACCTTAGCCCGTACTTCATCACAAACACTGAGAAGATGATCGCCGAGATTGAAAATCCTTGGCTTCTTTTAGTTGATGGAAAAGTCTCTTCACTCAAAGATCTCCTACCAGTTTTGGAGCAAGTACAAAAAACGGCTCGCCCGCTTCTCATCATCGCTGAAGATGTCGAAGGCGAAGCGCTCTCGACCCTTGTCGTGAACAAACTCCGTGGCATCTTAAACATCTCAGCCGTGAAAGCTCCAGGTTTTGGCGACAGAAGAAAAGCGATGCTTCAAGATATAGCCATCCTCACAAATGCCACGGTTATCTCCGAAGAGACGGGACACACCCTAGAGGGTGCAAATCTCTCTATGCTTGGTCAAGCTTCTCGCATAGTGCTTGACAAAGACAACACCGTCATTGTAAACGGTGCAGGAAGTAAAGAGGCGGTAAACGCAAGAATCGCGGAGATAAAAGTACAGATAAACGCCACGTCAAGCGAATACGACAAAGAGAAACTCCAAGAGCGTCTTGCAAAACTCAGCGGCGGCGTAGCGGTCATCAAAGTCGGTGCTGCGACTGAGACCGAGATGAAAGAGAAAAAAGATAGAGTAGACGATGCACTCTCGGCTACAAAAGCTGCTGTTGAAGAGGGTATCATCATCGGTGGTGGTGCGGCTCTTGTGCGTGCGGCTTCAAAAGTCTCTCTCTCGCTTGAAGGTGATCAAAAAATAGGATGCGAAATCATCCTTCGTGCCATAAAAGCGCCGATCAAACAGATAGCAAAAAATGCTGGCTACGATGCTGGCGTCGTCGTAAATGCGATCGAAACGGCTTCAAGCGACACGCTCGGCTTTAATGCAGCGACTGGCGAGTATGTAGATATGTTTGCAGCAGGTATCATAGACCCTCTCAAAGTAGCACGTGTTGCCCTTACAAATGCCACATCAGTTGCTTCGATGCTTCTCACAACAGAAGCTGCGATCTACGAACTTCCAGAAGAGAAACCAGCTATGCCAGACATGAGCGGTATGGGAGGTATGGGCGGAATGATGTAAATCATTCCCTCATTTTCTT
>CAZJRG010000173.1:0-2198 GCA_964548435.1 uncultured Sulfurimonas sp. | reverse complement strand
AGAGAGCCTTTTATGTCCATGATGAAAAAATTATTTTAGAGTAATGTCCAAAGAGCTTGAAGCATTTTTAGAGTACATCACGATTACAAAAGCACTCAGCAAAAAGAGTGTCAGTGCTTACAAGAGTGATCTTGTAGGTATTGAGCTTGCGTTAGAAAAACCTCTTGTTAGCTTAGAGACAAGTTCACTTCTGCAACACTTGACACTCTATACAAATCAAAGAACTCTCAATAGAAAACTCTCCTCGATCAATGCTTTTTTTGATTTTTGCTACAAACAGCTTCAGAGTGAGCAGTCGCATCGACTTAAATTTGCCAAAATACCAAAACTACTGCCGCGTTTTTTGAGTTATGAGGAGATAGAGCGAGGACTCTCGTCCATAGACAAGAGCAACTGGGTCGGTAAACGCGATTATGCACTTTTACTTTTTCTCTATGCAAGCGGTGCTCGTATAAGTGAAGCTTTGGAGCTTTCAAGAAGCGATATAGAAGAGGATTGGTTGCGCATACGTCATGCAAAAGGTCAAAAAGAGCGTATTGTGCCTTTAGCGAGAGTGGCTCGAGAAGCCATTGATCTCTATCTGCATTCGAGTGTCATAGAGAAGGACTTTATCTGGTGCAACTACAAAGGACAAAAGCTCTCACGTATCTCGGCTTACAAAATATCACAAAAATATCTTGGTGTCTCTCCACATGTACTGCGTCACTCTTATGCCACTTCACTCATTACCGGTGGTGCAGATCTGCGTGTGGTTCAAGAGCTTTTGGGACATGCCTCTTTGCTTACGACGCAGATCTACACGCATATACAAAAAGAGGATCTCAAAAATACAGTTGCCATCTACCATCCAATGCGTTAAAGAAAAAATTTAACTCCAAAAAAAGCATGAAAAGATAAAATATTCACACTTTGTAAAAAAACTTCAGGAGGTGAAAAAAGATGCATACTCGTAGTGATATTCACAACAGTTTTTTCTCCAAACCCTTCTTGGATTCACTCTTCTTTACACAAAACAAGTGGCATCAACATGGCGTTTTGATACATACACTCAGGGTCACGTATGAGATCATAAAAGCGGGTGACTTTAGAATGATAGCCGCTGGTCTCTTGCATGATGTAGGCAAACCCTCTACTGCGTTTGTAAAAGATGAAGAGGATAGAGAGTTTCATGAGTGGAGTTTTACGGATCATGAAGAGCGCAGCTATGAGATTATTAAAAATTGGCGTTTTGTTAGCGACTATACGAAAAATCTCGTGCGTTATCACTATCTTATACGCGATATCAAAAAGTCAAAAAAAGAGGATCTTGAACGCTTCGCTAAGAAGCAGGCGATTTGGGAGAGCCTTGATGATGCAACAAAAAAAGATCTGGAGATTTTTTTAATGCATGATGACGCGGGTAAGGGTAAAAAAAGAAGATAGAGATATAATATCCAGATGAAAAAATTTGCCCCTTTTATAACTATTTTTGTAATTGTTTTATTGATTATCCTTCTTTTTTTATCTTTAGGAAAAACACAGTCCATGGTTGTAGTAAAGGAGGGAAATTTAGAAAAAATCCCTTTAAAAATCGAACTTGGAAAATACCAAGATAGCGATTGCGGGATGGTTATTGACGATCTCGCTTACGCCTCGCAGGTGGTCGCTCCTGATGGAAAAAGCTGGTTTTTTCACGATCATGGAGGGTTTGTCAACTGGCTTGAAAACAAAAGCTTCAAAGATGAGGCGGTCATCTGGGTTATGAGTCGCGACACGCAGGAGTGGATTGATGGTAGAAAGGCACACTATTCACTCAGTGAAACAACGCCTATGGGGTATGGTTTTGGAGCCTATAAAGAGAAGCGTGATGGCTCTGTTTCGTTTGAAGAGATGTCTCTTAGGGTGCTTCGTGGCGAGACTATGAATAATCCAAAAATACGTCAGCAGCTCTTGGAGAGATAATGGAGACTCTGAGCATTCTAAGCATCTTTACCATTGCGTTTATCGGTTCATTTGGTCACTGCATCGGGATGTGCGGTGGGATAGTTGTGGCATACTCTACACTCAAGATGAACACAAAAAGCTCTAAGCTCTCTCAGGGTCTTATGCATCTGCTTTACTCTTTGGGTAGAGTTTTTACTTACACACTTTTAGGTGCTTTGTTTGGTCTTTTGGGTGGTGTGGTTCTCTTTTCAAATACCGCAAACGGAGCACTTCTC
>CAZJRG010000172.1:0-2269 GCA_964548435.1 uncultured Sulfurimonas sp. | reverse complement strand
AAAAATGAAAAAGAGATAGTCGAGTACATCAACTCACTCAAAGGGTATGAAGGTTATGTGCAGTTTAGCGACAGACCTATAGAAAATATATGGACCACAAAAAGTGATATCTCCATAGAGCCAAAAGAGGGTTTCGTTTACGAAGCGCATTTTTGCAATGGCATAGAGTCTATAAGCATCAAACAGCTAAACGCCGCATGGTATGTAAGCAAAACGCCACTCAGCGAGATAGATGATGCGCAGACGGACATAAAAACATTTTTTGCATTTGAAAAAAATGTAAAAATGGCGCAAATCTGGAAAGAAGAGCCCGACGAGCTTTGTGAAGGCATGATGGTGAAAAAACTCAAGAAAGTAGTATTTGCAGGATTTGTAGGAGGAGAGAGATGATAACCGCACCATTTAACTTTGTGCCGCTCAATGAAGAGGTTTTTTATCCAAGCTGGAGTGAAGATGTAAGTCACGATATCCCATTTAGTGATGGCGAAAGTGGAACGATAGATATCACCATCACAGCTAAAAGCCCTATCTTTGTCCGCAATCATTCAAGTGACAGAGAAGAGCCTTCTGCAGAGTTTTGTAATCACAACGGCGAGTACTACATTCCTAGCACATCAGTAAAAGGGATGATTCGCAGCGTTTTAGAGGTGATGAGTTTTTCTAAGCTCAAGCAATTTGATGATGACACTTACGCGGTTCGCGACCTCTCTTCATCACAAAACTTCTATATGAAACAGATGCAACAGAACATAAGCTGTGGATGGCTCAAAAAAACCGAAAAAGGTTATGTTATTGAAGATTGTGAAACTCCCGCGAGAATTCATCATGCGGAGATTGACAAAGCGTTTGGCATAGATTTCGCATCAAATTTTCAAAACGAGGGTTTTGAAAAAACATCAGCATTCAAGTACAACATACTAGGTTCAACCTACAAAACCATAACAGTATCGGCGCTCTATAAGTCAGAAACAAATCCAAAGTATGACAAACGCTTCTTCTGCGACTATCAAAAAAACGGCAAAGCAGGCACGCTTGTAGTAACAGGACAACCAACGCCTAGAAAAGACTCAGGAAAAATGGGCGATGGCAAAGGTTTTGAGTTTGTGTTTTTTGACAAAAAAAGAGAGCTAGATGTCTCTCAAGCAGCTATGAACAACTTTTTGTTTGCCTACTTTGACGAAAGAACTACAGAACCAAAAGAGTCACTAGACTGGGCATTCTGGAAAGAAAAACTCAAAAAAGGAGAAAAAGTACCTGTATTTTTTCAGACAAAAGGCAAAGAGGTATTACACTTTGGTCTCTCCTTTCTCTACAAACTCCCATACAAACACAGCATCAAAGATGGCGTGGCAAAAATTCACTTTGACAAAAAACTAGACCTTGCCGAGTCTATTTTTGGCTACATAGATGACAAAGAGGCTCTCAAAGGCAGAGCAGTGTTTTCACATTTTAAAGCCACCTCTGGAGTAAAAGTATTGCCAAAAAGAACCGAAATACTGGGTACGCCAAGAGCCTCTTACTACCCTATGTATGTGCTTCAAGAGGGCGAGCTTTTTACGACTTACATGGATGAGTTCTCCATTGCGGGACGCAAACGCTACCCTATCCATAAAGGCAACAAAACCACTACAACGGAGCAAAATGAAAACGAAAATGTCGGTACCACATTCTCTCCACTCAGTGAAGGAGTAGTATTTGAAGGAAAACTCCGCTATCACAACCTCAAAAAAGCGGAACTCGGCGCACTTCTCTCAGCCCTTATGTTTCACGACACCCAAGAGACCTACCATAACATAGGTATGGCAAAACCTCTTGGCTATGGAAAAGTAGAACTAAAACTCTCCGGCATAGAGAACACTCACGACTATATGAAAGCATTTGAGCAAGAGATGATGCTTAACATCAAAGGCTGGGAACAATCACCACAGCTTAAAGAGCTTTTGACAATGGCGACAGAGCAAAACAACACGGGAAATTCCAAATTGGCCTACATGAAACTAGAATCTTTCGCATCTAGCAAAACCAATAAAGAAGCTCTACACTCATACTCTAGACTCAATGGCATAAAAAGTGTGGCGTTTAAGAGGCTCATCTCTGATGAGGAGCTTGAAGCGCTAGCAAAACAAGAACAAGAAGCAAAACAAAGAGCAAAAGAGGAAGAAGAACTCCAAAGTCTCAAAGAGTCTAAAAATCTTCAGCGCTATGAAAATTTCATAAAAAACAACCCAGACCATCCACAAATAGAAGAACTCATAGCCCAAAAAGAAGC
>CAZJRG010000171.1:0-2284 GCA_964548435.1 uncultured Sulfurimonas sp. | reverse complement strand
AGAACTCAAAGCAGATCTTCATGATGAGATTAGAGGTGCTAGACTCCATATTTTAGGGACACCGCAAGTGGTACTTTTTGAAGATGTCACTGTCAAAATTGAGCGGGTCGATGTGGCACGTGCTGAAATATTTGTAAGCATAACTGAAAAGCTCGATGTATAAAAGCGAACTCGATAAACATATTCAAAACGCCACTGTCTCTAATGCGTTTGTCTTTTTTGGCGAGAGCAGTTTTCTCATCGATATGTACACAAAGATGCTCACGAACATCGAAGAGTCAAACATACTGACATTTTACTATGACGAGTATGATTTTCAAACTGCCAAAGCACATCTCTCTCAAGCCTCACTCTTTGGAGATCGCAACATTCTCATCATCAAGCATGACAAAAAAATTCCAAAAAAAGAGCTAGATACTCTCCTTGAGCTTTGTGAAAAAAACAGTGAAAACATCTTTGTCTATGCCTACTATGGAGATGATCACAAAAGCTATAACGCTAAGAGCGCGTTTAAGAGCAAGGGAACATTTGCGGTTCGCTTTTTCCATCCTAAAGAGTACGAAGCACACAATATTCTTCTTGCCATAGCCAATGAGAAAAATATCAAAATCGACAAATACACCCTCTCACACCTCCTGAATATCCACAATGCAGATGTAGCCTTAGCAGCTAACGAGCTTGAAAAATTCACACTCTTTGGTCGTGCAATCACCACTAAAGATGTAGATATGCTTGTATTTGGTCTCGCTGAGGTCAATCTCGATCATTTCATCGAAAAGCTGCTTCAAAAACGAGACTTTAAGGAGGATTTGCACTCCATTTTAGAACATGGCGAAGATGAGATACGCATTCTCACAGCTATTACGAGCTATATAACGCAGCTCTATATGTTTAACATCTACATTCGTATCAATGGTGCTCCAAACGCCATGGAGATTTTAGGCTACAACGCCCCACCTGCGATTGTCGAAGCAAAATCAAAACTCTCCATCAAACTCAAACCCCTCACCTACTACAAGCTCCACGAGCTGCTACTAGGGAGTGAACTTAAGATGAAGAGTGCGCACATCGACAAGAGTGCCATTCTCTTTGCAACCCTCATTCGCCTCCAGAAACTTCTCTGATCTCTTTGGGGTGTTCTAAACTCTTTCTCAGTCCACACTCACTATAATTTCCTCTTTATTACTCCCCCCCAAATAGAGCAAGGAAATAGTATGCGCGGTTATAAGATTTTTGCTGGTTCTGCAAGTGTGCAGTTTGCCAAAGAAGTTTGTAAGATTTTAGATGTTCCATTAGCACAGGCTGATGTCAAAAAGTTTAGCGACGGTGAGATTTCGGTGCAGATTTCAGAGTCGGTTCGTGGGCGCGACGTCTTCATCATCCAGTCAACTGGCGCACCATCAAATGACAATCTTATGGAGCTGCTCATCATGACAGACGCACTCAAGCGCTCAAGCGCTCAGAGTATCACCGCAGTCGTTCCATACTACGGCTATGCAAGACAAGATCGTAAAGCAGCACCACGTGTACCCATCACTGCAAAACTCGTTGCTAACATGTTTGAGAGTGCTGGCATAGATAGAGTTGTGACCATCGACTTGCATGCGGGTCAGATTCAAGGATTTTTTGACATTCCTGTTGACAATCTCTACGGATCAATCACTTTTGAGCACTACATCAAGAGCAAAAATCTTAAAAACCCTATCATCGCGAGTCCTGACATCGGCGGTGTGGCACGTGCCCGCTACTTCGCAAAACGCCTTGGTCTAGATATGGTCATCGTCGATAAACGCCGTGAAAAAGCAAATGAAGCCGAAGTGATGGGTATTATCGGTGATGTACACGGCTACGATGTCATCATGATAGACGATATGGTTGACACAGCAGGAACAATGGTCAAAGCTGCAACTGCCCTTAAAAACAATGGAGCGACATCGGTTATGGCATGTGCTACACATGGCGTTTTAAGTGGAAAAGCATACGACAATCTCGATCACGGGGAACTTGATGAGCTCATTATCACAAACACACTTGAGACTAAACCGCATCCAAATGTAAAGGTGCTTACAGTCGCACCACTCTTTGCAGAGGTAATCCGCCGTGTTTACCACAACGAGAGTGTTAACAGTCTTTTTACTTAATAGTCCGCAAAAGGAGCAGAGCCCCTTTTGCTTCGCTTCTGCGTTAAAACGCGATGCAGAAAAAAACTAAATTTTTTTCTGTAAGGCGACTAAAGAGCGCTTGCGCATTAAAATATGATGCAGAAAAAAACTAAATTTTATTA
>CAZJRG010000170.1:0-2307 GCA_964548435.1 uncultured Sulfurimonas sp. | reverse complement strand
TTTGGGAGTGTAAGATTGTAGAGTGTTGGAAATATGTCTTTTTGAGAACCTGCAACAGTAGTGTCGATTGAGACTCGCTCTTTGAGTGCAGTTGGTATGTAGATATAGATCGGGATGTTTTTGGAGTTGAGCATCTCATCGCTATCGTATCTCATAATACCGTCTATGGTGTTGTTGTCTGCAGTGATGACTACAATGGTGTTCTCTTTGAAGGGAGTTTTTTTAAATGCATCCATAAAGATACCAACCTGATCAAGTGCATAAGCATAGGAGCCAAAACGCTCTTTTGCAAGATCTAAATCTCCTGTGATGTGTTTACGAAGCGACTCGTTTATGAGGAGTGGTTTTGATTTGTAGTTTTTTGGAAGATTGTAGGGTGGATGGTTGTTTGTGCTGAGTGCTACGATAAACTGTTTCTTGTTGCTTGTTTGAAGCTTTTTCAAGATATGTGTGTAGAGGTGCTCATCAAAAATTCCCCAAGGGTGAAAGAGGTTCTCATCCTCCTCTTGATGCTCTAGAGAGTTAAAAATATCGATCTTGCCTTCAACATGGTTATAGCCTTGATAACGGACAAAATCACCGAGATTTCTCCAGGTAAGATCACCACCATAGATAAATGAGCTCTCATATCCTGCTGCGTTAAAAACAAACGCAGCGGAGTAATCAAAGCTTGTTTGCTTGTAGATGGACTGAGAAAACTCAAAGGAGTTTGGTCGATGCGGAATTCCAAGCAGAAGCGATTGCAGGCTTGAGATAGTGCCATCACCGTCGCTAATGATATTTGTAAAGAGTGTGTCTTCTTGGAAATGTTTTTTCAAGTTTCCCATGATGTCAAAACTCTCGCTTTGATAGCCTAAAATTGGCATACCAAAACTCTCAACCATGATGACCACGACATTGTATGGCTCTTTATTGGCGGTGTTTGTGGTGTGCTTAATATTGTTAAGCAGCATGGTCTCATCTCTGAGTGGTGCTTCTGTATGAATCTCAAACGCTTCTTTTAAGTTGTTTTTAAAACCTGTTGCTTCGATGAGGTCATACTGTGCATTGAGATATTTTTGCCTGTGACCATAGGCTGCTACAAATGCTCTCACCCCATTTTGTGGAAGTTTGTTGATGAACTCATGCGTGGAGAGATTTGGAATCATGCGGCTCAAAGGGTACATACCAAATGTGCCTCGAATGGCTAAAAAGTTGAGCACAATGAGAAGAGCAAAAAAGAGCAGAGGATTTTTGATGCCTAAAAAGCTCAGTTGTTTTTTCTCTTGGATGGCCAAAATTGTTTTAATACTCTTAAACGCAGCAACAAGCGACAATCCAAACGCCACAATGATGCCCACAACATTGTAGTTTTGCCAAAAGGTGATCAAGAGTGCGTATGTATCGTCATCAAAGAGACCAAAAAAGATGACGTTGATATGATCTTTAAAATAAGAGTAAAACCCAAAATCAATCCCTAAAAGGGTTGCAATGATTGTAAAACAGATAAAAAGGTACCAGAGTAAAAAGCGCTCAAACATCACAAACGCAGCTTCGCGTTTTAAGATATAGAGTCCAATGAGGAGTACACTTGGAAGAATTTGGATGTATCCGATAAGTGTCAGATCGATGCGAAATCCAAGAAAAAAAGCCTCTAAAATCTCTCCATAGATCGCATCGTATGAGTCAAATGCAGCATAATAACTGAAAAAAAATCCTCTAAAAAGTGTCATACATCCTAAAAATAAAAGATAAATAAAGAGGAGCTTTTTTAAGCTATTGAGTGTGTGTGAAAATTGCATTCAAGATTTTCCTAGTGAGTTTTGGTGCAGATGTGCTCTACTAAACTTTCCCTATCATAAGGTCTGTTTGAAAATAAATTATAGCATTTACACCACAAATCTTCGGTTGCATCATGGTCATAATCTTATTTCCCCTCATTTTATTGATATAGTCATAAATGGATTAGTTGGTTTAATATCTATCTCATACCCTAGAAGTGAAAGTATTTGATTGACTGTAACTATACTTATATTTGCGATATATCCATTTTCAAGTTTTGATAAAGTCGCTCTTGAGATATTAGACTGCTGTGCCAAAACCTCTTGTGTAAGTCCCTTTTGTTGTCGTAATTCTTTAATAGTTTTTCCAAGTTCTGATAGTATCATCATCAAGCTCCTTTATGCTCTCTTCTTTAAGTGAATGTTTCCAACTATCCAACATCATCTTTCCTATTTTAAAATCTGGATTGTCAAGTAAATACTTTTCTAGTTCTTCTACCGCCCAAACAAGAGCCTTAAAACATTCCTCAGAGCCACTTGCAGATTA
>CAZJRG010000169.1:0-2333 GCA_964548435.1 uncultured Sulfurimonas sp. | reverse complement strand
AGTGCTTGATAGACTTGGAAAAGGTAGTTTTGCAAAGCTCAAAGCGACCGTACGTAAACGTCTCTTGGAGATAGCAGGTCAGATAGTAAACACCGCAGCGGCTCGCGCACTCATTAAAGCACCGACGATCGTGGTTGAGAGAGATGAACTAAAATCTTTTCAGGCACTTGCAGGATTTGAGTATACGGAGGATCAAACGCAGGCGGTAGATGAGATACTCTCTGAGATGGCATCTGGAAAAATCATGGATAGGCTTCTAAGCGGAGATGTCGGTTTTGGTAAAACTGAAGTTGCATTAAACGCTCTATTTGCAACTTACAAAGCTGGTTTTCAAGCTGCGTTTATAGTACCAACTACACTCCTCTCTGCACAGCACTGGCGCTCTTTGGATGCTCGATTTAAAGATTTAAAGATTCGCTATGCAAAGCTCGACAGATTTGTCAGTGCAAAAGATAAAAACGCCATCATCAAAGGGCTGGCATCTGGAGAGATCGATTGTGTAGTGGGAACACATGCACTTTTTGGGCTTGATTTTAAAAATCTTGGGCTTGTCATCATCGATGAAGAGCATAAGTTTGGCGTTAAGCAAAAAGAGAAGATCAAAGAGCTCTATCATAATGTCCATCTGCTCTCAATGTCGGCCACGCCAATCCCACGCTCACTTAATCAAGCCCTTAGCTCCATCAAAACCATGAGTCAGCTCCTAACACCTCCAAGCGAGCGTCAAGGGGTACGAACCTTTGTCAAAGAGTATGAGGAGAAACTCATCAAAGAGGTCATTTTACGTGAGATGCGTCGTGGCGGGCAGATATTTTACGTGCATAACTCCATCGACCACATGCCGATAAAAAAAGGCGAACTCCAAGCGCTTCTGCCAGAGCTTCGTATTTTGATGCTCCACTCGCAGGTGAGTGCGGCTGAGACTGAAAAAGAGCTGCTGCGTTTTGAGGCTAGAGAGTATGACGTGATGATAGCCACCTCCATCATCGAGTCAGGAATCCATATGCCGCGAGTCAATACTATCATCATCGACGGTGCCGATAGATTTGGAATAGCAGATTTGCATCAGCTTCGTGGGCGTGTTGGACGTGGACACATTGAGGGGTTTGCCTACTTTATTGTGCAAAATAGAGAAAACCTCACAGACGAGGCAAAAAAGAGACTCTTGGCACTTGAGTCAAACTCATTTTTGGGAAGTGGCTCGGTTCTTGCTCATCACGACTTAGAGATTCGTGGTGGCGGAAACCTCGTCGGTGATGCGCAGAGCGGTCACATCAAAAACATCGGTTACTCCTTGTATCTCAGAATGTTAGAAGATGCCATTAAAGAGCTCGCAAACACAAAAGAGAACGCACGCGAAAAGGTCGATATAAAACTTGCCATCTCTGCGTTTATTAGCGAAGAGGTGGTCTATGAGGATAGATTGCGACTCGATATCTATAGACGTCTTTCTCAGTGTGAGGAGCTCGTAGAGATTTATGAGATAGAAGAGGAGCTTATCGATAGATTTGGTGAGCTAGATACTCCTACGAAACAGTTTGTAGAGTTGATGGTCATTAAGCTGCTCTCTTTGCAAAAAAAGATAAAGTCTATCTCCAATTACGGACAAAATATCACGTTTACATACACGAACAACTCCAAAGAGAGTATCGTCTCAAAGAGTAAAGATGATGATGACATTATCAAAGCGACACTCTTTTATCTAAGAAACAACAAACCAAAGGTGTTATAAATGAAAATAGCTTTTATAGGTGATATAGTCGGCAAACCTGGACGCGATATGATCGAGACACATCTAAGATGTATGCGTGAAACTGAGCAGATAGATTTTGTCATAGCCAACTATGAAAATGCCTCTCATGGCTTTGGACTTACTGCTAAAAATGCAGGGGAACTCTTCTCCTTTGGCGTAGATGTCATGACTGGTGGCAACCACTCTTGGGATAAAAAAGATATATTGCCCTTATTTGAAACACATGAGATACTACGCCCGCACAATTTTCCAGAAGAGCTTGGAGGAACTGGTTGCCGCGTTTATAGCATTGGCAAAGAGAAGCTAGCTGTCTTAAATCTGCTTGGACATTTTGCCATGCCTTACAGTGACAATGCTTTTCGCAGTGCCAAAGAGACGGTGGAGTCGCTGCGCACCATCGATGGTGTTAAAAATATTTTAGTCGATTTTCATGCGGAAGCTACAAGTGAAAAGCGTGCCATGATGATGCTTCTTCAAGGCAAGGTAAGTGCTGTTATAGGTACACATACGCATGTAGGCACAGATGATCTTCAAATATCAAAAGGGACGGCTTATCTCACTGATGTTGGGCTAAGCGGTT
>CAZJRG010000168.1:0-2452 GCA_964548435.1 uncultured Sulfurimonas sp. | reverse complement strand
TCACTCTCATCAAAACAGAAGCTAAACCCCACAAGTTTGTCTCTAGTATAATCGAGTCCTGTAGTCTCAGTATCAAACGCCACAACGCTCTCTGGAGAGATTTTTGCAAGCACTGCGTTTAACGCGGCTTCATTATCTAAGAGTGTCGCTTTAAATGTGAGTGGCGTTGCCTGCGTTTCATCTGCGTTTGATGCTGCGTTTGAGTGCAAGGAAGCACTCTGCATCGCCTCCTCTTTTCTGGTTTCACTTACCATATTTTTGGCATGTAACATTCTTAGAATGGCGTTTTGTTCATACTTGACAAGTTCATCATAGATGTTTAAAAATGGGTGTTCAACATCCATCGTGTACTCTTCAAAATCGATGCTCGAGAAGACATCATGTTTGAGAGTAACAAGCGCTCTGGACATATAGGCTTGCTCTTTTGACTCGATGAGTTTTTTTTGAGTCGCACCTTTGATTGTGTCTATATTTGCGTAAATATTATCTAAAGAGCCAAACTCTTGAAGCAGTTTTTCCGCTCCCACTTTTCCAATGCCTCTCACACCTGGGACATTATCGGCACTATCTCCAAGTATGGACTGATAGTCAATAAACTGGCATGGTTTTATGCCGTACTTCTCAAAACAGGCCGCCTCATTGACACTCTTGCGTTTGATGGCATCAACCAGGACCACTCTGTCATCGTCTATGAGTTGGTAGAGATCTTTATCGTGCGAGACAACACGAACCTTATACCCCTTCTCTTTGGCTAAATGCACTACGGTGGCTATCATATCATCAGCCTCGTACCCATCCATTCCAAGTGTTTTATAGCCCATCTTCTCTATCCACTCTATGGCAATTGGAAGCTGCATAGAGAGCTCTGGCGGCGGTGCTGTACGGTTTGCTTTGTAGTTTGGGTCTATCTCATTTCTAAAGGTGTTGCCCTTTGTGTCAATAGCAAAAATGAGATAGTCACTATCGTGCTCTTTTTGCAGGGTTGCGATGAAGTTTGTAAAACCCGTGAGCAATCCCGTAGGAAAGCCATCTTTGGTACTGAGATGCTGTGGAAGTGCAAAAAAACTTCGAAAGAAGAAACCAAACGTATCTATGACGGTAACTGTTTTACTCACGCCTCATCCCCATTTTTGGCTGCGTTTTGTGCATCTATCTCATCGAGCATTGCATCTATGACATCTTCTAGGAGTTCATGATCATACCCTGCATCGCGAGCTTTTCTAAGTCCAAAGTTTACAGACTGCTCTGCAAAAGGCTTGTTCATAGGAATGATAGTTTTTACGATGTGCAGTGCTGTAGCAAACTCTTTTATCTCCTCTGGTGCGAGCGCTGGATTGTCAGCATGGCGAATCATCTCTACAAATTCAGCATCAAAACCCCAGTGAGAAAAGACCTCTGCAGTGACCTCAGCAGTTGTTACCTCCATAAAAGAGCTCTCAACTGCTGCAATGTTGTTGGTGAGTGCAATCTCTGAAGCAAAAGGAACTGCCTCATCTTCTTGAATAACGGCACTCGAGATAAGAATCTTTCCCGTCTCTTGTAAAAATGCCCCAAGGTAGAGCTTTTCAGCTTTTTGTCTATCTATCTTTGTGTACCACTGCATCATGAGTGCCGCTTGCATAGATGAGATCTCAGCAAACTTCTCACTTGTTACCCCGTAAGGTTTCATATCTACGTTAAGCAGTTTTCTTACAGAGTTGCCAAGCGCGATAGTTCGAGTCATATTCATTCCAAAGAGGCTCACAGCCTGTACCACATTATGTATCTCTTTACCAAATCCATACAGAGGTGAGTTGGCATTTTTGAGAAGGTTTGCTACGATCATAGGATCACTCTCAATAGCTTTTGCAAGTTCACCGACCCCTGCGTTTTCATCGGCATATATGCGATTTATCTCTAGTATGGTTTTTGAAAGCGGTGGAAGCGATTTGATGCTATCGATAATGGAACTTTTCATAAATAATTACCTTTTTTTGGATTTTTCAGTGACAATCTCTGAGTGTTTTGAGTGGATTTGCAATGTACTCATAGCCGTTATAAATGGTGTAAGCACCATATAAAATGACTGCAACGCTTGAGAGGCTCATCATCATGTTTCTAAAACTTGTCGCACTTGCAAGTGAAGCCAAAAAGCCAACACCAAACATCGCTGGAATAGTGCTAAGCCCAAATATTGCCATCACCAAAGCTCCATAAAACGGGTCTGCCGTACTCGCAGCTGTAATGGCAAAAAAATAGACAAATCCGCAAGGAAGCAGACCATTGAGCATACCGAGTATAAAAAAACTGCTAAGACTTTTTGAAGCAAGTGCGCTTTTAAAAGTTTGAGAGTAAAGTTTTGATGAGGAGAATGAGTGCTCTATAAGTGTCAAAAACTTGATTTTTCCCATAAGTGAGAGTCCAGCGAGCATCATTAAAACACCAGCGAAGATGAGAAGTGCTCCGTTTGCGG
>CAZJRG010000167.1:0-2649 GCA_964548435.1 uncultured Sulfurimonas sp. | reverse complement strand
AAACTTAAAAAAATAATTTTTTATAATACAAAACTACACAAAATGAGGTAAAAATAATGGAGAACAAACTCCCTTTTAAAGACATGGACTATCTCCTTGTATGCAGTGCAGAAGAGGAGTTTAAGAGATTTGAGCAGTTGCTAGAAAAGGAGGAGCACTTCTACTCGCCTCTACTCTTTGCAAAAGCCGCCCATGAGCTTTGTGCTTTTAAGCATCTAAGCCTAAAACACTCTTCTAAAGAACCGCAAACGCCACAAGATGCAAAAGAGATTTTCTCCAGTGGCATGGCGTTTGGTCGTGAGTATGAGCTCCATGGCAATGCCCTTATTTTGGCACAAAGTGCTACAAGCAAGGCAGTAGCTAAGATGCTCTCGCCTCTTTATGAGGTCTCTTTTTTAGAAGATTTTACACTCCTCTCATTTTGCGATGCTAGAGCACTCTTTTGTGCAGGATTTTTACTTGAAGCGAGTAGACGTTTTCATCTTGTCGTAGGAGGTGGGGTAGAGATGGCGTTTGTGTTACTCTTAGCTGATCGTCTTCGTGCAGCCATACTCATGAGACCTATGGACTCTAACATCACTTTTGTCACCACAGATGTCACTGCTGAGATTGACTCCATTTTTAAAAAGCTCAGTTACACGCCGCGACTCTACACACACTCCATCGATCTCTCGCAGAGCTCTCTTGAACCCATACAAAACCTCATGACGGAAGAGAAAGAGCAAAAAGGTGCTGCCGCAGCCGTTATGGCATACTTAGCTACAAATGAGATTAGCCAATCAAGACTTATTGAAGAGCTAGAACTCCTTCACTACCTGCGTTAAAGCTCCACGCGGTTTCGTCCGTGCTCTTTTGCAAAGTAGAGTTTTTGATCGACCTGCATGATAAAATCATCTATAAATCCCTGCTCAAAAGGGTGATGTGGCTCAATCTCCATCATGCCAATACTCACACTTGTGTGAATCTTTGAGCCATTAAAGTCGAGTGGCGTTTGTGAAAACTCATCTCTTATCTTCTCTATCACCTTATACCCCATCTGTGCATTGACACTTGGGAGCATAATGACAAACTCCTCTCCCCCATAACGCACCACAACATCTGAGTTGCGAATGTTTCTCTTGACCACCTCGACAAAGAGCTGGAGCATTCTATCACCCGCAACATGACCATGTGTGTCATTGAGCATCTTAAAATTATCGAGATCGCACAGTGCCAATATAAAACGATTGCTCGTAGCAAGTGCTAGCTCATAATGACTCTGAAAAATTCCGCGCAGACCCTGACGGTTGAGAGCACCCGTAAGAGAATCTTTTGCCACTTTTTGATTGATGATAATGTTGTCAAGCAGTGCAAGCTCTGTCCCTATTCCAAGTGACATTAGCTCACACTTTTCTAGATAGTTGATGAGTATGTGGTACTCCTTCTGCTCTAAAATATTGTAAATTTTTTGTGCAAGCATATGAAGATTTTTATGAATGTTTGTAAGCCCCGTATATTTTGAGTTGTTTTGGATGACCATTTTTCCATCGCTGAAGAGCCATTTGCCAAATGCACACATTGTATGATTGAGCTCTGGAAAACCCTCCGTACTCCCCTCTTTAATCTTCTTGGCAAGCTCTGTAAGCCACATAAGATGCGACTCATAGTGTGTGATGATATTTTTTTCAACAAGATCCGCCAAAGAGTTACGACGAATGGTGTTGAGCGAAATGAGAGACTCTACATAACGCATAAGATAGAGCTTTGCAACAGCATTGTCAATGGAGCGAAAAAGTTCTAAAAGTGCAACGAGATGATGGCTTTTACGATCCTCTTTAATGCGCTCAATAAGAAGATGCATCAAGGCATGGATCTCGTTTGAGACGATGACGTAGGGTATATCTTGAGCTATCTTGTAAGCGGCAAGTTTTTCAAAATGCTCAATCATCTCTGAGGCCTCAAACGCAGCATGAAAGAGTGTAAAAATCTGCTTATAAAACTCCATCACCGTAGAGTCTGCACCCTCTTCACTCATTACAAAATAGGTGGTGTAGTTATCCAAAAACTCCTCTAATACGATCGCTTTGCTATTGAGCGAATCTGAAAAATCATACTCCATTTATACTCCTCCCACACTTACTATTTTAGAGCTAAAATAGTATCGAAGTAAGCCTATAAAGAAGATAAGCTCTTAGAGTTTTATAAATAATAAATGTTTCATCGGGTACAATTCGGGTCTTTCTAAAATGGACAGCTGGCCGAGTGGTCGAAGGCGCTCGCCTGGAACGCGGGTATAGGGCAACCTATCTAGGGTTCGAATCCCTAGCTGTCCACCACAAACACCTATTTTACGAGGTTTTGAGCCTCTTTTAAAAGCTAAAAAATCCCCCGAGTTATGCCCAACTAGTTATAAATAGAGATGTGGTAGTGTCTTCAGACGATTTTTAATCTTAAATCATTCATAAAGGTCTCCTGGGTAAAATAGACTTTAAAAGGAGCCAAAATGTTTTTAGCACCACTTACTGGAGTCTGGGCAATACTTGCAGCAATTGTTTTTATATGGATGATGAGAAAGTATTTTCACTTAAGAGACGAGTCTTAAATCATAGTGTTTGTTTTTGTTTGAAATCCAAATATCGCTTATCTGTAAAAACTATTCCTTCTTATTGC
>CAZJRG010000166.1:0-2660 GCA_964548435.1 uncultured Sulfurimonas sp. | reverse complement strand
CGATTTTAAGCCACATGCTCCCATCTACACTCTTCTCCTCACTCGCAACAAAGCGATGCCCCTCTCCCCAAATCGCAGCTTTTTTGCCTCGAAGTGGTGCATCTCTAAGAAAGATTTTTTTGCTCACTACCGCATACTCTTGCGCCTCTTCACTCTTGCTTTGTGGCTGGGTTTGTAGTTGGCTTACATCAGGCATCTCGCTCTCTACCTCAAATGAGGGTTCAAGCTCAATCTCTACATCATCTTCATCGCTCTCTTGAGTGCTTTGTGGTGTTATGATGGCGAGTTGTTGTGGTTGTAGTCTCTCTTGTTCACTTTTTTTTGGAGGACTCTGTTGCATCTCTTCATGAAAGATCAGCGACTCCTCTTTAAAGGGTTTGTAGTAGTGAGTTTCGTTAAGATCACTGTTTGCATCTACGATCTCTGGGACTAAGAAAAAGAGCAAGTCATTGTTTTGTGCAAGACTCACTTTGTGTTTAAAGAGCTCTCCAAGCAGAGGAATGTCTCCTAAAAATGGAACCTTCTCCTGTGTCTCGACATTTTCAGTATGAAGCCTTCCACCAAGCACGATGACCTGTCCTGATGCTGCGACGATATTTGTCTGAATATTTTTACTGACAAATGATGGCACCTCAATATCGTTTCCAAGCTTGACATTGTGTGTAGTGTCGGTGTCAAAGTCGCTATCTTCGATGGTCACATCTATGTGTATAAAACCATCTTTCTCCATAAACTTACTCTTAAGTGTAAGGTCGAGTCCATATTCGCGCTCTTCGACTCTAATTGTCGGAGCAAAGCCGACATTTTGTGTCACTCCAATAGGAATGTAGACCTCTCCACCCACACGAAAGCTGGCGTTTTTATCTTCTGTGGTCATCAGCACCGTATCATCAAGAATCTTACCTATGCCATTTGTCTCTAAAAAGTTGAGAGTAGAGGCTACAGAGTTTCCTGTATCTGCAGAAAACTGACCTGTATTGTCAAGAAGCCAGCCGCTAAATGTAGCTCCATTTGCTGCATCAGCATTTACAGTTGCGTTTACATATTTGTTAAAAAAGCCAAGCCCTGTCACCCCGCCTAAATCTTCGGCTCTTTGGTTGTTAATCTCTACGAGATAGAGTTTAGTGCGTACCATCTTCTCTACCGTTTTTGTCTGGGTAAGATCCATAACGCGACTGGTGTTGATGTCGGCACTCTCTAAAAGTGCCAAGACTCTTTTTTTGTCATGTGGATTTTCAAAATGACCTCGCATCACCGTTGAGCCATCACCCACGCGGCTGAGCTCTATGTTTGGCTCTATGATGTTGATCATCTTTTGAATGAAACCTAAGTTTTCATTGACATAGATGGAGTAGTTCTCCACACTTCCATCTTTGTACATTACAAGCATAGAGGTGTTTCCTGCTTTTTTGCCAAATATTTTAAGCTGTGCAGAACTACTCGAGCTTTTACTCAAAAGAGCCACATTGATGGTCTCTTTGTTGCCGATGATAAGTTTTTTTACACCCTTTTGAAGCTCTAAAATATTGTACTCGTTGTTATAGACCACAATGTCTTTAGCAAAAAGAGATGAAACAAGCGAGAGTGCGAGTGCTGTTTTTTTAAGTAGTGACATAGTAAATTTTTCCTCGTTTATAGTGTTGGGCATCGTAGTGTGACAGAGATGTTTTGATCATGGTAGGAGTAGGTTTGGATATTTGTTGCAAGCCTTTTGCCTCCAAGATAGCTATCGCTCTGTGGTGTTGTGTACTCTACTGTGATGGAGACGATCCCTTTTGCTCCATCATAACTTGGTGCGTCAAACACCACTGGCTGCTCGTTTGGACAGAGCTTGGCGATGGCGTTTTTAAAGTTTGTAAACTCCTCACCAGAAAACTGTGTTAAATCTTTTTGATTGTTTGCATAGTCAGATGCCATATTTGCAATGAGCTTGAGTTTGTAATCAATCTGCATAACATTCCAGTAAGAGAGCATAAATGTCACACTAAACGCTAAGGTAGGAAGCACCACAAGCAGGGTCGCCATAATCTGCCCAAGTCCAATGGCGTTTCTAAAAAAGAGCCTACTCTTCATAAGAGATACTCACCTGCTCTTTTTTTGCCACTTTTGCTCTTTGCACCGCTTTTTTGGTCTGTACTGCGATGAAGTCGACCATCAGTCGCTCTTTTGCCAAGGCAGCATCACCCTCTTCGACTTTTGCACACTTTATCATCCAGAGATGTCCTTTGTTGGTCTGTGAGGCGTTATAAACACGGTTTGCATTGAGCTCTTGCGTTTTGTAGTAGGTGCTAAAGAAGTTTTTTATCTCTTTTGGCTCCATAATGAGAACCACTCCATCTGCAAAAGTAAGAGCACCCTCTTTGTTTGTGTTTACAAGTGTGTTGGTATTTTGTGCACCCATCACAAATGAGTCAATCTCTATTTTTGTAGCGATATATTTTGTCCTAAAGGCTCTCTCACCTTGGTTGAGTGACGTGTTTTGTATCTGCGCAAGCGTTGAGACTATGTCGATAATGTCACCTTTTTTGAGTGTCGTATCGAGATTTTGAAAGAGTGTCAGCGGAAGCATCACAGTATCGTGACGCTGTAACTGCGGCTGCTCTTGTTTTGTTTCACCCTCTAAAAGCGTCTCAGACACAGCAATGTTTTGCGTCTCATTT
>CAZJRG010000165.1:0-2691 GCA_964548435.1 uncultured Sulfurimonas sp. | reverse complement strand
TCCCCATTTTCAAAAGAGATACTCTTCTCTAAACTCCCACGCAAAGTCCAAGAGCAGATCATAGAAAAAGAGCTGCGTTTCTTCGCTATAGACGCGGCAAAAGTGGCAAACGCCACTGGAATGGGCAGACACATCAACACCATTATGCAGAGCTGCTTTTTTGCCATCTCTGGCGTTTTGCCTCGTGATGAAGCTATAGAGAAGATCAAAAAAAGTATAGAGAAGAGTTACGCACACAAAGGTATGCAGATAGTCGAGATGAACAAAAATGCCGTAGATGCAAGCCTCTCGCACCTCTATGAGATAGAAGTGCCAAAAGAGCCCATGGGAAACAAAGAGATGCGTCCACTCGTCAAAGGGGATTTTGATGCCTTTGTCAAAGAGATAACGGCAAAAATCATTGCAGGCGATGGTGAGAGCCTCCCAGTCTCCGCCATGCCAGCAGATGGGACATGGCCAAGCGGTACCACGCAGTATCAAAAACGCAGTATAGCCCTAGAAGTGCCACAATGGGATGCAAACACCTGCATACAGTGCAACAAGTGCGTGCTCGTCTGTCCACACGCCGCCATTCGCTCCAAGGTGGTCGATGGCGATTTGCTTGAAGATGCACCAAGCCTCTTTGCGTTTGTGAGTGCAAAAGGGTTTGAGCAAAATGAGCGTTTTACCCTTCAAGTAGCGGTGGAGGATTGTACTGGATGTGCCTTGTGTGTAGAGGTGTGTCCTGCCAAAAACAAGTCGCAAACAAACCTCAAAGCCATAAACATGACTCCCCTAGAGAGTCTGCTTGAAGAGGGAGTGGCAAACTGGGACTACTTCACACAGCTTCCAAACTACGACAGAGAACAACTCACCCACTCCAAACTCAAAGAGTCGCAGTTTTTAGAGCCGCTCTTTGAGTTCTCAGGAGCATGCCCTGGATGTGGGGAAACACCATACATCAAACTCGCTTCGCAACTCTTTGGCGATCGCATGATCATCGCAAACGCCACGGGATGCTCCTCCATCTATGGAGGCAATCTCCCAACGACCCCGTGGAAGAAAAATGCCGACGGACGCGGTCCCGCATGGTCAAACTCTCTTTTTGAAGATAACGCCGAGTTTGGTTTAGGGTTTCGCCTCGCCGTCGATAGCCACACGCAGAGTGCCAAAGAGCTACTTCAAGAGCTAGCGCCTAGTTTGGACGCCGAGCTTGTCGAGACTCTTTTAAACGCGACGCAAGTCGAGGAGAGCGAGATATTTGCGCAGAGAAAAAGAGTCGAAACGCTCAAAGAGATGTTAGCCAAACGCGAAGACGCACAGGCGAAAAAACTCCTTACGCTAAGCGATTATCTGGTGAAAAAATCTATCTGGATGATAGGCGGGGATGGCTGGGCGTACGACATCGGTTTTGGCGGGCTAGATCACGTCATAGCCAGCGGCAAAAACGTCAATATCTTGGTGCTTGACACACAGGTCTACTCAAACACGGGCGGACAGCAGTCAAAAGCGACCATGACGGGAGCCATAGCAAAGTTTGCCGCCTCTGGCAAGGCGCAAGCGCCAAAAGATCTGGCGATGATGGCGATAAACTACGAAAATGTCTATGTCGCAAAAGTTGCCATGGGGGCAAATGATGCCCAAACGCTTAGAGCATTTTTAGAGGCTGAAGCCTACGATGGACCATCTATCATCATCGCCTACTCTCACTGCGTGGCACATGGTTATGACTTAAAGTATGGTATGGCTCACCAAAAACTCGCCGTTGAGTCAGGTCTGTGGCCGCTCTTTCGCTACAACCCAGCCCAGAGAGAAAAGGGAGAGAACCCGATGCAGCTTGACTACAAAGGTCCCGTAATAGATGTGAAAAACTTTATGTATCAAGAGGCTCGTTTTAAGATGGTAGAGAAACTTGATCAAAATATGGCAAATGAGTACCTTCAAAACGCAAGAGAGCAGGCACAAAAACTCTATAAACGCTACTCTGGCATGATTTAAGCATTTTTGCGACTTAGTTGCGTTACTATTCCAAACGCAACTTAATCGCAGGAAAAAACTATGAATAACACGATAAAAATATCACTTTTTACAGCAACACTTCTCGCCTCATCACTTTTCGCTCAAGAAGATGCAAACCAAACCATAGAGCTCGAAGCCATTAGCCTCACCGCTTCACCCATTCACGAACACAGCTCTTTTGATGTTCCTGCACAAGTAGACATCTTAAGTAGCAAAACCATAGCCCAAAAACATACCGCTTCGCTCGGTGGCGTTTTAGAAGATATCGCAGGGGTAAACAACATCTCCACAGGTCCACAAGCGGGTAAACCTGTTATTCGTGGGCTCACAGGTGAGCGGGTCAAAATCCTCTCCAATGGTGTCGCCACCGACACGCAAACCTATGGGATTCGCCATGTTCCAAACACGGAGACCTTTTTCGCAGAAAATATCGAGGTCGTACGGGGTGCTCAAGGGGTGCTTTATGGCTCTGATGCTCTAGGCGGCGTGGTCAATGTCATCTCACCAAAACTCCTTAGCACAAATGAGGGTGAGACCATTTATCAGGGAGAAGCAGCAGGCGAGTACCACACTAACAATGAGGAGTGGATGAGCGGCGTTAAAGCGCAGATGGCACGAGGAAAATATGGCTTAAATGTCGGGCTCTCCAAACGCGAGGCTGGGAACTTTCAAACACCATCGGCACAAACCTAC
>CAZJRG010000164.1:0-2697 GCA_964548435.1 uncultured Sulfurimonas sp. | reverse complement strand
AAAGCGTCATCTATCCCTCTTAACTTTGAAGCACTCAATGCGTTTTTGAAAAACCTAAATGCCACACTCATACTCAAGCTCCACCACTTCGCCCAAACGCAGCTCCAAGAGAGAAGCTACTCAAACATCCTCTTTCATAGTCCACATGGCGATGTCTATCCATTACTAAAATACACCGACATCCTCATCACCGACTACTCTTCGGTCTGCTTTGACTTTTTGCTGCTAAATCGCCCTATCATCTTTTTTGATTATGATAGAGAGGAGTATGAGGTGAATATGCAGGGGTTTTTGTATGAGTATGAGAAATTTACGCCTGGGGTGCATGTGAAAGATCAATGCGAGTTAACGCAAGCTCTCTTAAAACCCGAGAGTCATAACA
This sequence comes from uncultured Sulfurimonas sp., assembly GCA_964548435.1. Taxonomy (GTDB): domain Bacteria; phylum Campylobacterota; class Campylobacteria; order Campylobacterales; family Sulfurimonadaceae; genus Sulfurimonas. The sequence goes on along the minus strand of CAZJRG010000164.1, from coordinate 2,315 downwards.
CTAAAACACTCTGTCAAATGCTCTACTTTTACAAATATGCCAACACTTCTATGAGAGTTGTCAACACTCTATTTAGCAAGGCGAGCAGATGAATAAGGTCATGAACATTAAAAAAGGGCAGAGAGTTTATCTAGCACCCTACTCGTCGATGACCAAGAGTCTAAAAAAGTTTTTGGATGAGCACTACGAGTATGAGTTTTTAGGATACCTTGATGGCACTAAAACGGGAGATAACATCTACAGAATCGATACCATTGATGTTGAGGAGTGCGACACGATTTACATCGCTTCACCAAACTATGCCTCAGAAATTTCCAAAGAGTACAGACGCAAAAACATACCAAGAAAAAAGATAAAATTCATTGCGTTTAAGACGGAATTTAAAGAGACCTCACTCATCAAAGAGTCACTAAAAAATACAAAATCACAATTCTCTTTGAAAATTCAGAGATTTCTCTTTACGCATCTCAAAAAATATCTTGAAGATAAAAACTTTATACTCTTTTTCGCCCCTGATTTTGTTGACCTCAATATCAAAGAGCTTTATGCCTATTTCGACACAAACAGTTCTTACAAAATCGCCATCATAAGCGATAACAAAACACAGATCAAAAAACTTCGTAACGCCAACTTCAATATCGCCCCGATAGACTCCATTCGAGGGATCTACTATGCTTTGAGATCACGGGTAAAGATTTTAGATCACAATCCTATTATGCAAAAGCATTTCATCTTTTTACTCAACTCAAAGAGTGTGCAGATATGGCACGGGATACCGCTCAAAAAGATAGGACATTTGGCTGACTACAAAAAGCTCACATATGATCTTGTCGTTTCGACATCAAACTTTGTCTCAGAGTATGCGTTTGCCAATCTCTTTAACTATAAAAAACTCATCAACTCGGGCTATCCAAGAAACGATATATTTTTCACATCCAAGCCGAGTCCAAAATCTCTAGCATTGCTAGATGATAAAATCTATAATTTTTTACAACAAACAGAGAAAAAAATCTTTGTTTACATGCCTACATGGCGTCCAGATATAGAGGTACCAAACCCCATAGAGCTCTCTAGACTCAACGAGTTTGCAAAAGAAAACGCCATAATAGTCGTGATAAAAACACACCCTTTTACAAGGCAAGAGAGTTTTTATGATGCCTCACTAGACACTACGGCGTTTAGCTATCATGAGAACTACAAAGAAGGCATACTTTTTTATCCAACCACTGATGATATTTACCCTGTTTTATCACTGAGTCATGCCCTCATCACGGACTATTCCTCGGTCTACTTTGACTATCTTCTCTTAGATAAACCGATTCTCTTTTTTCTCTACGACAAAGAGCATTACATCAAGTCTCACGGGGATTTTATGCTCGATTTTGAAGAGTATACTCCTGGAGAGAAGCTCTACACGCTTGACATGCTCGAAGAGGCGATGCTCCAATCACTCAAAGAGGATCGCCACAAAAAGCGAAGAGAATCGCTTAAGGACAAACTCTTTGAAGTGAGTGATGGCAGAAGTGCCGAGATACTACTTAGTGACATCAAGAGGCTGCAAAAATGAACTCATCGGCACTTACAGGCAAAAAGGTTTTGATAGCCCCTTGTAACTTACCATCAACAAGGTTTGCAAGCTATCTCCAAGAGAGTCATCAAACCGCCATAGAAGGTTTTTTGGACAAAAATCAGAAAAACGATTTATGCAGAGCTTACACGGAGGCATCTGCCTACCAATGCGATGCCATCGTCATCCTTTCGCCAAACTATGCGCAAGAGATTTTAAAGACTCTACTTAAACTAGGTCACAAAAGAGAGAAGATATATTTTGCTTGAGAGAAGCTTGGAAGTATGGAGTTCACTCTTTATAAAAGTTTTTGGCACTATCTGCTGATGACAAAAGTTCGCCCTCAAATAAAGCGCTTAAAATCCGTTTACAGCATGAGCTACTTCAAGCTTATGGGATGCAAAAACAAACATCGCGACAAAAGAGCTTTTATCGTAGCCAACGGACCGAGTTTACAGATAGAAGATCTTGCAAAGCTCCAAAACGAGATCACTTTTGCCTGCAATAAAATCTATTTAGCATTTGATGAAACGCAATGGAGACCGACTTACTATTTTGTCACAGACGGACTCGTTTACACTCAAAACTACAAGAAAATCGAAAATCTTAAGCTCAATAAATTTTTCTCGACACACATGCTGAGTCTTGCAAAAAAAATGAAAAATGCCACCTACTTTCCTCTGAGCTACAAACAGCCCGCCAAGTTTGGAACAGATGCCCTTTCTGGATTTTACAGCGGTAGTACCGT
>CAZJRG010000163.1:0-2702 GCA_964548435.1 uncultured Sulfurimonas sp. | reverse complement strand
GGCACTAGATAGACATACTCCAGTGCTTCAACGACATAAATTTTTTGATTTGGATAATTGTGTGGATCGGGATGATCGTACACGTCAAGAATTTTTCCCTCTTCCATAGCCAAGATAATATCCTCAAATCCAATACCTCTTTGCATTTTGAGAAGTTTGTTTTTCTCGTGCCCAAATGAAATCACTTCAAACCTTTATATATACATACATTGTATGTAACTATGCCATACAATAGATAAAATAAATCTTTCACTACTCTCCTAATCTTTTCACGGTGCCAAACGCGAGATGCTCCAGCTTCCATTGCTTTCTAAAGTGTAAAGAATTCTGTCATGGAGTCTGCTCTCTCTTCCTTGCCAAAACTCTATTTTTTGTGGGATTATACGATAGCCTCCCCAGAAGTCTGGCAGAGGGACTTCACCGTTTTGAAACTTGGCTTTTATCTTCTCCACTTGCATCGCCAAAAACTTTCTTGAGCTTATGACCGAACTTTGGTCACTCACCCATGCTCCTATCTGACTGCCGCGCGAGCGCTTCATGAAGTAGGAGAGCGACTCAGCGGTGCTAATCTTCTCGCATTTTCCAAGGATGCGCACTTGACGCTCTAAGTCCAGCCACAAAAACTCCGCAGCGACGTTTGGGTTTTGCTCTATCTCACGGGCTTTGTCGGAGTTGTAGTTGGTGAAAAAGACAAAACCCCGTTCATCAAATATCTTAAGCAAAACCGCTCGAATGTTTGGCATGCCCGCTGCGTTTGCGGTGGCGACCACCATGGCGTTTGGCTCACTAAGCTCTGCTTTTTGTGCCTCGCCAAACCACTGCTCAAACTGCGCAAATGGGCTTGCGTTTACACTTGTTTCATCAAGCTCGGCTCGTTTGTAATCCCTTCTCATATCTTGCAGATCTAACATCACCACCCTCCTTTTACCTCTACAAATTTTTTCGCTTGTTTGATGAAAAGCTGTTTTTTCTCTAGCATCTTTGGTATCTGCTCTCGACCCTCTTCGCCAAAGCTCTCCACCATAAACGCAGCCACTTCAGTTGAGACCACATCAAACGCGACAAATCGCTCATCGATGTGTGCGGCGAGGAGTTCTGCATTGTGTCCGTAAGTGAAGAGTTCCAAGTGTTCAAGCAGCAGCTCTTTTATCTCGTAACTCGAGTCGCGTTTGTCCATCTCTTCTTGAATGATACGCATAGTTCCTAACTCTAACGCGGTGAGCTTTTTACCATAAGCACACCCTGTATCTATGGCATAAAAGTTCTTATGTACTATCACCTCATCAAAAACGCAGTGCCCAAAAATGTTGATGAGACTAGAGTCTGGAACATCCATACCCTCTTCATAACGCGAGAGTAAAAAGTCATTATAAAACGCAGCATCATCGCGTTTGTCGTAGTAAGGAAGTGCATAACCATGAGTGATGAAGTAGTGTTTGTCGGCTTGTATCTCTATGTATGTTGGAAGAGATTTGAGCCACTCAAGGTGTCTGTGCATACTCTCTGTATCATCTATGTAGCTCTTAAAAGTCTCTATGCCGCCATAGCGATAGTCTTCACTCCAAGGGGAGTGTTTGTTGCTCATGACTGCATCGTAGAGATACTTCTGCATAAGGTGTTCATGGTTGCCTTTGACACATTTGTAGCCATTTTGCATCACAAACTCTATGAGCTCTTTAGAGTGTTTGCCTTTGTCACAAAGATCACCTACAAGTATGATCTCTGCGTTTGACTCAAGTCGCCCTAAAAGTTTTTGGAGTGTGTAGAGACATCCATGCACATCGCCTATAACATATCTTTTTGGCATAATCTTCCTCAAATTTTCGTGAGTTATTTTAAAGAGATTATGCCTTTTTTTGTATGCATTTGATGTCAGTTAATGGTGCTACTACGTTCTAAAGACACCAAGCTCGCGCTCGAGCTCTTTTGTAGAGTTTGCAAGTGCCTCTATGGTGCTTACTATCTCTTTAATATTTTCAACACTTTCACCTGAGAGTGACTCAACAGCACCTATGGTAAGTATAAGTTTTTGAAGTTTTTGTATATTTTTCTCAAAAGATTGCGATGATTTTGCCGAGAGATTTGCCGACTGGGCTACTATGGCAATGGTCTGGCTCAGTGTTGCTTGCACCTCCATAGAATCACTGCTGAGTCTGTTAATGTTTTGCGCATTTGTATGCATGTTTTCACTTGTGTCGTTGATGGACTGCACAACAACATTGACACTTCCATGTATCTCGGTGAGCGATTTTTGTGTGCGCTCTGCGAGTTTTCTCACCTCATCGGCGACAACTGCAAACCCGCGACCATGCTCTCCTGCACGAGCTGCTTCTATGGCTGCGTTTAGGGCGAGAAGATTTGTCTGATCTGCTATGTCAGAGATCACAGTCAAAATGTTCTTAATCTCCTCAGCAGAGTGTGTCAACTCTGTCAACTTCGTAGAGATACTATTTTCAAGCTCTGCACTCTCTTGCACATTGTGTGTAAAGTGGTCTATTTTCTTGCCTATGGCTTGAAGATTTTGGTTTGCATCATCGAGTTGCTCTTTTGCAAGTTTCATATCTTGATCGGTCTGTACTATATCCTCTTGCATCTGTAGACTCTCTTGATCCATGAGCACCATAGAATCATGCTGTTTATTGGCATTTGTGCTGAGCTTCGTAGTGATGCCTTGCACTTTTTGAGTGATGCTTCGTGTCTGC
>CAZJRG010000162.1:0-2728 GCA_964548435.1 uncultured Sulfurimonas sp. | reverse complement strand
TATCTGGACTATTATGTTTGTCACCTATGTGCTTCGAGATGATATGCAGATGCACTACATTGGGATTGCTACACAGTTTGGGAGTGCTGTTGTAGCAGCCACCATCTTGGCATCTCAAAAAAAGCTTGTTATATCGACGGTATCAAGCCTTATGCTTCCTCTTGGCATCTACTTTTATCTTGTGCATGAGCCCTACAGTTATCTACTCACATTTTTTACATTTGTGCTTACTGGCGTTTTGCTCTATGCCGCGAAAAACACACACGACTATCTTCTCAAAAGCCGTTATCAAGCCTACCATGACCACCTTACAAAACTTGGAAATAGACGCTACTTTATAGAGCTTTTAGAGAACTCCGCACGTCACAATAGAGACAAATACACCTATCTTTTGCTAGTGGATCTTGACTACTTCAAAACCATCAACGACACGCTTGGTCACGATGTGGGAGATGAGCTTTTGATTCAGGTCTCTTCACGTATGAAAAGCATTTGTGATACATACGCAAACAGTGTTGCTCGTTTGGGTGGTGATGAGTTTTGTATCTTGGGCAATGCATACCCTAGCAACAAAGAGGCTCTTTATGAGGCGGAGATCTTTTCAAAACAGCTACTCAGTGAGATCAAACGCAACTACTCCATAGATGGCAACAATCTCTTCATTAGTGCTAGCATCGGTATAAGTATCATTAACAACCCAAAACTCAAAGCCGGACAGTTCTTAAAAGAGGCGGATATAGCGATGTATGAGGCTAAACGCAAGGGTCGTGATGGCGTTATCATCTTTAACGAAGAGCTTTCAAGCATTATTGAAGAGAAGCTCGACATTGAGTTGATGCTCAACTCTGCTATAGAAAGAGGAGAGATTTACCTCACCTACCAGCCTCAAGTAGATGTAAGTGGGAAAATTGTCGGTTGTGAGGTGCTTGCGCGCTGGAACAACTACAAACTTGGCATGATTACTCCAGATGTATTTATTCCTATTGCCGAAAATACGGGTTACATTGTCACGCTGGGTGCGTACATCTTAGAAGAAGCACTCAAAAGCGTCGTCGATTGGCATCAAAAAGGTCTCGAACTCCAGCAAATATCTATAAACATCAGCATGCGCCAGCTCCTTCATCAAGGGTTTAGAAACATAGTAAAAGGGCTCTTTGAGAAGTACAATATCCAAGCGTGCAACACAAAGATAATCTTTGAGATTACCGAGTCGAGTACCTCTGATGATCTTCCAAAACTCATTAAGATCATCAACAACCTAAAATCTTACAACATCTCTTTTTCTATGGATGATTTTGGAACAGGTTACTCTTCACTCTCTTATCTGCGCGAGATTCCAGTCGATGAGCTCAAGATTGACAAGTCATTTATCTCAGAGCTAACAGATACACATCATGCGCTTCTTGTAAAAACCATCATAGACATCTCCAAAAACCTCAACCTCAGCATTGTCGCCGAGGGTGTTGAAGAGGAGTATCAAAAAGAGTTTTTAGCAGATCTCAAGTGTGATCTCTATCAAGGGTATCTCTTCTCAAAATCAGTCTCTAAAGAGGAGTTTGAAAAGATGCTTTAAAGTTTTTTGGCATCTTTTTTTTCTAATTTTACTTTTTGGGCACTTTTGTTAGCAATTAGTGTTCCAAAATCTCTTTCTCTTACGTTTCTCTCAGTTTCGTTTCACTACAATAAGAAAAATATCACCATACAAACCGCAATAGAGTCTCTCTCTTGCTACTGATGCAGATAAAAAAACAAAAGAGTAAGTGAAAATGCGCATTGACAAATACTTAAACGCAGTAAACATCACCAAACGCCGTTCAGTCGCACAAGATATGATTGCAAACAGTGTTGTGCTCGTAAATGATAAAGTGGTCAAAGCGAGCAAAGAGGTGCATGTAGGCGATCTCATTACCATCAACTATCTTCAAGCACCCCAAAGCTATAGAGTGCTGCAAATTCCCACAACAAAATCAACACCAAAATCTCTGCAAAATGAGTACATTGAGGAGTTAAAAGTATGAACTATCTAGAGGCACAAGCTGCATTTACTTCGCTTTTTGAGCACCAGATGAGTGATGAAGCGATGCGAGAGTTTTTAGTAGGGATGAGACTCGATGAGTCGACATCCACTCAAGTGATAGCTGCGGCGGCTGATGTGATGAGAAGTTTCGCCACACAACTCCCAATAAATGAAGAGTTGCGCAAAAACGCCATAGACATCGTAGGCACAGGAGGTGACAAGATAGGCTCTTTTAATATCTCATCGACTGTGGCGCTTCTTGTGGCATCTTGCGGCTGTGTGGTAGCCAAACATGGAAGCCGCTCTGTAACCTCTAAGAGCGGAAGTGCCGACATGTTTGAGGCTCTGGGCGTAAGACTAGATCTCTCTATAGAGCAGAGTGCTAGACTCTTAGAAGAGACGGGATTTACCTTTATGTTTGCACAAAATCACCATAGCGCCATGCGTTTCATTATGCCTGTACGCAAAACCATTCCCGAAAAGACTATCTTTAACATCTTAGGACCCCTCACAAATCCAGCAAGAGTAGAGAAGTCAATGCTAGGCGTCTTTAGTAAAGAGTTTGTTCCAAAGATGGCTGAAGCTTTAAAGATTGGTGGCTCTAAGAGTGCGATGGTGGTGAGTTCACAGGAGTGTATGGATGAGATTAGTATTAGCTCTATTACCTATGCGGCTCGTCTTTTAGATGAAAAGATCACACACTCAGAGATT
>CAZJRG010000161.1:0-2778 GCA_964548435.1 uncultured Sulfurimonas sp. | reverse complement strand
TCAGCCAAAAAAGTACCAGTGCCAGTAGCAGGGTCAAGTATTTGCACTTTATGCGTCTCTACTTCCTTTTGGCGTTGTTTGCCCGCTGGGGTGAACCCCGCGTCTTTGTCGTCTACTTTTATGGTGATTTTAGAGTCGTCTATGAGCCCATCTTCCAAACCAAACTCATCTTTTAAAACCTCATCGACCGCTCTTACTATGAAGTCTACCACCGCCTCAGGAGTGTACCAAACACCACGAGCCTTTCTAAGAGCTGGATTGTACTCTCCTAAAAATGTCTCGTAAAAGTGCAGTATTGGGTCGTTCATGCCGCTTTTTGAGCCATAGTCGACAAAAAGCTCTTCGATGTTTGTCGCCAAAAAGACCTCTGCAAGAGAGTCGATGATCCAAACAAGCCTGTCATCACAATCGGCTCCGCCTATGTAGTTGAAGAGTCCGCGCAAAAACGGGTTTGATTTTGGGATGAGATACTGCGCTTCTTGTCGGCTGAAGTTTTGCAGCGTTTTGTCATGAAGTCTTGCCGTAAACATTCCATATGCGATAGTCTGGGCGTAGATGTCGGCAAAACTCTGCGGCGTTATGTCGTGGATGATGTTTTGTTTGAAGATTTGCATCTGCTCTTTGAGCGAGTTGTTCTCTTCGCTCTCTTCATTGCTTTGAATGGCTTTTTGTATGACGTCTTCTAAAAGCCGCGCTTTCCCCGCCATAAGACGAGCTAGTTTGTTTGGGCTTTTTATGCTTTGCGATATGTGGGTCGTAAAGTTGCGAATGTACTCAATAAAGCTCGCGAAGTTTTCCTCATGCTCTACTATGGCGCCATCTTCTATGCTCGCTATCTTTATCTTGTGCGTGAGTTCGCCATTTCTGTAAAACCAAAACTCCAAATAGTCGGTGATGATGAGATTGTCAAGGGCGTTTTTATACCTGTCAAACTGCTCTTTGTACTCTTTTGAGCCGAGTGGTTTGTCTATGTCTTTGGCTTCTATGTAGCCGATAGGTATCTCTTTTTTGGTGATGCTATAGTCAGGTGCTCCCACGTCTCTTATGCGTGCTGGTTCGTTGGTGACTATGATGTCTTTGTCGTTTATGATGGCATTAAGCAGTTGCTGGAGGTCGCCGCGATAGCTATGCTCTCTAGCGTTTCCAGTCGTAAAGAGTCTTTTGACGTTGTGAATGTAGCTTGTAAGTGAAGTCATGCAAATCCAGTTATTTTAGTGAAAAAATAGTATATTGGAATTTGACTTACAGAGAGCTATTACATAAGTCTCTCAAAAATTCTAAGCACCAAAGCACTCATATCGCAGCGTTTGACTCCCTCTAAAAGGGTCTGATCGTTATGACCGTGAATGATGTACTCTCTCATGATGTTTGCATCAAACTCAGGATGAAACTGCACACCCCAGATGTTTTCTCTATAGCGAACTGCTTGATGACTGTCACCTGCACTTTTTGCCAATACCTTTGAGCCTTTTGGCACTTTTAGTACCGTTTGCGAGTGAGTCTCATGTGCTTCAAACGCAGCGGGTATACCTTGTAAAAGTGGGTCTATGTAGCCACTTTTTAGCTTCTTTATCTGTTTTGTACCTATCTCTTTGCCTTTTGGGTTGTAGCCGCTTCTACCGCCAAGCGCTTTGGCTATGAGCTGATGACCGTAACAGATGCCAAGGAGTGGTGTTTGGGTTTTTGCGATGCGTCGCACATACGCTTCAACTCTTAGACTCCATGCCAGCTCATCTGTGACCATGGAGTGTGAACCTGTAATGACAAAGCCGCTAGCAGTGGCTATGTTTGGCAAACGCTTTGCTGTGTGGGTATCTATGACTCTGATTTTTACTCTTTTGGAACCAAAAGAGCTTGCCACCCAAAGATCAAAATCCCCATAAGACTTTTTTATAGCTGTAAATGTAGTTCCGACTTTCAAGATGTAAAGATATTTCATGCTGCCTCAGCTCCTTGTTTTTGGGCATTATAGAGCAAATATAAGAGAGTTAGAGCCTGCTATCTGGCTCTATTTTAGGCATAGATGGGGGAATGAAGTACATCACCGTCTCAAAAATTCCCTCCATGTAGTGTCTAAGATAAATTTTGTAGTTACTCTCCATCTCTAAGACCAACTGAGGGACTCTGTACCAATGCTCTGCTTTATGGTAAACGCAGACAGCCAAGATGGGTTTGTACTTTTGTATGGTTGCTTTTGCTCCCTCTAGCGCTTCAAGCTCGGCTCCTTCGATGTCAAGCTTGATGTAGTCGACTCTCTCTTGTAGGATGTTGTCAAGTGTGTCTACTTTTACGTTTTGTGAGCCGCTTCCATAGAGAGCGGAGAATGATTTCTCCTCATGAAAAAAGAGTTCGGCTTTTTTATTTGAAAGCCCTGACTCTATAAATGCTATGTTTTCATATGCCGCCAAGTCGCGTTTGGCGATGCGAAGATTCTCTGCTATGGGTTCTATGAGGTAGATTTTTTTGTAGTCTGGGTAGTTTTTTATGAGCTCTTTGGCTGTGTCACCTACATAACCACCGCCATCTACAAAGCATAAGTTTTTCATTTCTGGCAATATCTCTTTGTCAAAATACTGCGCTTCATGCCTGTTCTCAAACCCTTGCATAAACGAATAGTCAAAGCTGATCTTGAAGTTAAGAAGTTTTACAAATGTCTCTCTTGATTTTTCGTCCGCTAGGAGTTGATAGCTCTCTTCATAGAGATGCTTATGGCATTTGTAATCCTCTGCAAAGTCCATTACAAATGGGTGAGGGGAGAGCTCTAGCCCTGAGTATCTG
>CAZJRG010000160.1:0-2784 GCA_964548435.1 uncultured Sulfurimonas sp. | reverse complement strand
AGAAAGAAAAGCATTAATCACATCTGGCAATAAAATGTTATCTGAACAAGGTGCTATGGAAGCTTTAAGAGGAGATGCAAATAGATTATTAGCATTGAAGCAAGCAGGTACTTCTTTAACAGAAGGATTGAGATTATCTCCATTGGTGGGTATGGCTGGCGACGTAGATGCTGATATTTATGCAGCATGGTTTGCTGGTCCACAATTAACCAAAAATTTAGGTGAATTTGTTGGAACATCAGATTATGAAGAATATATGTTAAGATCTCAATTGCTAAAAACTAAAGCTAAACTCCATCTTTACGCACCTTTTGATGGTAAAATCGTTTGGCTTGGCGATATAAAAAGAGAGCAGTGGGTGAGTCACAAAGAGCCACTTTTTGCTCTGCTTGGGGAGGGCTCATATCGAGTCGTGGCGTTTTGCGATGCACATGACAAAGAGCGCCTTAGTGTGGGAGCCAAAGCTACATTTATCTCAAGTGTCGCGGGCTTTGAAGATTTAGATGCGCAGGTAGAATCGCTCTCAAATGTTTCGCTCTCAACCCTTGAGTTTAAGGAGCTCTCCAGTGACTTTGGAGGAGATATAGCGACCCATCTTGATGTGACGCAGACGCTAAAGATGCAAGAGACGCATTACAAGCTCAGCGCCTCTCTTGTCCAAGCGCCTCAAAAGATCGCGTTTCGACAAAAAGGGAGCCTTGTCGCTCAGGCAGAGCCAAAAAGTTTGATAGAGAGAGTCTATAAACAGCTCCTATTTACGTTCATCAAAGAGAGTAGTTTTTAAATAAACAAAAATACAGAATTTATTTAAGTTTTCTTTGATAAAATCATTCTAATTTAACAAAAAGATACATCTTATGTTATGGAAAAAATTCTTGTAGCGGATGACGCAGGTCTTATAAGAATGGTGGCGCATAAAGCCATTGAAGAGGCGGGTCATGAGGCGGTTTTGGTCGAAAATGGTGCTGAAGGCTTAGAGGCTATGAAGCACCATCAGTTTGATCTTATCTTTAGTGATGTAAACATGCCCATCATGGGCGGTCTTGAGATGGTAAAGAACATCAAAGAGGTGCGCGCATACAGACATATTCCCATCGTTATGCTCACGACTGAGAGTTCAAGCGAGCTTAAAGAGCAGGGAAAAGCGCTTGGCGTGAAGGCATGGATGCTCAAACCTTTTGACAAAGAGAAGTTTTTGATGGTCGTGCAGAAGCTTTTAGGCTAAAAGATGCAACTTCAATTTGACGCTCTCACCATAGCAAACATAGAAGAGCTCCATGAGACACTTTTAGCATATTCGCTCTCGCAAGAGAGTCTTTTAGAACTCGATCTGCACAATGTAAACAAAATAGATTTGAGTGCCATACAGCTCTTTTTGAGTCTTCAAAAAACACTCCATAATGAAAAACGCCAGCTCAAACTCACAAACTGCACAAACGGTGTTATGGCTGCGTTAGCACTCTGTGGCTGTGAAAAGATACTCGCAGGAGATTGTCAATGAGTGAAGAGTTACTTTACTTTAACGAAGATGCAGTTGAACAGCTTCAGATGATGGAGAGCGCACTCTTAGACATTCAAGAGCAAGGAGCAAGCAAAGAGCACATAGGAACTATCTTCCGTGCTATGCACACCATTAAGGGTGTGGCGGGGATGTTTGACTTTAGCGATATCATCGCGTTTACGCATGTGGCGGAAAACCTTATGGATGCCATACGAAGTGACAAAATCGCATGGAGTGATGCTCATTTGGGGCTCTTTTTAGAGTGCAAGGATCATGTAGCGCTCCTTGTGGAGTCGGCAGTAAATAGCACTCCTTTAAGTGAAGCTGCACTTGAGCAAGATAGAGAACTCAAGATGCGTATAGAGCGATTTTTAAAGGGTGAAACACTTAGCGAGCCAGCACTCCAAAAACCCAGCGCAAGCAAAGAGATCTCCTCTTCTAGCCCAACACTTTGGGAGATGGATCTTCATCTCAAAGAGGGTTTTTTTGAGACAGGCATGGATCTGCTCTCCATTCTTGCCTATCTAGCCAAACTTGGCACCATCAAAGAGACACGCATAGATACACAAGAGCTCCCATTTTTAGATGCGATTGATCCCTGTATTCCTGCACTGCGTTTTAATATTTTGTTTGATTCACAAGCGAGTGAAGCTGAGATTTTAGAAGTTTTTGAGTTTGTGGAGGATGACATAATTCTCAAACTCACACAAACGCAGCCAAAAGATTCTCTAGAGATAGAGGGTTTTGAGATGATGGAGGATGAAACAGACGATGAGGCAGATGAGCCTGTTGAAAAATTAGAGAGAAGCGAGACTTTCAAAGAGCAAACAAAAGAGATACATGAGCCACAAACAAGCCAAACGCAGCAGACACAAAAGCCTACTCAATCACTGCGTGTAGACTCTCAGAAGATCGACCTGCTCATCGACACTATCAGTGAGATGGTTACACTTAACATCAAAATGGCACAGCATGTTGAGCAGACACAAGATACACAGCTAGAAGATCTCTCTTTGGAGCTAGGCTCGCTCTTGCAAACACTCAGAAACAATGTAATGCAGATCCGACTCCTCAGTGTTGGCGACTCCTTTGAGAAGCTGCACCGCGTGGTACGTGATGTGGCAAATAAGCTGGGTAAAAAGATAAACTTCACCATCACAGGCGGTGAGACAGAACTAGATAAAACCGTCATCGAAAAGATCGCTGATCCCCTTGTTCACATGCTTAGAAACGCGGTCGATCATGGCATAGAGATGCCAGAGGTTCGCCGTGGAGTTGGCAAA
>CAZJRG010000159.1:0-2792 GCA_964548435.1 uncultured Sulfurimonas sp. | reverse complement strand
AATGGGGAGTTGAGCAGAAATGTCGCTCCCTTTTTGGCATAACGCAAGATGTCAAACTTCTCTAAAAAAACACTCTGATGACACGCCAAAAAATCAGCCTCGCGCACAAGATAGGGCGAGCGAATCATCTCAGCTCCAAAACGCAGATGCGAAGTGGTCATAGAGCCTGATTTGTTCGAGTCGTAGACAAAGTAACCCTGTACAAAGTTGGGTGTCTCTTCGCCTATGATTTTGATGGCACCTTTGTTGGCACTCACCGTTCCATCGCTTCCTAGCCCATAAAAAAGGGCTTCAAGTCTTCCCTTGTGTGGAATCGTAAAACTCTCATCCCACTTTAGCGAACTCTGCATCACATCATCGTGTATGCCGATGGTGAAGTGGCGTTTTGGCTGCTCTTTTTGGAGTTCATCAAAGATGGCTTTTACCATGGCGGGAGTAAACTCTTTTGAGGAGAGACCATATCTGCCGCCTATGATTTTTGGCAAAGTAAAGCCAAGCTGACCCTCATCATAGAGCTCATGAAAAGCACTCACCACATCAAGAAAGAGCGGCTCTCCCGCAGCGCCAATCTCTTTTGTTCTGTCTAAAACTGCGACGGCGTTTATGGTTTTTGGCACTGCATTTATGAAGTGCTTGATGCTAAATGGGCGAAAGAGCCGCACTTTGAGCACTCCGACCTCTTCGCCCTCAGTATTGAGATACTCCACGCTCTCATGGAGTGTTTGGGTAGCTGAACCCATCACCACTATGAGTCTTGTGGCGTTTGGCGAGCCCACATACTCAAAGAGCTCGTATCTTCGCTGCGTTATCGAGGCGAACTTCTCAAACGCGGCGTCGAGTATCTCTGGAAGTTTTTCATAGTAGACATTGACACTCTCTCTGCCTTGGAAGTAGACATCAGGGTTTTGTGATGTCCCACGAATGATGGGATGATCAGGCGAGAGAGCACGACTTCTGTGAGCATCTACGAGAGTATCATCAATCATCGCTTTGAGTGTTGACTCCTCTAAAAGCTCTATCTTGTTTATCTCGTGCGAAGTTCTAAAGCCATCAAAGAAGTGCAAAAATGGAATGCGAGACTCCAAAGATGCCGCTTGAGAGATGAGTGCCATGTCATGCGCCTCTTGCACCGAGCTTGAAGCAAGCATGGCAAAACCGCTTTGGCGTACCGACATCACGTCACTATGATCGCCAAAGATGGAGAGTGCTTGTGCGGCTATGGAGCGAGCGGCGACATGAAAAACGGTAGGGGTAAGCTCACCTGCTATTTTGTACATATTTGGCAGCATGAGTAAAAGCCCTTGAGAGGAGGTAAAGGTGGTGGTAAGTGCACCAGTTTGAAGTGCTCCATGAACTGAGCCGCTCGCCCCGCCTTCGCTTTGCATCTCCATGATCTGCGGCAGAGTTCCAAAGATGTTTCTCTCTCCTCGCATCGTGTAGATCTCACTCAGTTCTGACATGGGAGAGGAGGGGGTTATGGGGTAGATGGCTATGACTTCGTTTATCTTGTGGGCGACTCGTGCAACTGCTTCGTTGGCATCTATGGTGGCAGTAGTTTTTTTCATGAAGACTCTTTTGTAGTGGCGTTTGAGACTCTTACTATAAGTAAATTTGAGTTAATAAACATTTAATCCGAAATCCTCTATAGTCTAATTATAAATTTTAAGGAGTTAGCAATGGCTAGAGTAGGAAATTCTATTATCAAAGGTTTAGAAGTTAAAGAGATTATCACCCTTTTAAATAAAGCGTATGCAGATGAGTGGCTTGCATACTACCAATACTTCATAGAGAGCAAAGTAGTCAAAGGCATTATGAAAGACGCCGCCATCACAGAGCTTAACCAACACGCCGCCGATGAGCTCAGACACGCGACTATGGTAGCCGATAGAATCCTTCAACTTGGCGGTACGCCGCTTCTACACCCAAACGACTGGACAAAACACTCAAACTGCGGCTATGACGCGCCAAGCAACTTCGATGTGGTAAGCATCCTAAAAGACGCCATCAAAGGGGAGCAGTGCGCCATCCAGACCTACAGCTCCATAGTAGACCTCACGCGCGACAAAGACATAGTCACCTATGACCTCGTGAGCCAAATACTTGCCGATGAGGTAGAACACGAAGAGGATCTTCAAGCTCTACATGATGACATCACGGAGTTTGTCGAGGATCTCAAAAAAAATCTTAACGCTTAAGAGGGTTTTTTATAACTCTCTTTGCACACCTCCGCGTTTCATAACGCGACTATCTCATCTATCTCTTTCATGATTTTATCTGTCTGCATTAGGGCGTTTATGATGCGATTGTAGTGTTTGAGGTCGCTTCGCGTAAGCTCTCTGCCCACTCTATCTTTGAGCCATTTTTGCGCTGGCTGATACCCGCCAATGTAGAACTCCCACGCCACAAGAGGAATGTTTGTGACGCTTACCTCCGCGTTTAGGCGCAAAGTGACTTTAGACTCTTCTATGAGCGCGTCTTTTTTGGAAAGAGCGTTTGTGATGAGCGTTTTGCCTTCGCCCTCTATCTCTACGACTCTCTCATCGAGTGTTTTGCTCTCTAAAAGATGCAACTCTCTAAGCTGCGAGCCTTTTTGGACAAGCTGCCAAAACGTCTTGGCGTTTGGGTAGGGAACTCGTGGAAAGTCAATCTTTAAAAACTCTTTGTACTTCTCTCTGTAGCTTGGAGAGTGCAAAACGCCATAGATATAGTCAAGGATGTCGATAGGCGCGAAACTCCGCACGTCGTCCACTTTCTCAGGAGTAAATCTAAGACTCAGTGCTTTTTCCATCTCT
>CAZJRG010000158.1:0-2926 GCA_964548435.1 uncultured Sulfurimonas sp. | reverse complement strand
ATCTGATAGGTGATATCGCCAGCACCAAACCCTATAATGAGTCCTTTGTCGAGTTTTTGCAAATCTTGTGCATCTTTGACTACGGTGATGTGGTTGTGTGCACGTTTAATAGTATCTGCCATGGTAAGGTTGTAATCTTTAAATTTTTCAGCAAAATCTATATCTCTTGGAGCTTCGCCTGCTGGCCAAACAGGAAGGATAATGAGCTCTTGCGCCCCTTCAAAACACTTCGTAAATGCCTCTAAGTTGTCTATGGTTCGTGAGTATTTGTGTGGCTGCCAAATAGCTGTTATCTTATCAAACCCTTTGAGCGCTGCATACTCTTTTACAGACTCTAAAGTGGCTTTAATCTCTGTTGGGTGGTGACCATAGTCATCGATGATAACGCTGTCATTTTCAAAACCGACAATGTCAAAACGTTTTTTGATACCTTTAAAAGTGAGGATGTTTGCACGTATCTCCTCGATCTCCATAGACTCATGCGCTGCAAGAATGGCTAACGCAGCATCAAGTACGATATGCTTGCCAAATCCCCAAACATGAAACTTTCCAAGATCACCAAGTCTAAAACTTGTGTGTGGTTCGTTCTCTATGAGC
Source organism: uncultured Sulfurimonas sp. (assembly GCA_964548435.1). Lineage (GTDB taxonomy): Bacteria > Campylobacterota > Campylobacteria > Campylobacterales > Sulfurimonadaceae > Sulfurimonas. The sequence continues at coordinate 2,329 of CAZJRG010000158.1, read as the reverse complement.
ACATACTCAATCTCTGAGATATCTTTTGAAGGGTAGAGCCAAATCGCATCTACTTGACCAATGAGCGTAGATAAAAATGGATCCTCTGCGTTTAAAACGCGACAAGGAGCACTCTGTATAAACTTTTTATACGTCTCGTAGAAGAGCTCATAGTTGTAATCATAATACTCCATGTGCTCTGGTTCAGCATTAATGACGATAGCACAGTGAGGATTAGAGTTCATAAAGCTTCCATCGCTCTCATCAGCTTCAAAGATCATGATGTCTGAAGCAGCATCATATTTTACATTGGATCCAAATGATTTTGACTCCGCACCGATAATCGCCGAACCATTCATGATAGAGGAGAGTATAGCTGTTGTTGTACTTTTACCATGTGCACCCGCAATAGAGTAAACTTTCTTGTCATTGAGTATTTTTAGCAGTGCTTCACGACGTGCAAGCACCTCTATGCCCTTGGAGTTTGCTGCAACAATCTCAGGGTTTTGAGGGGAGATGATAGCGGAGTGGATGACGAGATCATGGTCTTCTATATTTGCGCCATCATGGGGAACACTCACCTTAATGCCCATTTTTGAGAGTTTTTTGGTGATAACAGACTCTTTAATGTCTGAACCGCTCACTATATGACCTTTATAGTGCATATACTGTGCAAGCCCCGATATTCCAATTCCGCCTATACCTATGAAATGAATTTTCATCTTTTACCCCTTTTGCTTCATTTTGTCTAGCAGCACTTCAGCTTTTTGCACAAACGCAGAGATGTAAAACGTTTTGTTTGTTTGTGTAGCATCAAGATCTGCAATCTTTGAAAGAAAATCGTCAAAATTCATCTTTTCTTGCGCACAAAATGTATGAATTTTCAAAGAGAGTGAAAAATTTTCATCATTTGTTATACCGCTAAGCATCTCAAAGAGTGCAGCGGCATCACTGAACTCTGCTGAGCTGTAGTGTTCGATGGCATACTCATAGAGGGCACGAGTGGTAGCAAAATCTTCAACACTCTTTAAATCCATCTGAGAATGAGACTCTAAAAGATCTGTAAGTCGATCTAACGCGATCTCTAAAATCGTGGAGTAAAACTCTTGCGCTAGCTCTTCATCAAGCAGCTCACTAACCTCATGCTCTAGAACATACATAGAAGCGATGTCTCTAGCATCTTTTGCAGCATGAAGCTTCTTTAAAAGGAGTTGCGTTTGTTCGTTGTTAGCCATTTGAGCTCACCCCTTCAAGAGAGTTTTTGATACGTGTAAGTGCATCGCGAGTGTTTGCTTCATTTTCTACTAATGCAATGCGGATGTACTCTTTTCCAGGGTTGTTTCCTTGCGCATCTAAGCGACCCAAAAACTCTCCAGGAAGCACCTTGAGGTTGTACTCTTGGTAGAGTTTTTGTGTGAAAACAAGAGCATCTTTAACCTTTATCCAGAGATAAAATGTGGCACTTGGAATCTGTGTACCTAAGATCTCTTGTGCAATTTTGAAATTGTTTTTATAGATCTCACGAGAGGCAGCTACATGAGCTTCATCTCTCCAAGCAGCAGCAGCAGCACTCTGTAGAGGAAGTGGAGAGGCGCAACCAATGTAAGTGCGGTATGCCATATACTCTTTGAGTATTGCAGCATCTCCAGCGATAAACCCACAACGCAGCCCTGGTGCAGAGGAGCGTTTAGAAATAGAGTTTATAACTAGCACGTTTTTAAAGTCATGATTGCCTACAAAAACAGAAGCTTCAAGGAGTGAAGGAGGTGGAGTCTCTGTATATATTTCGCTGTAACACTCATCGTTTAAGAGAACAAAGTTGTGCTTAAGACTCAGCTTAACCCACTCGCCAAGCTCTTCTAGGGTGAGTGTTGCCATAGTGGGATTGTTTGGAAAGTTGAGGATGACTAGATGGCATTTTGCAAGTGCCTCTTCATCTATTTTTGGTTTAAAACCATTCTCCTGTGTCAAACTTAAATGGATCACTTTTGCTCTCGATGCTATAGCAGCCCCTTCGTAGATCTGATAAAAAGGGTTCGTGTAGGCCATAAGTGGCTCTTTTTTGTCAAAAAGCAAAAACTGGGGAAAATTAAAGAGCACCTCGCGTGTGCCAAATGTAGGAATGATCTGCTCGTTGCTAAGCTCAAGCGAGAAGCGTCTTTTGTTAAAGAGTAAAATAGCCTCACGAAGTTCATCTTCACCAACTGTTTTTGGATATTTTTTCAATAGTGCAGTTGTTGATGCGAGTCTCTCTTGTATGAAAGATGGCGTTTCAAACTGCGGTTCACCTATGGTAAGAGTGAGTGCTTTGTAGTTAGGATTTGGGGTGATATCTTGTAGTAGAGTGTTT
>CAZJRG010000157.1:0-2944 GCA_964548435.1 uncultured Sulfurimonas sp. | reverse complement strand
CTTTGGGTTATGAGGTGTTTGATAGCATGATTCTCTCAGCCAAAGTCGGTGGCGCATTTCAGTCGCTTGGGTCGTACAGATCAGAGGGCAAAACCGTGAGCGCGACTGCGATGGGAGTGAGCTACGGAGCCATCGCCACGTATGAGATCAACGACTACTTCGATGTCTCGGCGTCATACACCCAAGCAAATCTTAGCTACCTAGAGCTTGACTACACCATGGACCTCATGAACGTCTCTGTGGCGTTTAAGTTTTAATATCTTCAAGAGCTAGCTAAATAGATAGCCTAGCTCTTTGCAACACAAACTCTCACCACTCAAACCACAAAAAATAGCTTTTTTACGCCATAATAAAGAAAAATATAAAAAGGCACTTTATGATTTTAGTCTCCATATTGGGTGATTTTCACTCCTCCATTTTTCCTCTCTTTTGCGAGTTTGAAAAGCAGATCTCAAAACATATCGTCGTCTACGACGACGTCTATGCCAAACGCAGAGAGTACAAAGCACTTGTCTCTTCGCTGGGCAACTACGCCGACAAACACCTTCTCGACATCCAAACGCAAGAGCACATCATCCAAGAGGACTCATTGCTCTCCATAAATGCACTCATAAAGATGATAGAAAAGCTCGCAAGAGAGGAGCAGGTCTATGTAAATACGACTGATGGACTCGCAAACATCACCCTTCTCTTGGGACAAAAGCTCTTGGAGAGTGGCGTGAAGATGCTTGCTTACGATATGCACGCCAACAGCTACAATGTCATCACGCAAGGGAGCATGGAGAAAAAAAAGATCACTAAGTCCATGAGCATCGAGGATCACTTTCTCCTAAAAGGCTACGAGATAAAAACCAAAGAAGACAAAACCTTCGCACACGAAAACGCAGCCGCCATACGAGAGCTCTTTGAAAAATACCTAAAAGAGTTTGAGCTTCTACGAAAAGATGCGACCAAGAACAACATAAGAGAAGAGCGTTACCCAAGAGCGCATCAATTGGTGAGCATGATGGGACTTGACTTTCAAACGCAACAAAAAGTAATAACTGGCGGGCTTTTTGAGTGGTATGTCTATCTGCTCGTGAAAGATTTGGGCTTTAGCGACATCGAAGTCGGCGTCACCATCGCAGACCCATTTACTCCAGAGATCAGCATCATCAATGAGTTTGACATTTTACTCATGAGAGAGAATCACCTCCACGTCATAGAGTGCAAATATAGAAGTTCGCCAGAGATAGGGTCGCTTGTCTATAAGTACGCACATCTAATGAACATCATAGATGATGATGGAAGAGTGATAATCGTGACGAAAAATGCAGAGTATGCCGCCGACATCTACAGCAAACAGGTACAAGGAGCTGAACACCACCGCAGAGCTCACAAAAACAAAATAATGATACGAAGTAGCATAGTTCAAAACAGAGCTAAGTTTATAGAAGACGTAAAAATGCATCTTCTGTAAAAAGCGACTCCACCTCTTCGCTTCTTGCGTTTATAATGCTTGCATATCAAAACAAAGGGGAATGTTATGTTTGAGTTTATAAAAAATCTATTTGCCAAAAAGAGCGAGCCAAGCGAAATGGCACCAGAAACGCCAATGCCTGTCCAAACGCAAACGCCGCAAGAGATGCGTGCTTCTACGGATGAGGACTTGGATGAGGAGTACGACGAGGATTATGAAGAGGAGGAGATCGAGGAGAAAGATGATAACGACGACGATGGCGACTTCTTGATCTCCGCAGGCATAGGAGCCGCCACTGGAAGTGCCCTTGCGGGAGGCATTCTAGGTGGAAGCTTCTTAGGTGGCTTGGCGGGAAGCAGCCTCTTTGGGGATGATGACGATCTGTTTTAGAGTTTTGCAAGTAAAATCAAACAAACCCTCGTCGACACTTCATCGAGATAAGGAAAAAACAAAATGGTCAGAAAAATAATACTCCTCAACAGCGCCAACTTCAGCAAGGCGGTCATAAACTTGGATGCCAAAGCCATTCAAATTATTGGTAGGAACAATGCGGGAAAAACATCACTTATTGGCGTTTTGAACTTTCTCTACATTACAAACAAAAATGATTGGAATTTTGGAAAAGAGATTAAAGAGACGCTTCATTTTTACTTCCCAAAACTTGACAAAAACTACATTCTTTTTGAGATTCACAAGAGCTATTCGTTTTGCGTTCTTATCAGACGAGACCAAAACAACCAACTTATCTATTACAAAATAGATAGGCCATACAAGGAGCTGGAGGATTTTTTATTTAAAGAGCAAAGTGGTGTTCGGTATCTGTTGGATTTTGAGTCGATAGAGAAAAATCTCATTGGCATCATTAGCCGCTACGAAGCAAAAGATTACTCAAAAATACTCTTTGGAGAGTCAAAAAAAGACAAAAGCGTATTGTGGCTCTCAAGAGACATCAAGCAAAGCACTTTCACCAAGATATATAAAAATCTACTCAATACAAAATCACTGACAAACGCGATATTTAAAGAGTCTCTTCTTGTCGCCGATGGAAAAGAAAAAAAATACGTAGAGTTTAATGACACAAACAATCAGAACATAAACAAACTCAAGAGAATACTCAAAGAGATCTCGATGCTCAAAACAGCCAAAACACACTACGAAGATTTCAAAAAGCTTTATGATGAATACAAAGCCAAAGTTAGCCGTCTTGAGGAACTTTTAGGGATGTTTGAGTGGTTGTATCCTCTTGAAAACAGAAGAAATAGAGCAAAACAAGAAGAGCTTCTTCAAGAGCGCAACCATTGTATCAACGAGCAAAACAGGCTACAAAAAAATCGTGACATGCTTATAGAGCAAAAGGGTGGAGTAGCATCTCAAATGAAAATGCTTAGCAAATCGACTGAAAGCTTGAATGAAGAGTTGCAAAAGATAAAAGAGCTAGAACCTTTACAAAATATGAAAACAATGGAGCTTCAAAATGTAGAGATG
>CAZJRG010000156.1:0-2988 GCA_964548435.1 uncultured Sulfurimonas sp. | reverse complement strand
ATTTAGTGACATAAACCAAATTGATAAGATATTAAATTACATCCCGAATAGAAAAATTGTACAAATATTGGATGTTGGATGTGGTAACGGAAAAATGCTAGGATATTTGCAAGATAAGACAGATAGCTATATTTATGGTTTTGATGCTTCGGGATCTCCTAGCGGACATTTTTTAGATACATTAGGTGTCTATAGCGCCATCTTTACGCCAATCATTTTTGTCTATTTGGTCTACACGCTTTACAGAAGATTTTTAACAGACAAAATAGATCTGCTATGGTATGTTTCGGCAACAGGTTTTTTGTTTTCTATGCTCCTCTCTTTTCGTCAGAGTATTACATTTGAGCATTTTGCACCTTACCTGATCGTGGCACTCCCTTTAGCGGCACAAACTTTTATTTACTCCTACAATGTTAGACTTAAAGAGCATCGAAAAGCATACAAAATGGCATTTGTACTCTCATTTGTATTTTTGACTCTTAACTCATTAGCCGTTTTTTTTAATAAAGAGCTTTACCATTTTGTTGAAAATCCCAAAAAACACTTTGCATATGACTTTCATGTAGCCAAAGAGCTTGCCTTTTCGCTTAAAGAGCAAGGCTTTTATTGTGTTTCTGTCGATGAGAAGATGCAATTGAGATTGGCATTTTATGGAATTCAAAAGTGTGAAAAAAGATCTTTATATGAGTCAATTGCAGAGTCTGCTGAGTCAGAAACTGTAACTATTCGTTACAGAAACACCCCGCTTTACACCTATAGTGTTACGAATATAAACAAAAACTAAAGCTATTTTATCCTTATAGTAAACTAAAAGATTGAAGTAAATAATTATATGTTAGTATTAGCCCAAATATCAAAATAGGGAGTTTCTATGGCTCAAAAAGCGATACGAGAATATGATGCTAAGTCGATCTTAGCTAGACATTGGAGTAAATACTTTCCAAACTTTACTTATGCATACGAAACTGTGATGGTGCAAAGCGGAGCAGAGCTTCAAGAAGCTGCAAAATCAAAAGCATGGTTGGCTGAGAAAAAACTTGTAGCCAAGCCAGATATGCTTTTTGGTAAACGCGGTAAAAACAACCTTGTTCTCTTTAGAGATGCAAAACCAGGTGATGTCTCATTGAGTAAAGCAGCATCATGGATCGATGAGAAGTCTGCTACTGAGCAGTCTGTATACTTCTCGTTTGATGGAGATACACCAACGGGAACACCAAGTGTTGATAAGTTGACTCACTTCATCGTTGAGCCTTTCACACCACATGAGCAAGCAGAAGAGTACTATGTTTCAGCAACATGTGTAGGTGACAATGATGTTATCTATATGTCTGCTGAAGGTGGTATGGAAGTTGAAGAGGGATGGGATGAAAAAGTTACAGAAGTAGCATTTCCAATCACTGCAACAGAAGATGAGATCGCTGTGAAAATTAGAGCAAATGTTCCTGCTGATGTAGCAGAGAAAGACAAGGCTGCGTTTGCAGAGTTTTGTATAGGTTTTTTTAGAGCATACCGTGAACTCAACTTCGCATATCTTGAGATCAATCCTTTTGTAATGCAAGGCAACAAAATTGAGCTTTTAGACATGGTTGCAAAGCTTGACGATACTGCAGGGTTTTTGATGGTAGAAGAGTGGGGAAGTGTTGAGTATCCTACTGCGTTTGGTATGGAAGAGAAATCTCCTGAAGTTTTAGCTATCGAAGAGGCTGATGCAAAAACAGGTGCTTCGCTAAAACTTACGCTTCTTAAACCAGAAGCTCGTATCTGGACAATGGTTGCAGGTGGTGGTGCTTCAGTTGTGTATGCTGATACTATCGCTGACTTGGCGGGGATTGATGATCTTGCTAACTATGGCGAGTACTCAGGTGGACCAACTACAGGTGAAACTAAATTTTATGCTGAGACTATCTTAGATCTTATGACAAGACAAAAAGATGCAAAAGGTCGTGATAAAATCCTTATCATCGGTGGAGCGATTGCAAACTTCACAGATGTTGCAAAAACATTCACGGGTATCATTCAGGCATTTGAAGCATATGCACCGAAGATGAAAGAGATTGGTATGAAAATTTATGTAAGACGTGGTGGACCAAACTATGAAAAAGGTCTTAAAGACATTAAAGAAGCAGCAGATAGACTTGGCCTTTGGATAGATGTTTATGGACCTGAAACGCATGTTACAGATATCGTCAGAATGGCAGTAGAGGCATAAGGAGAAAATATGGCACAATTATTTACAAGAGATACACAAGCGATTTTTTGGAACAACAACACAACTGCAATCCAAAGAATGTTGGATTATGATTACACGATCAAAAGAGACAAGCCATCTGTTGCAGCTATAGTTGCTCCAACTTCTGGAAACAAATTTGAAAAGTTTTTTTATGGTCCAGACGAGGTTATGATTCCTCTTTATAAAACTACTGCAGAAGCAAAAGCAGCACAGCCTCAAGCTGATGTTCTTTTGAACTTTGCATCTTTTAGAACTGCTTATGATGTAACGATGGAAGCGCTTGAAATTGGTGGATTTAAAACTATCATGATTACTGCAGAGGGTATTCCAGAGAGACTCGCTCGCTCTATGAACCAGTCGGCAAGAGATAGAGGTGTTGTAGTAATTGGTCCTGCTACGGTAGGTGGTATCGCTCCAGGTGCATTTAAAATCGCAAATGTTGGTGGAACAATTGAGAATATCGTAAACTCTAAACTTCACCGTGCGGGTTCATGTGGACTTGTAACACGTTCAGGTGGACTTTTTAATGAGCTTTCAAACATCATCGCTATAAACGCAGATGGTATCGCGGAGGGTGTAGCTATCGGAGGTGACCGTTTCGTTGGTTCAGTGTTTATCGACAATCTTCTTAGAATGGAAGAAAATCCTGCCGTAAAATACATGATACTTCTTGGTGAAGTTGGTGGAACTGAAGAGTACAAAGTGATTGAGGCTGTAAAAAGCGGTAAAATCAAAAAACCAATCATCGCATGGTGTAT
>CAZJRG010000155.1:0-3027 GCA_964548435.1 uncultured Sulfurimonas sp. | reverse complement strand
TTTGAAATAGGACACGAGGCGAACAAGGAGGGAATTAACTGTGCGTTTTGTCACAGTATAGAGACACCTAGACTTATGGGACTTGGTGATGAGATGAGCTACACCCTCAAAGGAGACATTCGTGTTGGAGCGCATGGGGCTGTTAAAAAAGCTGCTGGTTCTACACTCGCTTACAGTTCAGATGCTAACAACTCTGATATGAACGCCTTCTTTAGAGTGACAGGACCAGAGAGACCAGCGCTTGGATCGTATCATCAACTTAGCACCGCAACAGATACTCAATATAGACAATTTGACGGTCGCTATAGCATGGCTAGAAAAGACATCAACGGAACTAACGGCAATACACACTTCACGGGTGGACCATTCTATGGACCTTATGGTGTTACAGGCAAAACAAATGAGAATGGTACAAATGACGACACAAACCGTTCAGCCTATGTTAATCCTCACTTTGGAGAAGATTTTAACCACTTTGCAGATGAAGGAAAAGCACTCTGCCTCTCATGTCACCAACGTTCAGCTGGAGCCTATGATGGGGTGACAGGTCAGTTTATGGAGCTTTGTACAACATGGAATGCCGTCTCAACTGAGGGCAACAACAACTACGAAGACACGCCAAGCTCTCCAAAATGTCAAAAATGTCACATGGAGCGCATTGAGGGAACTGTACTGCATCAATGGGGAAAACCAGATCAGCTCTTCACAGACAAAGAAGCTCTCACACCTCACTTCTACCCTGAAGATGATGATAACTATGGCGAGGATAATCCAGTCGCTGCAAAATGGCTCAACTCTCATGGGTTCTTAGGTGCGAACAAATTGACTGCAGATCCAGCGGCTTCTGTAAACAAGCTAAAAAGTGGTTTTGATGCAGATATCACTTCAGAAGTAAGTGGAAATACTCTAACAATCACTACAACACTCAAAAACAAAACGGGCCACATGCTTCCAGGAGCACATCCGATGCGTCGTATGCTTACTCGTGTCATAGTTACTGATGCTGAAGGAAATAGACTCACACCAACATCCGCGACTGGAGTCTCAACATTTGAAGATATAACAAATACACTTGTGACACTCACAGGCAAAAAATTAGCAGCTTCACAGCCAACTACAGTGACATCTGTAAATAGTGATGGCAAAGAGAATCTCAACTTTACAGGAAAAGTCCCTGATTTAAATGGTTCTGCTCTTGGTTCGCAAAGATTTTACTCTGATAGTGGCGTTGGACCAGTGACTATAGCTCTACCTACTGGAACGGGAGTAGCAAACACAGTGGTTGTCGAAAACGGTGTCACAAAAGGAAAATTCTTTAACGCGGCGATTGTCGACTCAAACGCGACTGAGAAGTTCACACGTATCTATGGACATCAGACTGGAAGAATGTTAGACCTTGACAACAATGCCTCAACACCCTCAGTTTATGTGGTTCGTCCTGGAACTGATTCAAATATGGCTAGAGGTGATGCACGTCTTAGTCCAAACGAGACAGAGACTTATACTCTCACTTATGACATAAGTGGCAAATCTGGTGTGAGTGCACGCTATGATGTCTACTATATGCAAAAAGGTGCCAATGGGCAGTTTATTGAAGGAGCAGACGGCTTCTTAGATCAAAGTGAAAGTGATAGACTTAAACACATGGTCACCAAAGTGTTTAGTAAAACCGTTACAACAAACTAAACTACTCCTCTTTAAGACTAACCCACTGTGGGTTAGTCAACCTCCACAAAGATGCTCAAAGCTTCAAAGACAAAGATTAGTGTGCATAAACCTTTGCATAGTCTGAAACACTGCGAAAATAGGGAGGAAAATCGAAGTAAACACGGAAGCTCTCTGCTTGACCTGGTTTAAGATTTTTAGCGACTACAAACTCTTTTGTAATGGTTTGTGGTTTTGAATTTACATTTAATCCTGAGCTAAAAAAGTCAAAAAAACCACTCGACTTGAAGAAACTACCTGCTTTTACATTTCCTGTCGCATGCCCTTGATTGACTAGCTTGAGCTCTAAAGTAACTTTTGCTATCTTATGCGAGCCTTCATTTTTCACGATCCCCGTATAAACGATTTTTTCGATACTTAGAAGTCGCTTATTTTCAAGTTTGTAGAGTTTTACCTCTTTGGTGTATTTGTCAACAACAAAAATAGAAAAAAATGCCAACAGAAGTGAAATGACACTCACTATGATAAACACAGTAATCTGAAGCTTTCTATTCTCTTGTTTGAGCGCTGTGACAACACCGCCTAAAAATATTAAGACAACAACCCCAAAAACAATAAAGTGCCAGTAGTTAAGTGCAATCATTTACAATCCGCTCCTAAAGTGATGTTGTACTCTTTTGAGTATGTAAAGGGTTCTATAAAAAGCTTAAACTGATGTGTCGAGCCTTTAGGTATCGCAGGGGTAAGCATCGACGCTTTTTTCAAGGGCTTAAGAGAAAAGAGATAGTTTTTATATTTATTAGTGCTTATTTTGTAGAGATTTGCTCTCACCTTACATGATGTAAAATCAAATTCAGACTCATTAGTAATGCTCCCTTTGACTACGACCGCTTTGGTAAAAGTGAGTCGTTTTTGACTCTCTAAAACGACACTGTTTTTAAAGAGATATTTGTGCATCGCAATGTAGCCCAAAGTGGGTCCGAGTATGAGGGTACTAAATGCCATAACAATAAAAAAAAGTGCTAAAAAAACCTTTTTTCTTGTCAAAATCGACACTACTATAAAGAGCAAAAAAAGAAAAAAAACTCCACCAAAGAGGATGTAGTCATACATGATGAGCCCCTCTATAAATGCAGTTATTTTAGGACTCACTACTGCTCTCTTGCGTTTTTCTCTGCGATTCCGCTCATACCAAATCTTCGAGCGAGCTCTTGTTTGATTCTATCTGGAGAGATGTTTTTTGAAGCAAGTGCCACAAGCACATGATAGGTAAGATCAGCCGCTTCATAGACGATCTCGTGCGCATCGTCATCTTTTACTGCAAAGCTAAACTCACCCGCCTCCTCAACGACCTTTTTAAGA
>CAZJRG010000154.1:0-3128 GCA_964548435.1 uncultured Sulfurimonas sp. | reverse complement strand
TTGCAGGTTCTCAAAAAGACATATTTCCAACACTCTACAATCTTACACTCCCAAACACTCCATACATCGCAGTAGGAAGTGATCTTCTCAATGCAGAGCAGCCTCACTATGGAATGAATAGTTCGATGATTATCAATCATGGAGAGAAAATAAAAAAATTGGAGCAACTCAAATCAGCGACCAAAGATCCTCTTTTGAGCTATTACAAAGCGACACTCGCAGTCACAGAGCATCTCATAGAGTCGATGCACAAAAAGTCGATGCAGCAAAAAAAGTAAAAAGTTTGTAATTTTCTTAAATAGAGAGAATAAACATTATCCTTTAAGATTGAGATGAAGTATAATTGCGCCATGAATGAGTTCGCACCTTTACTTCACCAGCACAATCTAAAAGTCACTCCTCAACGTTTGGCTATTTCAGATATTATCTTTTCCTACGGGCATGTCAATGTAGAGTTTCTCTATGAGCAGATGCTACAGCGTTTTGACTCTATTTCACTTGCTACTATCTACAAAAACATTAATCTCATGCTTGAGAATGCTTTTGTGCAAGAGGTAAAAATACCAAATGCCAAAAGTGTTTACGAACTCACAAAAGAGTGCCACTCTCACCTTGTGTGTCAAAATTGTGGTTGCGTTAGTGATATCACGGTTGACACACACTCCATCATAAACGCCACAAGCAAGCTCACACCTTTTGCTATTGAAAGTGCCTCGGTTATATTTAGTGGTTTTTGCCAAGAGTGTGCAACTACTAAAGGATAATTATTTTCCTTTAAGACTCTCCGTGTTACAATCCTTGAAATTTAATTCAAGGAAACAAAATGAAACTCGTAACACTCATTATGATTACAGCGATGGCTCTTAGCGCCTCTCCTTTAGCAAAAAGTGCTAAAGATGCTGGACTTGCTTCTATCCCTGCCTCTAAAGCAGAGCTGATGAAACTCATCGACAACCCAAAAAACAAAATCACGGACGCAAAAGTAGCACTTGGAAAACAGCTCTATTTTGATCCAAGACTCTCAAAAAGCGGTCTTATCAGCTGTAACACTTGTCATAACCTTAGCGAGGGTGGAGACGATGGCGTCTCAGCCGCTATGGGTCACAAGTGGACAGCCAACCCACACCACCTAAACTCTCCGACAGTTTATAATGCCGTTTTCTTTGATGCCCAGTTTTGGGATGGACGTGATCCAGATCTAGAAAAACAAGCGCAAGGTCCTATTCAAGCTGCTCCTGAAATGTCAGCTACAAAAGAGCATGTTGTAGCGACTGTCACTTCTATTCCAGAGTATGTAGCGGCGTTTAAATCTGCATACGGCAAAGATGTGAAAATCACTTTTGAAAAAGTAACAGACACGATTGCGGCGTTTGAGCGAACACTTGTAACGCCTTCTGCGTTTGATGACTTCTTAAATGGAAACGAAAATGCTCTAAACGCAGCAGAGAAAAAAGGACTTCAAACTTTTATAGAAGTTGGATGTGCAACATGTCACAATGGTGTAGCAATCGGTCAAAGTATGAATATGCTTAATGTCACAGCTGAGTACAAACATATGAATGTAGGTGATTTCAAAGGTGACGCAAATGGAATGGTAAAAGTGCCAACACTTCGCAACATCACACAAACTGCACCTTATTTTCACAATGGCCAAATCTGGTCTTTAAAAGATGCTATCAAAGAGATGGGTCGTATTCAACTTGGAGCAAATCTAACAGACGCACAAGCAGAGTCAATAGAGAAATTTTTAGGTTCACTTGATGGTAGAAAACCAAACATCTCAGTACCAATGCTTCCAAAGTCAACTGCTTCAACACCAAAACCAGATATGAACTAAAAAGTTCATATCTACCAACAAAGGAAAAAACTATGAATAGAAGAGATGCACTTAAAGCCGTTACAGCAACAGTCGTAATAGCAGCGACTACTGCAAACGCAAAAGAGGAAGAACCCTATTTTAACCGCTACGAGATGAAACCTGAAAATCCAGCAAAACTCTCTGCTAGCGAACTCAAACACACACCGCAAATCACTCTTTTGTCCAAAGATAAAGCGGGATACACTGCCATAGACATTACAGTCGGACAAGGTGGAATCATCCATCCTAGTACAGCAGATCACTGGATAGATTTTATTGAACTTTATGCCGATGGAAAACTTGTAGGAAAAACTACGCTAGAAGCGGTAATTTCGCGTGGTCAAGCACTTTTTGCAGTAAAACTAGATGGCGTTAAAAAACTTACAGCAAAAGCTGGATGTAATCTTCATGGTATTTGGAGTAGCGAGAAGACTCTTTAAGAGTTCTTGCTGCACAGATAACCCTTCACTCATAATTTTTTCTCAACTTAATTTTAAATATTAGCAATTTTACAACCTATACGGAGTGATGATTTGAATATTTTTTTTGATTTTTTGAGTATAGTGAAAATGGAGTTAAAATAATGAAAAATGGTGCTCGATACTGGACTCGAACCAGTGACTTTTACCTTGTCGAGGTAACACTCTACCAACTGAGTTAATCGAGCTTGTTAGATAGTAGGCTGGAATTTTACCAAAACTTCCTTAAAGTAAATTTCATCTCAATTGTTTGCGAATTATCTCCTTTTTTTACGTTTAATTTATGTTTAGTGAGAGTATAATTTTGCCCATAAAAAAGATACAGCAGTATCTCTATTGGATTATGAAGGTAAACTATGAAGTTAGCAGAATTACAAGAGTTAGGATTGAAGAATATTGGTAATGTCTACCATAATCTTAGTTATGATGAATTAATAAAGCATGAGCTTGCAAATGGTGAGGTGGTGCAAACAAACAAAGGTGCAACAGCTGTTGACACTGGAATCTTCACAGGAAGATCACCAAAAGACAAATACTTCGTAGACCGCGATCCATCAAACAAATACATCGCTTGGGGTGATGTAAATAAAAAAGTCTCTGCTGAGATTTTCAATGAACTTCTTGATGTTGCAAAAGAGCAACTCTCAAACAAAGATCTCTATGTAACAGATGTTTTTTGTGGATCATCCGTAGCATCTAAACGCTCTGTGCGTTTCATCTCAGAGATCGCATGGCAGTCACACTTTGTAAAAAACATGTTTATTCGTCCAACAGCTCCAGAGCTCGAAGTC
>CAZJRG010000153.1:0-3171 GCA_964548435.1 uncultured Sulfurimonas sp. | reverse complement strand
AAAAGAGATAGAAAAAGCCTCTGAGATGCTCACTGACAAAACGTCCAACAAAGAGATCACTTCAAGCGTCATCATCCAAGCAAAATCAGTTCTCTCAGACTACGCCATAGACGTCAACGACTCACAAGACGCAGATCAGATCGCTGTGATGCAGCAAGTGTTTGAAGATACGGCAGCTCTTTACAAAAGACTCTCATCTCTTCAAAAAACAAAAGGGAGTTTTTACCTTGTAGATGGCTCGACAGTTGAGGGCGAGATCATCAAGCTAGGAAACATCGCCGCGTTTGGTATCTCACCAAAAGGCTCAGGAGCTCTAGCTCCAGCTGGAAATGGTGAGTACAAGCTCTGGAACGTAGAGACGTCATCAGAAGCTGAGGCGTTTGCAAAAGGGAACATGACGAAAGATACAAAACTTTTCATCTATGAAAACTTAGACAAAGAGGTGGAGTATGCCAAAGAGAAGACATACGAAGACACTCTTGAGGGTGGCGGCGTTATCGGCTACATCATCTTAGGGCTTGGTGTTTTAGGTCTTTTGCTCATTGTCATCCGTGTCATTCTGCTCCTCAAATCTGGCTCAAACGTCAAAGAGATCACCTCAATAGTCCTTGCTAAAGTAGAAGCAAACGAAGGCGACAAAGCACTTGAAGCCATCAAAAACTTCCAAGGTGCAACGGCTCGCGTCATTAAAGCGACCCTTAGAAACATCGACAAAGATAGAGACCATATCGAAGATATAGTGACAGAAAACATCCTAAACGAGAGCTCAAACATTGACAGATTTGGCAGCTTCGTGCTTGTTCTTGCGGCAGTCGCTCCACTACTAGGTCTTTTGGGAACGGTTACAGGTATGATCGCCACATTTGACATCATCACGACACACGGTACGGGAGATCCAAAGCTTCTCTCAGGCGGTATCTCAGAGGCGCTTATCACGACGATGTTTGGTCTTATTGTAGCTATTCCGCTTCTTTTACTTGGAAATCTCCTCAGCGGTTGGGCACAAAACATCAAAGACTCTATGGAGCAAGCTGCTCTCCACATAGTCAACGTATTTGAAATCAAAAAAGCGTAAACCATGGAAGCGATACTCAACTACTGGAGTCAGTTTGTTCACATTATGAACTCTGGTGGGGCGATTATGTGGGTTTTGTTTGTACTTAACCTCCTGCTTTGGTATGGACTAGGACACAGATACCTCACGCTCAAACGCGGTACAAAAGGCAATGTCAGACGCCTCATAGAGAAGCACGAAGAGCGTGGAGATAAGAAGGTTTATGTAGGGCTTTTAGATTTTGCAGTGCGCGACTCTTTAGAGGCTGCTAAAAAGGCAAAAAGCATCAACGCAAAACCAAGAGAGTACATCCACGATGCACTCTTCCCCTACCTTATCATGACCTCACAGTATGGCGTTTTAGTCAAAACCATCGTGATGCTCGCCCCGCTAGTTGGGCTTTTAGGGACGGTTGTAGGGATGATAGAGACCTTTGACGCCCTGCAGTCAAGCTCTATGTTCGCACAAGGAGACTCCATCGCTGGAGGTATCTCTAAGGCGCTCTTCACCACAGAACTCGGTCTAGTCGTAGCCGTTCCAGGACTCATACTTGGAAAAATACTTGACAAAAAAGAGGAGCAGTTTGCCCATGAGTTTGAGCAGATTGTTGACATCATTAGTACAAAGGATGAGAAATGAGATTTAGACAAAAGAGCCAAAATGTAGACAATGTAGACGTATCGCCACTCATAGATATGGTCTTCATTCTACTAATATTTTTTATGGTTACGACTACTTTCGTTAAAGATATGAAGCTAGAGCTTGAGCGCCCTTCCGCTGCCTCTGCATCTTTAGCGTCAGCAAAAGTGGTTCGCGTTTACATAGACAGCTCAAGCGAGATCTATGTGGACAACCAAGCAGTGAAGCTCTGGGCTCTACAGAGCAAGCTTCGTGATCTTCTTCGTGCTTCAAGCGAGAAGTCAGTCCTTGTCATCAGCGACACGACCATTCCCGTCAACATTCTCATAGATGTTGTCGATGAGTGTAGACTCAGCGGTGCTAAAGACGTTGCGGTATCGACAACTAAAGAGATGGGACAATAAACAAAATGTCAAACAAACACTACTCAACATCCAAGCGAGCCCCTTTTGCTTTTTTTGTGATGCTTCTTGGTGGCTTGCTTATGGTCATTTTGGTCGTCTCTTTTAACAAAAATGTAAAAGAAAAAGAGCCTGTGGTCAAAAAAGAGGTTCGTCAGATCCATGCACAAAAGCAGCAAAAGCAGGCACAAAAGCCTAAGCCAAAACCAAAGCCAAAACCAAAAGCAGCACAGCCAAAAGCACCACTGCCAAACATGAACTCGCTTCTTGGCGGTGTGAGCATGAACATTCCTGAGTTTGAGACGCAAAACATCGCAGGAGATGCCTCGCAACTGCTCGAAGAGATAGCTGGGGATGCCATCATGAACGAAAACACGGTAGATGTCAAGCCGCGCGTGGTGAGCCGTCCTCCACTTGAGTACCCAGCAGCAGCGGCAAAAGATGGCATAAAAGGGTATGTCATCATCAACCTACTCATAGCCAAAGATGGAAGTGTGGAGCTTGCGAAGATTCTTGAGTCCTCGCCATCAGAGATCTTTGATACCGCTGCGTTAAATGCGGTGCGTGCATGGAGATTTAACCCTGCCATGTACAAAGGCAAGCCTGTAAAAATGTGGGCAAAACAGAAAATTAGATTTGAGTAAGGAAAAAATTATGTTTAAAAAAAGAGTATCAACACTCCTCTTGGCTCTCCTTCTAAGCTCATCTCTGTATGCTATAGACGAGTCACAGGAGATAGATCACGTTGCCCTCGCTACGCTCATGATCTACGATGCAAACTACGAAAAAGCACACCAAGAGCTCTCACTCGTAGATATGAAGTCGCCAAATTTTGATGCCGCGGACTACTACACCACGCTTGGCGTTTTAAACTCAAAAGAGAACAAAACCAAAGAGGCGATAGAGGCATACAAAAAAGCCGTAAACGCCACTAAGACCAAGCACTTTAAAGCACCAAAAACATACACGCAAGAGAAGTACCTCTTCTCTATCGCGTCTTCTAAAGAGAAGAGCAAAAACGCTGCTCCGAAGTTTGACGCCGAGGCTAAACGCAAAGAGAAGATAGAGCAACTCTCT
>CAZJRG010000152.1:0-3235 GCA_964548435.1 uncultured Sulfurimonas sp. | reverse complement strand
AGAGATGCTGCGTTTAGAATAAATGCAGCATCAAACGCTACAAAACTCCAGCCTCAACTAAAAATGCCTCAAGCTCCTCTGCATAGATAATCTCTTTTTGCAACAGCATTTTTGAGAGCTGCTCTATAGTGCTCCAGTTCTCCTCTACTACCTTTTGTGCTCTCTTTTGCCCCTCTAACATCCATCGCTCTAACGCGGCATCTATTTTTGCATGAAAATGTTTAGTATCGCGATTTGCCACTTCATTTCCCTGCGCATCCATAACGCCGTTGATGTTGATGTAGCCCACGCTCTCATCCATACCGTAGTGAGCGATGGCGGCATAAGCGTCGCGCGTGGCTTGTTGGAGGTCGTTTGAAGCTCCTGTATCTACACCATCGACTCCTCCAAAAGCCTTGATCTGTGCTTCGCGTCCAGCCAGAGAGACACAGATCTTATCTTTAAAATCTTTGACAGTCATGTTGTCTTCAACATCGCTATAGTTGTGCGATACAAAGCGTTCGTTATTGTCACGCGGTGTAAGACTGATGTGCTCTATATGGACATGTGGCATGAGAAGTTTTGAGACCACACCGCGTCCAGCTTCATAAACCGCGGTCTCTTCAAACATCTGCTCAATGGAGAGATAGGACTGTTTTTCACCATACTTGATGGCGTTTATCTGTGCTATGAGTATCTCTTGCGTTATGGCTGGCAGAGAGTGACGCATACAGTAAAAAGATGCCTCTTTGGAGAGAAGCTCGAGTTGCGCACCTGTAAATCCAGCGGTGTACATCAGGAGTTTGTTCATATCAAACTCCCCACTTGAAGGCTTCTTTTCTATAATGCGCTCTAAAAAGTAGCGTCTTGCATCTTTGTCGAGGTTGTTTATCTCTATGTGTATCTCGATTCGCCCTGGGCGAATGATGGCGGCGTCGATATTCTCTTTGTAGTTGGTCGCGGCGATGACAAAGACATTTTCTCCCTTGCCGCCCCCAAAACCATCCATCTCCGCCAAAAGTGTGTTGATGGCGATCTCACGTGTGCTGCTACCGCCGCGTTTACCAATGGTGTCTATCTCATCTATAAAGATAATAGAGGGTGCATACTCTTTGGCTTTAGCAAAAACTTTTTTTGTCTTTTCAGGCTGCAAAAGCTCTAAACCCGTGATGGAGATAAAAGGGAGCTCCGCCTCTTTGGCGAAGGCTTTTGCAAGCATGGTTTTTCCTGTCCCTGGAGGTCCATAAAGCAGCATACCTTTTGGTGGCTCTATGTCAAAACTTCGCAGCAGCTTTGGAGACTTGAAGAAGTTTATGACCTCATTTAAGCGCTCTTTTGCCTTGTGGTGCCCCGCAATGTCTTCAAATGAGATCTTTGGAATATCAAAAACAAGTCCATCTTCGCTGAAGTCTTTGATGCGCGTAACCTGCTTAAACTTTACGCTTTTTATCTTGTAAGTGATAACGCCGTCTCTGTCGCTTATCTTATCCTCGATAACTAGTGTGACATTTTTTCTAAAGAGCTCTTTGACCAGCATCTCCTCTTCTATGAGCGGGTTTACAAACTCTGCGAGATAGCTGTTTACCTCTTTTGAGAGCACTACTTTTATCTCCCTAAACTGCTTCGTGGAGCGATCAGAGTTGATGATGTACTCGATGATACGGTTAAAAAAAGTGGTGCTTACTTTGTCGCGCAAACGCCTTGCATCTAACTCTGGCGCGAAGTTGAGTATCTGCGTTTTGAGGAAGTTGTCAAAGTTGCCACTCACCACAAACTCGATGCCGTACTGCTTCACAAAGCCATCTTTGTAACTCAAAAATATCTTCTTGGTGATCTTCTCAAACGCAGTATAGTCGAGCTTGTTAAAGAGGACGATGTGGGCTTGCGAGAAACGTGACACTAGCTCAGGGATGATGGCTTGCTGCTCGCCGCCACTTCTGGAGTCGCGTTTTTTCTCACGACGAATCGCCTCGATAATCATCGACTCGGCTTGAATATAGTCTTGTTTGACAAGCTCTTTGAAGCGGTTGTCAGTGTAAAGCTCCTTACCCAAACTCGTAGTTATGATGAAGATGGTCTGTGTGAAGTCTACAATGTAGTTGGCATTTTCATCTGTGTAGATGATATCTGGATCTTCACTGCAGGGCTCATCTGTTACCTTATCCCATCCACACCCATCACGCATGGTGCCACCTTGGAAGATGGAGAGCAAGTTGCTTTGGATGTTGGAGTCACACTTTTCAAAGGAGTCAAGTACGATGATGGACTTTGGATTTCTATGCACAAACCCTGTAAGCTGTCCAACGCCATACCCTTTCCATCCAGCAGGATACCCATAAAGCTCCCCACCGTTTTGCTGGTGATACTGCGTCATGTCAAAGGTCATGATCTTGTAACGCGGTATATGCTGGCTCATAAGCTCGGCGAGATAGCTCTTGCCAGTCGCAGGCGAACCTAAAAAGAGGTAGGTCGCCTTAGGTGCTTTTTTGTTCTCGCCAAGGTCGTTTTTCATGCTGTTGACCACAGTCTCTATGGCTTCATTTTGACCAAAAAGCTCATTTGTAAGAGCAATTTTGAGCTCTTTGGCAAACGCTATTTTGTTTTTAGTTTCAGGGTCAAGCCCACTTATCTCTGCGGGTGCTTCGGCATTTTTATACTTCTCTATCTGCGCTTTTACTTGCAGCTCTGTCTCTGTCATAGTTGTTTACTCTTTTTAAAATATTTTAAAACTTGAAAATCGCTTGTATCATACTTCAAACTTATTGAGTCTTAGCATAAAAAAAGAGTCTAGTTAACTCTGCTAATCCATCCATTTTCTTGGGTCGTAGCCATCGCTTGGTCGCACTATCTCTTTGCGCTCAAGATAGCACTCCATCATCTCTTCTTGTATTGCTGTAAAGCCAAAATGCTCGCAGAGTGCTTGAAGCGGCGGGTTTTGACTCACATTGACTTGTAAAGCCTCGTACTGCGTGGCAGCTTCGAGTAAAAACTGCTCCATCATCAAAGAGCCGATCAAGGAAAAATCATACCCCTCTTTGACACCAAGCATCATCGTAGCCGATGTTTCATCTTGAAACTTTCTCGCCCAGAGCGCTCCCGCCACGTGCCCATCTACAACTGCATAAAGACCCAAATCTTTACGAGTCAAGCCATAAAACGCCGTGTATTTCTCAAACAACTCGCTAGAAGGCAAGAGCTCGGGGTGCAACATCTTGAAAAAATCCTGCACGATCTTGCCCTCGCTTGAGCGTAAAAA
>CAZJRG010000151.1:1977-3247 GCA_964548435.1 uncultured Sulfurimonas sp. | reverse complement strand
CGGCTGAGCGCAAACGCCACCCCTTCTTGAAAGGCAAAAAGGTGGTGGTCGCCAAGGGGAGTGATAAGAGAATATTCTCCACTCAAAAAAGAGAGGGAGTGATGCTTGAAGAGAGTGGTGCGTTTAATAGCCTCTTGGAGTTTAAAAATGACTACGGGGCGGGTGACGTCACCCAAGCATGGAGAGAGGAGTTCATCAATGAAGATGGAACTATCAGCGGCATCGTCATCGCCAAGAGCTATGAGTGTAAGCCTTATGGCATCAAGACGGGTACGCCGCTAAGAGAAGCGCTTCTTATGTGCCCAGATCTTATCGTGCTTCCAAGCGATCATCTCTACTATCAACTCCTCTCCAAAGAGCTTAGAGCGTTTTTAGAGCTTAAGATCCCCATACTGGAGCAGTACAGCATTGACGAGTTCTTTGGAGATCTTGGCGGCTGGATAGAGGAGGGGGAGACACTAGAGTTTATAACGCAGCTCAGAGATGAGATACTCGAGCGATTTGATCTGCCAATCACCATAGGTGCGAGTAGATCTAAGTGGATAGCCAAACTCTTAACTGATCGCATAAAACCCTTTGGAGTATTGGCACTTCCTCAAAAGGATGTCGCAGCCTATATCCAAAACATAGACATCAACGAATTTGCAGGCATCGGCAGAGCCATTTCCAAAAAACTCGCCTCCTATCATATTAAAACCCTTGGAGAATTACGAAGCGTGCCCCATCTTCTTTTTTCCTATGGCAAGAGCGGCAGAGATCTCTACCAAAGAGTCTGCGGCACCGACGATGAACGAGTCATCCCGCATCATGACAGAAGAGGCATAGGGATCAGTCGCAACTTCAAAGCTATATCTAACCGTGAAGAGATATATAGACGAGTAGGCATACTTGCTAGGTATCTTGGCTACACCATAGTCAAGCTAGGTCTTAACCCCACAAGCTTTTACTTTAAGATCCGCTATGAGTATGGAGTGAAAAACGCTCAATCCATCACCCACAACAGACTCTTTCATGAGCGATTTCTCATAGACCTCGCCAAAGAGATGATATATAAACTAGACAACCACCCAGGATACAAGATTCACTACATAGCCCTGAGCTGTTCAAACTTTGCCAATATCCACAACCCAAAAACATTTTCACTTCTAGAGTATGAGAGAGATAAAAAGTTTGCAGCACTCAATGAGAAACTCCAAAAGGTGAGAGATAAGTATGGGGTGGATGCTTTGCGGTATGGGAGCGAGTGTTTGGTGGGGGCAACAGCTTGATT
>CAZJRG010000151.1:0-1877 GCA_964548435.1 uncultured Sulfurimonas sp. | reverse complement strand
GGGTGGATGCTTTGCGGTATGGGAGCGAGTGTTTGGTGGGGGCAACAGCTTGATTTTGCCACCAAAGGAGAAGTGATTCTCTTTTGGTGCTAACATTTTGTCAGTAGTGAGGAGGTCCTGAATGAATATTATTGAAAGGATTTGATCCAACACCATACGAACCATCGCTACGAAACTGTAAGCCATCGTTTAAAAAATCAGAATGTATGTGCACATCATCTTGAAAATTTTTATGATTATGATGCCTGTTTTTTGAAGAGCCAGAAAAATAGCCTTTTTTGAGACCATTATATGTTTCCCGTGCATATTCCATTGCAAAAAATAAGCCAATATTTATAAACACCAAAAGCACTACCAATACGAATTTCATATCTTTTAGCATTTGTTCATCTAAGAACTCCATCTTATGCTCCTTGACTAATCAAAAAATGCTCCATGCATCTTTGACTTCTTTTATTTTATGCTCAATAATATTCTATTCTTTATTAGTGAACACTTATAAGTGTTTGTTTTAGTCTCTTCGCAGGACTAAAATGACAAAAACTTATAGGTGTTTACATTTTGTTAGAATCAGAGCCAGAAATATTTCTTGACACCATTGTAAGTAATGTAAAACGAGAACGAAAAAGTCGCTCTATCAGCCAACTAAAACTCGCTCAAATTCTTGATTTTGCGTCACCAAACTATGTAGCAAAAATTGAGAGTCGCAAACATGACGTCTCTTATAACCTAGTCCACCTCTGTAAAATCGCCGAAGCCTTTAAAATGGAAGTGGTCGATTTCATCCCTACTAAAAAAGATCTTGAATCTCATAGCTAAGTAATAACCTCAAACCCCTTCTCAAACATCAACCGCCCCATGCTGTCCTTGGTAATATGAAATCTATCAAGCCTTCTGTATAAATCAGTCTGTATGGTTCGCACTGAGACATTAAACTCCTCTGCCAACTCATTAATAGTGGGTCTCTCATCTTTTACTAGCATTGCAATTATTGAGATAAGTCTATAGAGCGCTCTGTCGTATGATTTTTGTGCCATCACATTCACCTCTACTCTATACGACCATGCTTTGAAAAGCTGGAAAGGCTTGGACAAGCGTCACGCATAGTTCTAATGCGAGGATTACAAATGTGTATTTGTGCTCTTTGGATATATTTTTTACCTTTTTCATTTCTCTCTCCTATTTCTAATATGGAAACTAATGAGATTATTATATTCCAAATTACATATTAATGTCAAGGGTAATCTATCCATTATGGAAAAATAATGCTACAATTCTTATCATATTAGAAAAACGGAGCATATTTTATGGATAAAGATCTTTTTCAAAAAAGACTCAAAGAACTAGGAATCAACAAGCAGGAGTTTTCAGATATTTGTCATATCTCATATTCGACCGTTACCAACTGGGGAGTGTTAAGAGAGGGCAAACCTATGCCAGTGCCACACTGGGTGGAGCCATTTTTAAACTACTACGAAAAAGCCCAAAAGCTAGAGTATGTGATGAGTGAGATATGTCAGAAGATAGAGTTTGCGAAGAGATCGTAGATGATAGATACAAGAAGGTCTTTGCGAACTCTTAAAAAGAGTCCCAAAAGATCTTCAAACCCTTATGAGCGATAGCGATGCAATCTAGCCCATTACAACAACACTATGGCAAGCAAAATGATACGCCATAAAACCTCTCACCTCAAATAAAAAAAACGAAACTATGCTTTCGTTGGCACTCCCTACAATAACATCATAACAACTCAACACAAGGCAAACCCATGGAGATGCTTGAATCTGTAAAAGCCACTGTATTTGCCATACTCGTGCTTATACTCGCCTATGGTTCGTCTCAACTAAGTCCTAGGAGAAAAAGAATGAGCAGAGATG
>CAZJRG010000150.1:0-3267 GCA_964548435.1 uncultured Sulfurimonas sp. | reverse complement strand
TCCGCGAGTGCCACCGAAGCCGCAAGCGAAATTGTAAGTAACTGTTTTTTCATTTCTTTTTCCTTTTTTTAAAGTTTTATTTTGCAATCAAGATGACACTTGACGCTTTGAACATGGCATAAACCACATCACCTTTTTGAAGTCCCAAATCCTCAGCCGCATCGTTGGTGATGACCGCACAGAGTGTTTGATGCTCTAGCGAGAGTTTTACCTCACTATTTACGCCACCCTTTATCACCTCACTCACCACTGACTTGATGTTGTTTCTTGCACTACTTTTGAGCTGCTCTTTACTTAAGATGACAAAAGAGGATTTGATAAGCAACATCACCTCAGACCCCATCTCAAGCCCCAAACTCTCAAGTGAATCGTTTGTGATGTTTGCCGAGATAGCGATATCTTCGCTCACCTTGACCACCACCTCGCTCATCACCCCGCCGCTCTTTAATGCGACAACTTTTCCGTGTAACTCATTTCTTGCACTTGTTTTCATCTTTTTTCCTTTTTTGTTTTTTTTGTTTTTGTAACTCAATTAAGCTTTTTAGTCCCCCTACATCGCCTCCTTTTTACTTGCAAAAAAAGTAGCATACTCTTCATGTTTAAGCTCATATCCATAAAACTCTTTATAAAAAAGTCTCGTATGTTCATAAAGATCTATCTCTCGCATCTCTAGAGGATAAAGTATTTTCGCCAACCAAATGATTCCCAATATAGCTTCTGGCGAAGGTCGATCCCACCAAAATCCACCCACGGGTGCTGCATAAACGCGACCGTTTTTTACCGCAGAGAGGTTTTTGTAAAGAGGGTTTTGAAGAATCGCGTCTTTGGAGGTCTGAAAATTTTTGTTATTTGAAAGTATGAGGAGTTCGGGGTCAAGAGCGAGCAGATTTTCGGCATTTAAAACGCCTTGCACGCTTGTGTCGCGCACCACATTTTTTCCTCCTGCATAGAAAATGAACTCATCACCCCACCATCCTTTGCCCTCGCTTGAGAGTGTATTGCTTCCATTTACATAGAGTACGGTTCGTCTCGAATTTTCATCGGGAAGTTTTGAAGCGATAAGATTAAGCCGCTCTCGCCAAAACGCTATTAGCTTATATGCCTTTGGCTCTTCGCCCAAAAGTGCTCCCAGTGCCTCAAACTCCTTTAAAAGGGTCTCAACCCTATGTCTACCTATACCAAGAGTAAAAACTTTCACACCGCTTTTTTCTATGCGTTCATTCATTGCAAGAGAGGTAACGCCAGCGAATACCATATCGCTTTTGAGCATGAGCAGTGTTTCAAGATTGACATCGCCAAAAGTCCCTACACTCTGAAGTTTGGAAAGGTTTGGAAAAAGCTTCTCAAAAAATACAAATCGGTTCGCGCCTGGATGCGCGATGATCTTTTGTGGCGCAAAAATGGCAAGCTCTTGAACGGCACCGCCATAACAGGTAATGACAAGGCGCTGCGGATTCGACTCGCTTTTGAACTCTTTGCCTGTAAAATCTTTTAAAATAACATCATTGCTAACAAGAGTCGCACATGCAAATAAGAGCGATACAAAAAGTTTAAAGCCTAGCATTTGCATTAGTATTTATATTGCAACGATGCAAAAAAAGTGCGAGGTGCGCCGACGGTGTACATGATATCTTGTCTTACATTAAGCTCTGAGGCACCAAATGTCGAGATGTACTTCTCGTCAAAAAGATTGGTACACGCCAATGAAAGAGCTAAATGCTGCGTTTCATCGAGCTTAAACTCTTTGGAAATGCTAAGATCTACGAGATAATAGGGATCGACCTCATATTTGTGTTCCACATCAACATGACGTTTGCCAAGATATCGCAAGATAGGTGCTAGAGTATAGCCGCTAAGTGTGTACTCTGCAGAGAGATTGCCATACAAAAGTGGCACATCTGGAAGCTGATTTCCTTTAATGTTCAAGTAAGTTCCCGAGCTTGTTTGGATGTCGCTCGTAAATGCATACTGATTATAAGTCGCAGCACCTCGAAGAAGCAGGTCATAGTTAACTTTATAGACACCACTAAGTTCTACCCCACAAGAGTCTGCCTCAGCAAGGTTTTGTGAATAAGTGTAGTCAAGTATCGGGTCATAAAAATTACCTCCGACATTGATCACTTTAGAGTAAAACAGACCAGACTCAAATGAAAACTTTTCTCCTTCATAGCTATACGAAACATCGATATTATCTGACTCCTCAGGCTTGAGAGCCGCCCACATTTTTTGTAAAAGTGAGACATCTTTGTTTACTTTTGGGCTGTTGAAATAGCTCAACATACTCCCGCCAAAACCGTAGCTAGGAGTGTTATAGTTCCGACCGTAGCTTACTTTTACATGAGAGTAATCATCTAGGTAGTGCGTCAAACCTGCGTTTGGCAAAAAGACCTCATAACCATTAGCAGGCAAGACAAAGTCGACAGCGCTCACTTGCGAGAGCGCGCTCTCATAGCTAACATCGCCTATGCCCGCTGTGTTGTAGCTTGTAAGTTTTGGAGAGCTTAACCACAGATACTTAAGACCGCCTTCAAAAATAGTATTTCCAACAACTTGCTCATAGGTCAGATAAGGCGCGTTAAATATATGTTTTTGATTGACGTCAATAATGCGTTCCCACTTCTTAAACGCCATCGTCGAAGCGTCTCGCTGTTTTCTGCTTGTAGGCGGTCCTGGAGGCTCGTCTTCTTGATACCAGTATCCAAGCTTGGCTTTTGCACTCTCAAACTGATGAGCGTACTCGCTTACCATCCCATAAGTGTCGTGATTTACTAGCCAGTCAATGACATTTACGCCACTACCTGAATAACTATAGCCTTTATCGTTCAAGAAATAGGGACGAAAAGTGAGCGAATCCTTTTGCGAAAGTGGAAGCTTCAACTTTCCAAACATCGTATAGGTGGTGAAATTTTTAAAATTTCTCTCATAGTAAAGTGCATCTTCAGCTGGTGTGCCGCTCAGCTGGGTATTAAAATCAAGCTCTCTATACTTCCCTAAATCTTTGCTTTGTTCATAAGTAAGTCCTCGGTAAGTGTGTTTCTGCTCATCGTTGTAAATACCAAAAACTTCCCACTCCACTTTAGAATCCCAAAGACTACTGATGCCAAACGCGAGATTTTTTCTATTTGGTGATTCGCCTTCTCCTTTAAACTTATCTGCTTGAGTAAGTGAACCCGAGACGAAAAACTTTGTGTTTTCACCCACTTTCCCGCTATCTACTCGAAAGTATCTTTTAGAGAAGTCGTAACTCCCCAGTGCTTGTTTGAGGTC
>CAZJRG010000149.1:0-3277 GCA_964548435.1 uncultured Sulfurimonas sp. | reverse complement strand
ATAGCTCCACCAAGTGCAGCAAGACCAAGACCAAGACCAGCAGCGATCATTGAGTATGCTTTTAAAGTTTCGTTTACTACTGCTTCTTCAGCACCAAACGCAGCAGCTGTTAAAGCTACTAATACAAAAAGAAATTTTTTCATAATGTTTTCCTTAAAATTATTACAAAATTTTTCGGCTCACGTAACCCCATCTTGCAATGAAGCAACCCATACATAAATGCAAGGATTTCCCTACTAAAAATTGATAGCGGCATTATAGGTAAAGAAAACTAAATGTAGGCTTATGCACGACCTAAAGAGATCTTGTTTCCTTTAAATTCTATGATTTCTACTGCGATTTTCTCACCCTCTTTTAAAACATCACTGATTTTTTCTATCTTTTCATCAGAGATTTTTGAGATGTGTAGAAGCCCGTCTGTTCCATCTTGCAGCTCTATAAATGCACCAAAATCGACGATGCGTTTTACTACTCCTTCGTATTTATCGCCAACTTCATATTTTATTTTTGATATTTTTGGAGTGTTTACTATGGCATTTATGTGCTCTTTTGCACCAGCTACACCTGTTTTATTTTTACCAGTGATTTTGACTTTACCCTCTTTTTTGTCAATATCTATAGCAACTCCAAAACGCTCTATCATTTCACGTATGGTTTTACCTGCTTGACCAATGATGTCACCTATGAAACTAGGGTCTATGTGGAAGATATCTGTGCTTGGTAAAACGCCATCGTTGTACTCTATTTTGCTTTGTGCTTCAAGCATGATATCGATGATGTGAGCACGACCATCTTTGGCTTGATAGAGTGCTTCTTTGAGGACATCTAAGCTAATACCGCCTAGTTTGATGTCCATCTGCATTGCGGTGATTCCCTCTTTGCTTCCTGTGACTTTAAAGTCCATGTCTCCATCGTGATCTTCAAGACCCATGATGTCAGAGAGTATGGCGTATTTCTCGCCTTCGCTCACCATACCCATAGCTATTCCAGCGATGACATCGCTTGTCTCTATGTCTGCAGCTTTAAGTGCCATGTAGCCACCGCAGACTGTCGCCATAGAAGAGGATCCGTTAGATTCAAGTATCTCTGAGACGATACGCACAGTTTGACCGTCAAGGTTTACGATAGGCTCTAATGCTCTTTTTGCAAGGTTTCCATGACCAAGTTCACGACGTTTTGTACCTGTGATGGGTGAAGCTTCTCCGACTGAGAAGCCTGGAAAGTTGTAGTGGACCATGAAGTTTTCATTTTGTGTCTCAGTGTCGGTGAGCGACTCAAACATCTGTGCGTCTTTTGGTCCACCCATGGTGAGCACTACGAGTGCTTGCGTTTGCCCTCGTGTAAAGAGACATGAAGCATGTGCACTTGGTAAGATGTTTGTCTCTATTGAGATAGGGCGTATCTCAGTGAGTGCACGGCCATCGGCACGTACTTTTTGATCTAAAATTTGTGTGCGGACCTGCTCTCTTTTTACTTTTTCTATGGCATCTTTGAGCTCTACTTCAGACTCTACATTTGCCCATTCCGACTTTGTTTGAAGGATGGTTTTTCGGAGTGCTCTTAGTGCAGTGGAGCGTTCAGATTTTGCCATTTGGTTCATGGCGTTTGCTATGTCTGTAAGATGATTTTCTCTTACATATTGCAGCATAGTTTCATTGAGTGTGTGTGCTTTGAGTTCAAGTGGTAGCGTAGGTTTTTTAAATGTTTCAAATAAACTTTCGTACTGCGCATTTGCTGCAAACAACACCTTTTGAGCCTCTTCAAACACAGCGATAAGCTCATCTTCGCTTATGGCGTTTGCGACATGTTTTGTGCTTACTAAGCCTGCCATTGTTGGATCAAGAAGGGGGTCTATGAGCATCTCGCTCATCTCTACCTTGTTTGTTCCAAAGGTACGCATCTCTATCATTAAGAGATCCTCTTTTGTTCCAGAGATATAGAGGTCAAGGGTTGAGTTTGATAGTTCTGAGAGTGTTGGGTTGAGCACGGTTTTGCCATCTACTCTGGCTACACGTATACCAGTCACAGAGGAGTTGATGTCGATATCTGAAGTGAAAAGTGCAGCCGATGCAGCACTCAGAGCAAGGAGTTGCATATCAGACTCTTTATCGGCGGAAAATACCATGATAGTGATCTGTGTAGGGTGTCCAAAACCTTTTGGAAAAAGAGGGCGAAGGCTTCTATCTACTATGCGTGAAGTGAGTGTTTCAAAGTCGCTTGGTTTTGTTTCGCGTTTGAAAAATCCTCCAGGAATTTTTCCTGCTGCATAGCTTTTTTCTATGTACTGTACAGTAAGCGGTAAAAAGTCATCTTTGACAATTTCAGTCTCATCTATAACTACTGTTGCTAGTATGACTGTGTTTCCTGATTTGAGCCATGCACTGCCATTGGCCTGTTTGGCAACTGCGCCAAAAGAGTAGGACTCCTCTTTGTTTTGGAGTGTTATGTTTACATCATATTTCATCTATTTTCCTCTAGTATTGTTTCTATCTCTTCATCATCGATCTTTTTTAAATCTTTATAGTAAAAACTTGTGCTGACAAAATCCTCTAAATCATATAGAAAATAGATCTCATCAACAAATGGTTCTAAAAGCTCTAAAACTTCTGTTGGTAGAACGGGTACTGCGATGTAGACAGCCTTTGGTTTTTGGGCTAGTATGGTTTTGAGTGCAGTCATAAAACGACTGCCTGTTTCGCTTCCATCATCTACAAGGAGTACGACCTCTTGCTTCATGGAAGGGAAGGGTCTGCCTTTTCTGTACTGATAAATGTAGCTAAGTATATCCTCTTCATGCTTTCTATGAGCTTCTCCATAGATATAGTCATACTGAATCTCAAAGGCATTGACAAGTGCTTCGTTAATGACTATCTCTTGCGTTTCGCTCACACGAGCGATCTCACACTCTGGGTTGTTGGGTGCCATGATGGGTGCCATGAAGAGTGCTTCTAGGGGTGTGTTGTATTTTGCAGCGATGAGTGCTCCAAGAGCCAGTCCCCCTTTTGAGACGGCAACCGTTGTCCACTTTTCATCTTTTAGTTTTTGCATCGGTATGGTGTCCATTAGGCGCAATGCAGCATCTTGGCGATCTTGAAGTATCTGTTTATAGCTTTTCATAACTCTGCTCCTTAACTCTCTGGGAGTCTATATGTGATAAAAGACGAGGTGGCACCCGTAGGCTTCATAAGTGGCTTGAGGACCAGGGTTATGTAGATAAATCTGTCATCTATGAAGTTTGCACTCCCATCATTGATGAGGATCGGTCGTCTGTTCTCAG
>CAZJRG010000148.1:0-3304 GCA_964548435.1 uncultured Sulfurimonas sp. | reverse complement strand
TATGTTGAAGAGGCCTTTTTAGAGAGTGCTCCAGGAGGTGCGCCCCTTGGAGTCTTTATGTTTTTTTTCTAAATGCAGATCTGAAAACTTGATCTCCACTCCATCAATGTGCCCATAGACATAGTCACTTCCACTTACCCTGTCTGGCGTTTGGGTAAATATCTTTGAACGCTCCACATAATTTGGATCAAGATGCAGATGAGGAGTGTAGTTTAGCTTCTCATCAATGGAGTGGATGAGAGGTGCTATGACTCTCTCTTTGAAGTTTTGCGTAAACTCTTTTGTAAGCAGTTTGTACAAAAAACCACCCAAGCCAAAGTATGCAAAGAGAGTAAAAAGGAGTGTATCGGGGCTAGGAATGGTCTGTGTAAGCCATGAACCAAGCAAGAGTGCAAAAGTTGTGTAGATGATTCCAGCTGTTATGAGTCGGTTTTTGAGTGCAAGACGCTCTTTTTCAACTCTTTGAAGCTCTGGATAGAGATTTTTGTAGTAAAAGTCGCTCAGTGCACTTAAGCTTTTCATATTTTAAGAAAAA
This sequence comes from uncultured Sulfurimonas sp., assembly GCA_964548435.1. Classification (GTDB taxonomy): domain Bacteria; phylum Campylobacterota; class Campylobacteria; order Campylobacterales; family Sulfurimonadaceae; genus Sulfurimonas. The sequence continues at coordinate 2,769 of CAZJRG010000148.1, read as the reverse complement.
GCCTAGTTAAAAAGCTCTTTGACATTTGGAGCTTCCCTTTGGGTCTGCGGTATCTCAAAGAGCTCTTTTGGCTCATAGTGCATGAGGTTTGCCATAAGGTTTGTAGGAATCATCTCTATGGCATTGTTATAGTCGGTGACTGCTTGATTATAGGCACGACGAGCTGCTGCGATCTGCTCTTCTATCTCACTAAGCGAGTGTTGTAGATGCATCACATTTTCATTTGCTTTAAGCTCTGGGTAGTTCTCTACAGCGATCATAAGTGAACCAAGGGCTGTGCTCATCTGTGCATCGAGGGCAATTTTATGGGCGTCTGAGATGTTTGGCTTGTTAGCATCTGCACGCAGTTGTGTCACTTTTTCTAAGATGCTCTTCTCATGCTCCATATACTTGCTCACCGAAGCGACGAGGTTTGGAATGAGGTCATAGCGTTTTTTGAGCTGTGCGTCGACGCCTGCAAAGATGTTTTGTACCTGATTTTTTTTCGCAACAAGCGAGTTGTACATAAGTACGAGAATAATTAAAACAACGACTAAGATAATCATAGTGACTGACATGATAAAGCTCCCTAAAAAAGTTCTTTAGAGTTTAGCTTCATTATCTTTAATTTTCAGTTATTTTATTACGGTTTTAGAGGGGAATGTCGATATTTCTTAAAAGCTTTTTTGTTATAATTTTAGTTACTTGAAATGGGGATTTTTATGAGATTTATCAATGTTATTTTTACCGCTCTTTTTGCCTTTTCTACTGCTTCATACGCCAAAAACAGCTCTTCTACATTTAATGTCGTCGGCAAAGATGTCGATTCCATTATTGTTAAAGATCTCTCTAGGAACAAAACTATTTATGCAAAAGACGAAAATCAACTTTTGCGTCCAGCGAGTCTTACAAAGATCATGACCTGTATGCTTGCCATTGAGAGCGGCAAGATGAACAAAGTGGTGACAATCACCAAGCCGATGATCAACGTTGAGCCGACAAAGCTCGGCTTAAAAGTCGGGGACAAAGTAAGGCTCAAAGATCTCGTTCATGCGGCTTTGATAAAGTCCGCAAATGATGCTGCGTCTGCCATTGCTTATTATCTGGGCAATAACAAACAAGAGAGATTTATCTCGATGATGAATAGTAAAGCCAAAAAGCTTGGGATGCGAAACACAAATTTTCAAAATCCTTGTGGCTTTGATGACAAAAAACACAAATCAACCGCAAAAGATCTCATAAAACTCGCAGAGTATGCCATCAAAAACAAGACGTTCAACTCTATAGTCAAACGCAACTACTATGCTTTTAGAACCATGAACAACAAAAAATTTGTAGTCTATACAAGCAACAAACTCCAAAGACAAAATAAAAACGTGGTTGGGCTAAAAACTGGATACACAAGCGGTGCAGGTGCTTGTTTGATAGCTCGTGCGAAAAAGAATAACAAAGACATACTCTTTGTGATGCTCAATGCCAACAACAGATGGAACAACGCAAAAAGAGTTTTGGATGCAACGCTAAAATCTTCAAAGAAAACGACCAAAAAAGCCTAAAATTTACGAGAGTTTTTAGAGCTTTGCTATATTTTTAGCGGCAAGATAGGCACTCGCCCATGCCCATGCGAAGTTGTATCCTCCGCGCCGACCCACAACATCAAGAACTTCTCCGCAGAAATAGAGATTTTTTTGCTTGAGTGATTCCATTGTTTTTGGATTTACCTCAAAGGTGCTAACACCGCCACCGCTTACCTCCGCATGGCGAAAACCGTGGGTATCACTTACTTCAAAACGCCACTCAAGCACTCTGTTTGCTATCTGTTTTGCAAGTTTGGTATGGATATCTTTTGCCTTGGTGTGAGGCTCGAAAGAGAGGCTTTGGAGAAGCACTTGAGCGATTTTAAGAGGAAGGAGTCCCGCCAAGATCTCTAAAATAGTCAACTCTGGTAGATTTGTGGCAACTTTTAGGATGTGGCTTGAGAGCAGCTGCATATTGTAGTTTGGCAAAAGATTGATGGAGATGTCGACTGCTTGGTGGCTCATGAGTGCGATGCTTGCCATCTGTGAAATATCTAAAATAGCAAAGCCCGAGACGCCATAGTTTGTGAACAAAACATCCCCAAAAACAGTGCTCTCTTTTTTGTTGTTGAGCAGAAGTGTGACTTGTGCATTTAGCTTGGCACCCGACATCTTGTTTGGCAGAGATGAGTTGAGATGTAACTGCACCAAAGAGGGATAGGTAGGGATAATGGTGTGACCAAACTCTTTGGCAAAACTATAGCCGTCTGTGTTTGCACCTAAGTGACTTGCGGCCTCAGAACCTGTTGCCACGATCACTGCGTCATGTGTTTGAAGAAGCCATTTTATCTCTGTGACTTTTGATTCGAGATGAAAATGAACACCTAAAACCTGTGCGACTTCTTCAAAAATCTTCACGACAGACTTTGCTTCATTGCTCAGCGGATACGCGCGCCCATCCTCTTTTTTTTCAAGCATGAGCCCCAAAGAGTTGACAAACTTTTCAAAAGCGCTAAACCCAAACTCATTTAAGGCATACTCCACAAACGCGGGGTTTTGTCCGAAAAAATCATTGGCACAGAGATTTGTGTTGGAGATGTTGCAACGCCCATTTCCAGAGACAAGTATCTTTCTGCCGCACTTGGCGTTTTGTTCAAAAAGATGGACTTCACATCCACTTTTTGCGCAAAGGATGGCAGAAAAAAGCCCTGACGCACCACCGCCGATGATAGCAACTCTTTTTTGCATTACAGCGTTACGAGTTTGGCACCAT
>CAZJRG010000147.1:1675-3314 GCA_964548435.1 uncultured Sulfurimonas sp. | reverse complement strand
TGTAATGCAAAAAACCCTTGTGCCCTGCATGATGAGTGGCTCAAACCAAAAAAAATGATAGAAGAGATGCTACAAAACACCTCTCTCGCCTCTCTTGTAGATACAAAACATACAAAGATATAAGAGTTTAAAATCAAAATATCAATATATATTGATTTATTGTTTTTTATCTGTTACCATACTTTTTTAAAGGAGTGAGTCATGGAGATATTTTTACAAAGTGTTGCCGCGCTTAACGATGAAACGCGGGTTTTGATTTTACGGTTTTTGGATGAGCATGGAGAGCTTTGCGTTTGTGACTTGCAAAACTCTCTAGATATGATCCAGTCTCGACTTTCACGCCACCTCAAAATCCTCAAAGAAGCGGGTTTTTTACGAGTTGAACGCAAAGGAACTTGGGGCTACTACTCCATACGAAGCCCACTTGACCGCTTTCGCAGCGAAGCCCTAGAGGAGATAAAACATCTCTCCATCGCCCTTCCTCCTTTACAAAAATTCTCACAAAACGCAGGATGCAAACTATGAAAAAAAACGTTCTTATCTTATGCACTGGAAACAGTTGCCGCTCTATTATGGCTGAAGCGCTTATAAACGCCAAACTTAGTAATTGCGTTGAGGCTCAAAGTTCAGGCGTCAAAGCAAGCGGAAGCGTAAACCCAAACGCCAAGGCGCTCCTACAAGAAAAAGGCTACTGGAGAGAGGAGTACCACTCAAAGGTGATTGAGACGGTTTTGGATACGGCGTTTGATCTTGTCATCACGGTGTGCGACCATGCCAAAGAGACCTGCCCTATGTTTCCAAAAGCCGTAAAGACCATACACTTAGGTTTTGAAGACCCAAGCGGCAAGGAGACGCAAGAGTACGCAAAAACGCTTGCCCTCATCGAAGCCGAGCTCCTACCACTTGTTCGTTCTGAGTTGTGCGAGAAATAAGTAGAGATGTTTACGTGGTTGGAAAATCTTGCTTCTTGGTTTGTCTTTGACATCCTAAAGTTTGCCCAAGAAACGCATAGCGGTGAGGCTCTACACTTCTTTATCTATGACACCATTAAGATTTTTATTTTGCTCATTAGCATCATCTATCTGGTTACACTGCTTAGAAGCTATTTTCCAGTTGAAAAAGCGCGAGTTTACATCAGTGGCAAAAACAAAATTACGGGACACATTTTAGCGGCACTTTTTGGAGTGATTACCCCTTTTTGTTCTTGCAGCGCCATTCCTCTGTTTTTGGGCTTTTTACAGGCAAGAATTCCTCTTGGCATTACCTTTAGTTATCTCATCTCGGCACCTCTGAGCGATGCTGTGGTTATCACCCTACTCCTTTCGCTCTTTGGGGTAAAAATAGCTCTCTTGTATGTGCTTATGGGTGTGCTCATAGCCATCATTGCGGGCTTAGTCATAGGCGCTATGAACCTTGAAAAAGAGGTGCTCATAGAGGTAAAACCGCTCGAGAGCATGGCGTTTGAGGATGAAAAAGTGGCGTTTAAACGCAGAGCAGTGGAAGCTTGGATGGAAACTGCTGACATCTTTAAAAAAATTTATCTCTATGTTTTTGTTGGCGTGGGCATTGGCGCGTTTATACATGGTTATGTACCTGCGGACTTTATAGCAGAGTATGCAGGCGGTGATGCTTGGTATGC
>CAZJRG010000147.1:0-1575 GCA_964548435.1 uncultured Sulfurimonas sp. | reverse complement strand
ATAGAGATTTTAGGCACAGGATGCGCCAAGTGTATAGCTCTTGAAAAAGTGGTCAAAGAGGCTGTGGCAAAAAGTGGCAAGTTTGCACAGATAACAAAAGTAGATGACATAGGCAAGATTATGGAGTATGGTGTTATGAGCACTCCAGGACTTGTCATAGATGGTAAAGTACAAAGCAGTGGAAAACTCCTTAGCATTGATGAAGTTCTGGCACTTCTAGCATAAATTATGTTTGAGAGTTTAGCACTTCATCTTTTAGAGCAGAGTTCATGGCTGAGTTTTGTTGGCGCGTTTGGCGCTGGCTCGCTCACAGCCATCGCTCCATGCTCACTTGTGAGTGTACCCCTTTTGGTTGGAAGCTCTTTAGCTTTAAACAAAGATCTTGAGGGGAGAAAAAAACATCTCTACACTTATGCGTTTGCCTCGCTCTTTGCGTTTGGCGTTATGCTAAGTTTTTCTATTTTAGGTTTTATAGTCGCCAAGTTTGGGGGATTTTTCTCTATTGCACCATTTTGGGCATATCTCTTAGCTGCGTTTGTCTCTTTGCTCATCGCACTTTATAGTTTGGGTCTCTTAGGCGAGCTAGACAAATCTTCTCTTCTCCAAAGACTCATCAAGTTTCGACTATTTGGCGGTTTTGTCATTGGTCTTGTTTTTGGTTTGGTGAGCACTCCTTGCGCGTCAGCGCCTCTCTTTGCCATCATTACCATTGCGGCAAACAGCTCAGCTCTCTATGCTTATGGACTTATCTTGACCTTTGCGCTTGGGCACTCTCTTTTACTTTTAGCCGCAGGAGTCTCAGTCGGTTTTACCCAGAGCATCTTACACAGTAAAAAGCTCTCACTGCTCTCAGAGATTTTAAACAAACTCTTTGCATTTATACTTCTCTTTTTTGCAGCTTATTTCACTTGGCAAGCCTCACTTCAATTTTAGGAAAACTCCATGAAACGCCATCTTCTTTTACTTCTAACGCTAATGCTTCTTGCTTCAAGCAGCTTCACAGCAGAGCTCAAAGAGAGCCGCTTCAAGTATGTCCAAGCCAGCATCGGTAAAGGAAAACCCTACTTCTTAGAGATCGGCGCAAAGAGCTGTGCTAGTTGTCAAGATATGTCTCACACCCTTCAAACCATCTTAGATGAACAGCCAAACCTAAACATCCACTTCATCAATGTCCAAAAAGAGCGCTCTGCCGCTCAAAGCCTTGAAGTAAGAATGATTCCAACACAGATCATCTACGACAAGAGAGGTAAAGAGGTCTACCGAAATGTCGGTGTTTTAAACAAAACGCAAGTGGAAGCGCTTTTGAAGCGATATAAATTTTAAAAAGAGTTTACAAACTTCTATAATTTTAGCTTGTGTTTTTCATTTTATCCAGTTATACTGCGGTCAAGAAAAGATGATTCGAGTTACATCTTTAGACTGCTTTATATTGATAACTTCTTGTTTCCAGTACATTTCAACCTAAAAATAAGCTTTATATTAGATTTTTAACCACTTAAGAAATTAGGTGTACTCAAAACAAACAAGGAGTTACAATGGCAACATTAGTAAACGGAACAGTTAAATGGTTCAACA
>CAZJRG010000146.1:0-3338 GCA_964548435.1 uncultured Sulfurimonas sp. | reverse complement strand
TGATGCAGATACATATTTATGTACACAAATAGAACGCGAATTTATCTCTAAAATTGGTGCTGGATGTTCTGCTCCTGTAGCTTGTAATGCTGTGAAAGAGGGAGAGACAATTACATTTCGTGTTATGCTTGGTATGAGTGACGGAAGTGAAGTGATGCATGAGAGTGTAACTTTAGATGCAACAGATGCTTTAGGCATAGGCGAACAAGTTGCAAATAAGATGATACAAAATGGTGCATTGCAACTACTGCAAAAGGCACAGAGTGCCGCATTTAAAGATGAAATGCCACAAAGGTTGTAGAGTATGAATGAAACAATCGAACTACTTAAAAAACATGATGAATTGCGAATCATAGATGCTGAACTTGACATATATCTTGAGATAGGACATCTTGCATATGCCGAAGTGAAAAAAGAGCATGGCGGCAAAGCACTTCTTTTTACAAATGTTGTCGATAAAAAAAATGGCAAAAGATTTGAAGAGAGCGTGCTTATGAATGTTTTTGGTTCTTACAGACGGTGTGAGCTGCTCTTTGGAAGAAGTGTAGAGTCTGTGGCGCAAGAGATAACAAAACTCTTGCATATGAAGCCTCCCTCTGGTTTTATGGATAAAGTCTCCATGGCAAAAGAGCTCTTTTCACTGAAAAATATTTTTCCAAAAAAACTCAAACGCAGAGGTGAGTGTCAAGAGCTAGAGTTTGTAGGTGATGCTATTGATCTTTATAAAATTCCAGTCTTAACAACATGGGAACAAGATGGAGGTCCCTTTGTAACCATGGGACAAATCTACACCCAATCACTTGATGGTTCGATGGTAAATCTTGGAATGTATAGACTCCAAGTGCATGACAAAAACCATCTTGGAATGCATTGGCAGATTCATAAAGATAGCTCGCACTTCTTTGATCAGTATCAAAAAGCTGGAAAAAAGATGCCTGTGAGTGTAGCTATTGGAGGAGATCCACTCTACACATGGTGTGCCACAGCGCCGCTTCCTTATGGGGTAAATGAGCTGTTGATGTATGGACTCATTACAAAAAAACCAGCACAACTTGTAGCATCACTCACTACGCCGCTTTACATTCCAAGAGATGTAGATTATGTTATTGAGGGGTGGGTTGATCCTGAGAAGCTACGAGTTGAAGGACCATTTGGAGATCACACAGGGTATTATACCCTTGCTGAGCCCTATCCTGTCATGGAGGTAAGTGCTATGACAATGAAGAAAAAACGTACCTATCTAGCGACTGTTGTTGGCAAGCCACCACTTGAAGACAAGTACATGGGTTGGGCGACTGGCAAGATATTTTTTCCTCTTTTAAAGACAACGGTACCTGATCTACTTGATTATCACATGCCAGAAAATGCAGGTTTTCATAACCTTATACTTGCAAAAATGCAGCCTCTCTATAAGGGTCATGCAAAGCAGTTTATGCATGCATTTTGGGGTGCTGGACAGATGAGTTTTGTAAAACATGCTATTTTTGTAGATGACAAGGCACCCTCTTTAGAGAACTATGAATCTTTTTGTATCTACATACTCAATCGTTTTACTCCAAAATCACTCTTCGTGACAGAGGGAATTTTAGATGCACTTGATCACTCCTCTCCAGAGTCTTTAGTCGGTGGAAAGTTAGGAGTTGATGCAACTGCTGCAAACAGAGTGGATCGACCAAAAGAACTTCTGAGTGATGACGCACTTTTCTCAAAGGTAAAAGAGTTACTCCCGCAAGCACAAGCACTGCGTCAATATTTTGTATCAACGAGTAACCCTGTTACTGTGATAAGTGTTGAAAAACAGCATCCTGTAAAGCAATATTTTGAGGCTCTCAAGCAGCTCTGTGACTCTTTGCGTATCGTTGTTTTTGTTGATGCTAAAGCAAATGATGTTTCTAATCCCTACATGCTCGTTTGGCGTGTTACAAACAATATGGATGCACAGCGAGACGTTTTTATAGATGGTATGATGGTTGGAGTCGATGGTACAAACAAAAATGCTTTAGATGATTTTGTGCGTGAATGGCCTGATGATGTTGATTGTACTCAAAGTGTTATTGAGCAACTCAAAGAGAGATCTTTGTGGGATCTGGATGAAAAACTTGAAAAAAAGTACCAATTGTAGTCAAGTTGAGATTTAATTGTTTATGTGATCTTGTATAAGGTTAGTATAATATTTACTAATGTAATATAAACGACTTAATTCCCTAGTAAAGGCTACAAATGACTCGAAAGTTGTTCATAATTTTAGTGTTGCTCTCTCTATCACTCACATCTGTTTCGGCTGCAGTTTATAAGGGGCAGAAGTATTTTGTAAAAACTTGTGTTGAGTGTCATGACAGTGGTCAAGCATTTGTATCTGAATACAAAATGAAACAGTGGAAAAAATGGCTCAATAAAAAAGGTAAACCTCTTGCAGATTTACACCTTAAAAATGACAAAGCTGAGGATTCACACAAATACTTTTCAGGTAAGGCATTTACGAAACAATCAAAGCATCTTAAAGATTTTTTAGTAGAGTATGCCAAAGATAGTGGTAATGTCCCAGCGTGTAACTGATCTTCGCTATCGCTTTTAAAGCGGTGCGATAACTCCATCTATTTCTCTCAAACATAATCTTAACTCTTTGTATAATCTTCTTATTTTGCTAAAATACAAAACTTTTTAAAATCGGAGATCTAGTCTATGGATAAAATGTGGTCAGGACGCTTTGGCGCAACTACTTCAACACTACTCGATGCGTTTAATGCTTCGATAATGTTTGATAGAAAACTCTATCGAGAGGATATTGAAGGCTCTATTGCACATGCTACTATGTTGAGCAAACAAGGTATCTTAACTGAGCAGGAGTCACAGCAGATCATAAAAGGTCTTAATCAGGTAAGAGAGGAGATAGAGTCTGGAGCTTTTGAGTGGAAAATAAGTGATGAAGATATCCACATGGCAGTTGAAAAACGACTTACTGCCATCATAGGTGATACAGGCAAAAAGCTCCATACAGCTAGAAGTCGCAACGATCAAGTTGCAGTTGATTTTCGCCGTTATGTTTTGCGTAAAAATGGCGAAATTGCTGAAGCGATAAGAGTTTTGATGCAAGAGATTTTAATCGTTGCACAGCAACATACACAAACACTCATGCCAGGTATGACACATCTTCAACATGCACAGCCAATTAACTTTGGTTTTCATTTAGGTGCATATCTTGCGATGTTTAAACGCGATGTCGAGCGCTTTGAGAACTCAAAAGAGAGAAACAACATCTCTCCTCTTGGTTGTGCTGCACTTGATGGAAAACCACATAATCTGGACAGATAAGCTACAGCAGAGCATTTGTGATTAGA
>CAZJRG010000145.1:0-3363 GCA_964548435.1 uncultured Sulfurimonas sp. | reverse complement strand
CATCTATGTTTGTGAAGTACATATTTTCACCATAGTTTTGGTAGTGCCCTGATGTTTTCCAAAGGTCTGAACGCAGCATTTCAGGACCACGTACTGGCTGATAACCGCGTTTACGGTGAGCTTTGTGAAGAAGTGCTTCAAGACGCGCACGCAGTCTTGCCCCAGCTGGAAGCCAAATAGGAAAACCTGCCCCGACCTCTTCACGGAAAGTAAAGAGTTTCATCTCGTTTCCAAGTTTTCTGTGGTCGCGTTTTTCAGCTTCAGCTATTTGATCAAGATGTGCTTTGAGTGCCTCTTTATCGGCAAACGCGATACCGTAGATACGAGTGAGCATCTCATTTTTAGAGTCTCCTCCAAGGTAAGCACCCGCAATCTTTGTAAGCTTGAAGTAACGAATAAACCCTATGTTTGGTAAGTGTGGTCCACGACACAAATCTTCAAACTCACCCTGCTTATAGATAGAGACCGTCGCAGAAGGTATTCTCTCCATGACAGCAAGCTTGAGATGGTCATTTGCAAATTTTACTTTTGCCTCATCCATAGAGATCTCATACTTCTCTATCTCGTACTTTTTCTTAGCCAAAGAGAGCATCTCTTTTTCTATATTTTTTAAATCAGCTTCACTTATTTGTGAAGCTGTTTTAAAGTCATAGTAAAAACCCTCTTTTACCGTTGGCCCTACAAAAAACTTTGCATCTGGGTAGAGTGACTTAATCGCTTGAGCCATTAAGTGAGCCGTTGAGTGGCGAAGTACATCAAGGGACTCAGGAGAGTTATCTAAAACTACCTCCTCTCCACTTAAACCTCTCTCTTTTGCAGTGACTAAATCCACCACTTCGTTGTTATATTTTATTGCTATCGGATCCAATACCTTTCCTCTCTCTACTTAAAGCTCAGTCTTTAATATCGCACCACGAGATGCATTTGTAACTAAGAGTTGGTAGCGTTTAAGCCATTTTGACTTGACCTCATTTTTATAAGGTTTCCATGAAGCACGGCGTTTTTCAATGATCTCATCACTTACATTGAGTTGTAAAAGATGCGCATCAACATTTATCTCTATCTCATCACCATCTTCAATGAGTGCAATGAGTCCACCCTCAGCTGCCTCAGGAGAGACATGTCCAATGGAAGCCCCACGAGTAGCTCCCGAGAAACGTCCATCGGTAATGAGTGCTACTGATTCTCCAAGTCCCATTCCCATGATGAGTGAAGTTGGGGCTAACATCTCTTGCATCCCTGGTCCACCTTTTGGGCCTTCATAACGAATGACGACAACATCACCTGCTTTGACCTTGTGACCCATGATGCCAGCAATTGCCTCTGGCTGCGAGTTGAAGCAGATAGCTTTTCCTTTAAACTTTCTCATACTTGGTGCGATTCCAGCTGTTTTTACAACCGCACCCTCTAATGCTAAGTTTCCAAAAAGGATAGAGAGACCACCGACTTGAGAGTAGGCATTTTCATTTCTGTGAATGATGTTTTCATCTAATATCTCGCTCCCTTCTATTCTCTCTTCAAGGGTCTCGCCTGTGATCATAAGAGCATCAAGCTCTAAAAGACCACTGCGTTTAGATACTTCGCACATTACGGCGTTTACTCCACCAGCACGATTGACATCGTCCATATGCACATCGCTTTTTGATGGAGAGATTTTTGCGATATGAGCTACTTTATCTGCGATTTTATTGATATTTTCTATCTTGTACTCTACACCTGATTCTCTTGCGATTGCCAAGAGGTGAAGGACCGTATTTGAGCTTCCACCCATTGCCATATCGACAACAAAAGCATTGTGAATCGCTTTTTCATTTAAAATGTTTCTCATTCTAAACTTCTCATTGTCTTTCATCATAGCAAGCTCTACGATGCGTTTTGCCGCTTTTTTTACAAGCTCAATACGTGCTGGAGTCATCGCTAAAATAGTCCCGTTTCCAGGAAGTGCGACACCCATCGCTTCACAAAGCGTATTCATAGAATTTGCTGTAAACATACCTGAACATGAGCCACCTGAAGGGCAAGCTTCGCACTCTATCTCATAAAGCTCTTCATCTGTCATTTTTCCCTCAGCATGTTTTCCAACAGCTTCAAACGCAGTGGCAAGGTCAATTGGCGTGCCATCTTTTTTGTGCCCTGCAGCCATCGGTCCACCTGAAACAAAAACTGTAGGAACATTTACACGCAGTGCTCCCATAAGCATACCTGGAACGATCTTGTCACAGTTTGGAATACAGATCATCGCATCAAGCTGGTGTGCATTCATAACAGTTTCAATCGAATCTGCAATAATCTCACGAGATGGAAGTGAATAGAGCATCCCCTCATGTCCCATAGCGATTCCATCATCAACACCGATGGTATTAAAAACGAAAGGAACACCGCCCGCTTCACGAATAGCCTCTTTGACAATTTCGCCATACTCATGAAGAAAAAAGTGACCTGGAATGATGTCAATATAACTATTTGCAACCCCAATAAAAGGCTTATCAAAATCTTCGTCTTTAAGTCCTGTTGCACGTAACAATGAACGGTGTGGGGCCTTATCAAACCCTTTTTTAATGATGTCACTTTTCATGAAAACCCTTTTTATATAGTTTGCTTATTTATAATAGATGCGATTGTAGCATATTTTTTAAAAAAATCGCTAAATACTCTTTACAAAAGAAAATTAATAAGCTATAATTCCACTTCACTTACCGAATAGATCTTTCAAACTTCAGTAAGAGTTGCGGGAATAGCTCAGTGGTAGAGCACAACCTTGCCAAGGTTGGGGTCGCGAGTTCGAACCTCGTTTCCCGCTCCATTCAATTTTAAAATACAAAAAATTAAAAATAATTTCATAAAAAACTGTGATTTGTTTAACAGTATATGCCCGGGTGGCGAAATAGGTAGACGCAGGGGACTTAAAATCCCCCGGTAGCAATACTGTGCCGGTTCGAGTCCGGCCTCGGGCACCACGATACACAAAAAGACTGGTGCCATCGCCAAGTGGTAAGGCCGCAGCCTGCAAAGCTGCTATCCCCAGTTCAAATCTGGGTGGCACCTCCAGTTTTTATGTATCTTTAAAATTATTTTTACCATGTGGATCTTTGGCTGAGTTGGTCGATAGCACCGGTCTTGAAAACCGGCGAGGGTAACACCTCCCAGGGTTCGAATCCCTGAGGGTCCACCACATTTAAACCCCTATTTACAGTAATTTCACAAAATAATTCTAAAAATATATTTCCTCCTTAAATTTCAATAGTGCCACGATAGTGCCACTTTCACACATCTATTCAAAAGCTTTATCAATTGACTCAATTGTGCTATTCGTTGAATTAGATATATAATCTGCATAATATGTTAATGTTGTGTAAATATTCT
>CAZJRG010000144.1:0-3390 GCA_964548435.1 uncultured Sulfurimonas sp. | reverse complement strand
CTCTCGAACCTGAAGTAATGCTAAATATTGGGCATTTATTTTTTTGCGTTTGTGATGAAAGTTGGAGACCTAGTTTTGCGGCGTAGGTATCAAGGTAGCTAATAATTTCTTTGTCAAGCGTCGCTATGCTTACATTTGAACTAGTGCCATCACCAAGCCATAGACCTAAAAAATAAGGCTCAATCTCAAGTGCTTGCTTTTTAAAATCAATACCTACCTTGTAGCCTTTGTAGCTTGATTTAAAGCGTTTTGATTTTTCGTTATATCTGCTTATCTCGATATTTAAAACATCTCCATGTTTGTGCTTTCCTTCATTGCGACTGCGTTTAAGGGAGAGTATATGGGACTCGTTTACGCGATAATCAATGCCTTTGTTTTGTTTGACCCAGTACATTTTCTCTTTGCCTCGGGCGAGCGAGAGAACATTGCGCGGTGTTGAGTCATCACCCATAAGCTGGTCGCCAACCTTGATATCTTCTACATTCTTTAATGTTCCATCAAACATGACGACTTTTGTACCAAGACCAAGGCATTTCCCCATTGCAGGACGCGCGGCGATGATGACGAGGTCTCCTTTGCCAAAACCGGTGGTCATTTTATTGAGTTCATGAAAGCCCGTATCGACGCCGACGAGCACCGAGTTGCCGCGTGCTTTCATCTCCTTGATGTACTCCATGGTGTCGTAGGTCATTCTAGGAGAGTCTTTGAAGTCGCTGCTTTGGTTCTCTTGGGTGATTTCGTAGAGTTTTTTCTCTACGATGTCTACGACTTCCGCCGATGGCAACTCCTCTTCGACGGTAACACGCTTTATCTCGGTGGTAAGTGTTAAGAGGTGGCGCTTGAGTGATTTGTCTTTGATCTCATTGATGTAGGCAGTGGTATTAGAGATAGGATTTGCCGCAAGAATCTCTAAGAGTACCTGCTCATCAAACTTCTTCATCTTGATAAGCTCTTTTTTGATGAACTCCTCATCGATTGGCTGATCTTTTTGTAGAAGCAAGAGCATAGACTTGAAGATGTCTTGGTGTGCAGGAAGATAAAAGTCATCCACTTTGAGCCTTGAACTCAACTCATCAAATTGACTCGGTTCAAAGATGATGGAGCTTAATATACTGCGTTCAAACGCGAGGTTGTAGAGGTTGTCTTGCAAAAAAATCCCTTTAATTTATAAGTAAAGAGATTTTAACACAATCGTGTTTAAACAACATAAAAAGACGCGCTGTTAGTAGAGTGTCGAGTACGTCAAGACGTTTGAGAGCGAAGAGATGGTGTTGCTATTGATGCTCTTTGCGGCGATGTAAATTTTGCCATCTTTGGCGAGTGTTTGAAGCTCTTGCCATTTCGTACTCAGCGGTTCATTTGGGGTGACGAGCACACTTATGGTGTTGGCATTCATGGCGATGGAAGATGAGACGTAGACGAGCATCTCATCACTTGAGATGTTACTTGTAAACGCTGGGACTTCGTTTGCGTTTAAAGTGGCACTTCCTGCGTTTGTGAGGATGAGAGTAGGGGTGTTTTGCTGCGTTTGCGAGCTGTTGGCACTGAGTGTCGCCATGTCGAGAGTGAGTTGCGCCATCATCTCCTCGGTGTGTACGATGCGATCGGCCATGACGCCTATTTTGTCCGCCATCTCTCCTATCTCTCCCGCCATATCTAAGATTCTGTTCGCCATGATTCCGATGTCATCGGAGAGTTTACTGATGAGGCTTATCATCTCTGTAGTGATGGTGGTGGTTGAGTTGAAAAATGAAGCGGTCGCGTTACTTGAGAGGAGGAGTGTGAGGGCGATAAAAATCGCGGCGAGTTTGAGTTTCATAATTTGATTTCCCTTTTATAAATTTAGATGAAATAATAACAAATATAATATTTATAGATAATAAAAGAGAGATCTTGCTGAAGCTTTTAAGAAAAAAGCTTCTTCATTGCGGCGAAAAATATCTTAAAGAGTCCCTTGTTGCCTATGATTTCGTTGATGAACTCATCATACGTTTTGCCTTTTTCTTCCAAAAATCCACGAAGATACTTCTCGCTGGCTTCCATGCCGCCATCTTTTTCTATCTCTAGGAGTTTTTGATAGATGGGTGCCATGGTATCTATGGCCTCTTGAGGAGCGGCTTTTCTAAACGCGGTGTGTGAGATGATCTCGTTGGTGATAGGGTCTACTTTTGGCTCAAACTCGGTCACGACCCAGTAGTAACTTCCATCTTTTGCCATGTTTTTGACTACTGCCATGATGTTTTGCGCACGGTTGATGCGGTCCCACATCATCTTAAAGACTACTCGAGGCATATCGGGGTGACGCACTATGGAGTGAGGTTTGCCTATGAGTTCGGACTCTTTGTAGCCTGAAACCTCTACAAAGTAGTCATTGCCATACTCGATGATACCTTTGGCATCAGTTTTTGAGACGATGTAGCGTTTGGGATTTAGCTTTATCTCTTTGTTGATTGGTTCTGGTCGCTGCATTTTGTCAATCCTTTAAAAATTTATAAATTTAATTATATAGTTTTATTTATTAAATGTGTGTAATAATTAGGCAAACAAAGGTTGGAAAATATGAATAAAGAGACGACTTTAAACGCACTCCAAGATGCAAAAAAAGCACATGTTGAGCAGATGGAGAAGATAGAGACTCTTCTTGAAGGCAAAAAGATTAAAAATCCTACGCCTCTTGGTAAAACAGAGTGTCAGTTTGGAAAAATATTTTATGGAAATAGAGACTACTTTTACTCTCTTTTGGGGGCACAGTTTTATGAAAAGCTTGATTTGCTTCATGAGCAGTGGCATAAGGAGTATGCTAAAATCAATGGACTTTTTTTCCAAGAAAAAAGCGAAGGCTTCTTCTCAAAACTCTTGGGAAACTCCAAGATCGATCCACTTTACTACGACAAGGCAAAACTCTATTTTGTGGAGTTAAGCACCATAACGCAGGAGCTTTTGAAACTTTTAGATACTTCTATGCGAAGAGTTGAAGCTCTGAGTGACACAAAGTTTAAAACTTAACGCTACAATGCAAAAATTTTAAACTCTATAGAGAAGGAAAGACTATGCCATTATTAGACTCATTTACAGTAGATCACACCATCATGCCAGCACCCGCGGTTCGCCGTGCTAAGGGGATGAAAACGCCATCGGGAGATGACATCACGGTCTTTGACCTGCGTTTTTATGTGCCAAATGTCGAGAAGATGGACGGCAAGGGCATCCACACATTAGAGCATCTCTTTGCAGGTTTTATGCGTAATCATCTCAATGCAAAAGATGTTGAGATCATCGATATTTCTCCTATGGGATGCCGCACAGGTTTTTATATGTCGCTTCTTGGCTCGCCAAGCGAAGAGCGTGTAGCAAAGGCTTGGAAAGAGGCTATGGAGGACGTGCTTGGTG
>CAZJRG010000143.1:0-3419 GCA_964548435.1 uncultured Sulfurimonas sp. | reverse complement strand
ACTGAGTTGTGTTTTAGCTTTATTTTGCTAGAATCCAGAGCCATAAAAATAAAAAGTATGTCATTTTGCAATATTTTTAAAGTATAGAAAAAAAATGACTTATGATTTTGGAAATTTTAAAAAAGTGAGCTCTCAAATGGATGCAAACAAACAAAAATCACTCGATTTAGCGATGAAGCAGATAGACAAAGCTTTTGGAAAAGGTGCTTTGATGCGCTTGGGCGACAAAACAATTGAGCCAATAAAAGCCATAAGTACAGGCTCTTTAGGGCTTGATCTGGCACTTGGAATAGGCGGTGTGCCACAAGGGCGTATCATTGAAGTGTATGGTCCAGAGTCATCAGGAAAAACAACACTTGCATTGCAGATAACTGCCGAATGTCAAAAAAGTGGTGGTGTTTGTGCATTTATAGATGCAGAGCATGCCCTAGATGTAGGGTATGCAAAGAATCTTGGTGTTGATGTAGAAAATCTTTTGGTTTCACAGCCAGATTATGGAGAGCAGGCACTTGATATTGTTGAGACAGTTGCTCGAAGTGGTGCGGTAGATCTTATCGTTATTGACTCGGTTGCAGCACTGACACCAAAGTCTGAGATTGAGGGTGAAATGTCAGATCAAAATGTCGGAGTGCAGGCAAGACTTATGTCAAAAGCACTACGAAAGCTCACAGGTGTACTCTCAAAAATGAACTGTACAGTAATCTTTATCAACCAGATTCGTATGAAGATTGGAATGATGGGATATGGCTCTCCAGAGACAACAACGGGAGGAAATGCTCTGAAGTTTTATGCATCCGTACGTATCGACGTGAGACGCGTAGCATCACTTAAACAGGGTGAAGCACAGATAGGAAATCGTGTTAAAGCAAAAGTGATCAAAAACAAAGTGGCACCACCATTCCGTCAAGCAGAGTTCGACATCATGTTTGGAGAGGGTATCTCTAAAGAGGGTGAATTAGTCGACTATGGTGTGAAACTTGATATTATTGATAAAGCAGGAGCTTGGTTTGCATATGAAGATAAAAAACTCGGACAAGGTCGAGAAAATGCGAAACAGAAGTTTAAAGATGAGCCAGAACTAGCACGTGAGATAGAAGAGAAAATTAAAAATGCTATGGGTATGAGTGATGTAATGATTATGGACAGTGTTGATATTGAAGATTCAGATTCAGATGCAGATTTGGGTGAATAGTTTTCTCTAACTAACCAAATATTTAACTAAATTTCGATAAAATCGCCATCACAAATTTAGGTACCTCTTAACAAAAAGGTATACATAAAGCAAAGGGAAAAGTATGTTTATAGATAGTGTTAGTGCAATTGAAGTGATGGATTCACGAGGAAATCCTACGGTAAAAGCAACAGTAGAGCTTAGTGATGGAACAGTTGCAAGTGCTATCGTGCCTTCAGGTGCAAGCACTGGAAAACGCGAAGCTTTAGAACTACGTGATGGCGATAACAGATACATGGGTAAGGGAGTTTTAAAAGCAGTTTCTCATGTAAATAATGAGATTTCAGATGCATTAGTGGGACTTTCTCCATTCAATCAAGCAGTAGTCGATGCAACGATGAAAGAGCTTGATGGTACAAATAACTATGGTAACCTAGGTGCAAATGCAGTCCTTGGTGTATCTATGGCAGTTGCGCGTGCCGCTGCACAATCTCTTGGAGTTCCACTTTACCGTTACTTGGGCGGGGCTAATGCGATGGTAATACCAACACCAATGCTTAACATAATTAACGGTGGAAGTCATGCAGATAACTCTGTAGATTTTCAAGAGTACATGATTATGCCTGTGGGTTTTGAGGATTTTGCAGAAGGACTTCGCGCATCGGCTGAAGTCTACCATAACTTAAAAGCGATTCTTAAAGCTAAAAAACAAAACACAGCCTTAGGTGATGAGGGTGGTTTTGCACCAGACCTCTCTTCAAACGAAGAGCCAATTCAAATCATCTTAGAAGCTATTGAAAAGGCGGGGTACAAAGCTGGTGAGCAAATCGCAATTGCACTTGATGTTGCTGCTTCAGAGTTAGTTTGTGAAGGTGGTTATAGATTAGAGTCAGAAAATAGAACACTTACTAGTGAAGAGTTGGCGAACTACTATGTTGATCTGTGTTCAAAATATCCAATTGTCTCCATTGAAGATGGTCTAAGTGAAGATGACTGGGCTGGTTGGAAAATACTTACCGAAAAACTTGGCAATAAAGTACAATTGGTAGGTGATGACCTTTTTGTTACAAATGTAAATATTCTCAATGAGGGTATAAACAAAGGAATAGCAAATTCAATCCTGATAAAACCAAATCAGATTGGAACTGTTTCAGAGACAATGTTAAC
The DNA here is from genome assembly GCA_964548435.1 of uncultured Sulfurimonas sp. Lineage (GTDB taxonomy): Bacteria > Campylobacterota > Campylobacteria > Campylobacterales > Sulfurimonadaceae > Sulfurimonas. The sequence goes on along the minus strand of CAZJRG010000143.1, from coordinate 1,081 downwards.
AGTTCGTTTAGCACAGCGCAATGGTTACACTACTGTAATGAGCCACCGTTCGGGTGAGAGTGAAGATGCATTTATAGCTGATTTTGCTGTGGCACTCAACTGTGGACAGATAAAAACTGGTTCAACTGCACGTGGTGAGCGTACAGCAAAATATAACCGTCTTTTAGAGATAGAAAACGAAGTTGTTTATGGTGAATACTTAGGTTCTGTACTTTTTAGATAGGTATTTTGATGGCTAACGAGGAGCTACTTGAAGAGATAAATGCAAGCGAGGGTATTACACAAAAATATCTTGGCATCTCTTTTGGGAAGTTCATACTGTTTATCGTTTTAGTCATTTTTTTAGGTGTTTATTTAGGGATTTTGCTTTATGGGACCTCCTCTTTGGAGGTACTTTTTGGACTTCAAGAGTATGAAAACTACTTAAGTAGTGAAATAACAAGACTTAAAGCAGAAAATGCTCAGTTGCAGCGCGAATATTTTGAACTTAAAGAGATTTCGGCTGAATAAATGAGATACATTTGTTATAATAGAGACAAAAAGCAGGCAGGGATATGATAAAAACACTACTGCTCTCTTCACTTCTTTTTCTCACACTAACTGCAAGAGAGAATCCATTTTTTCCCTCTGAGGGACAAAACGACATACCTGTAACTTCAAATATTGCACAAAATATTCAACCATTAAAGCGTGCAGCTATGTCGCTTCCTTCAACTGCTAGAATGGTTGAGAGTTTCACAGTGACATATAAAAATTTAGATGGATCTATAGCACACAAAACAGTTACTTTAGGCAATAGTGTTGATTGGCATTTACCACTTTTTCTAACACAAAGCTACTCAAGTGTTATCGAGAAAAAAAGAGTAGTAAAAAAAACACAAAAGAGAGATGGAGACAATCGTCTTGCGTCCCACTCTATTGATAAACTGAAGTTTGTAAAATTCTCTTCTATGGGCAAAGAGTTTAAAGTAGAGACTAAAGATAAACTACTCAGAGATTTTATACTAACTCGTCCACACAGAATTGTTCTTGATTTTAAACGCGAAAGTGATATTCCATCCTACCTAAAAAAAGATCTCTC
>CAZJRG010000142.1:0-3542 GCA_964548435.1 uncultured Sulfurimonas sp. | reverse complement strand
TAGAAAAATATCTCACTAAACATAAAAATGAAACTATTGTATTTATCTTTGATGAAGCAAGTGAGGCTATCAGCCAAGGGAAGTTCTCCCTTTTAGATTTAGAGGGCATCAGTGAATCTCTCTCAAGTATCTCAAACAAAGTTTGGACCATAGCCATAGCACAAGAGAAGCTTGATGATGTTATCAACAACGCCAATGTAAGCAAGTCACAACTCATTAAAGTAACCGATAGATTTAAAACAAAACTTCACCTAGAGTCAACTGAAGTAGATGTCATCATCAAAAGCAGACTTCTTCATAAAAAAGAGGAGTACAAAACAAAGCTCTTAGAGTTTCATAAACAAAATGACGGTCAAGTGAGTGAAGCTACCAATCTCAAATCCTCTTTTCCTACAAAAACTGCAGATGCAGAAGAGTTTGCAACTTACTACCCATTTCATAAGTACCATTTTGCAATGCTCCAAAAGTTTCTCTTTAGTTCAAACGCTCTTGTTGCATCTCAAATAGCCGCTCGTGGAGTTATCTTTACCACTTTTAATGTTCTTAAAAAACATCTCAAAGACAAAGAGCTTTTTAACTTTTCTACATTATATGACCTATGCGATGAAGCGCAAGTATCGCCGCCAACCGAACTTGTACTTAAGTACGATACGGCAAGAAAGATACTTGCAGACAAGTCAGAGATTGATGGGCAAAAACTCTTAAAAGTCATCCATTTTTTAAACAACTCTGCTGATTTAGCCATCGCTACGGTTGAAAATATCACAAAAGGGTACATGAGTGATCTCACATCTTACTATGAGTTTAAACCTAAAATAGAAGAGGCTCTTGACGTTTTACTTGAAGCAAAAGTGCTCATACATGCCAACAACAACTACAAGATAACTTCAGACTTAGAGAGCAAACTGCTCGAAGAGATGCATAACTTTACAGTAGAGTTGTACCTCAAAAAACGAGATTTTACAAACTACCTCAAAAAACTCTCTTTATTTACGCAAATAGCTTCCATAAATGACGATGGAACATCCTACAACTTTAACATTCTCACAGATGCCGATGATGACATAAAAGCCTCTTCAAATAAGCATCTCCGTCTTAGCGTCTATAGTCTCTACAGTATCAATGCAAATTTTGAGGAGTTTATAGAAGACATCAAGCTTACAACCCAGTACTCAAAAGAGCTTATTACGCTTATCCCTCAAAACAAAAAGTTTGATGAGTGCGATAGACTCTTAAGCGATGTGAGAAAATACAATCTCATGATAGAGAAGTACGATAACGACGCAGATGAGAAGGTAAAACAGATTATCAGAGAGTTTGCCATCATTAAAGAGGAAAAAGAGAAAAATCTTATCGCTCTTCTTGAGAGTGCCTACAATGAAGGTACTCTTGTTTACATGTACGACACACTACTTTTAAGCAAAGAGAACTTTAAGGGCAGCGTAAACGACACACAAAGAAAGCTCATCAAAAATATCTACACCAAAAGACTTCAAACACAAATTAGTGAAGCCATCATTCCCAAACTCTTAAGTGAAAATAGCCATGACAAGCTCTCAAGAAACTTCTCTGGCGATGATTTCAAGTTCTTTGATGCAAACGGCAATTTTATCGGTGAGCATCTCAAAGTAGTTGAAGAGATAAGTGCAAAGATAAAAAATGCCATAGATGGAAAATCGCTAGAAATGGAGCTAGGCAATGCCCCATGGGGATACAGTTTTGGAACTATCGCTACAACTTTAGCGGCTCTCTTTAAAGCTGGAAGAGTGATAGTGCGCTTTAACTCGACAGAGTATTTCTCTGCAAATGACAGAGCCTCGCATGAAGCGTTTATAAACACGACCAAGTTTAAATCTGCCTCTTTTAAAGCGATATCCAAATCACTTACAACAGCTCAAAAAACAAAGCTTGTTCAGACACTTCAGGAGCTAGAGTATGAAGAGCATACCGATAAAAAAATAGGCTACAACACAAGTGACTTTGAACTAGCCGATGCGATTAAAACTTTAAGCGATAGATTTATAGGTTACATCGATGGTCTTAAAAACTCGGTAGCAGACTTTGACAAGCTCTTTGCCTCTACCGCAAATCAAAAACAGCTTTTACAAGAGTACAGCTCTAAAACAACCGAATCCAACTACATAGACAAAGTCATCCACTTTCTAGAGCATGCAGAAGCTTATGAGAGTGCCATTAGCCAAATAGTAAAAACGCAAAAGTTCATCAAAAACAACTTCTCAAAAATAAAAGAGCTAAAAGAGTTTATGACGCTTCTTGAAAATGAACTCACAAAGTGCCACAAACAAAACACAAAAATCTCAGAGAACAGAGCAGAGTTTGAGAGCCTTTACAAAGAAGATATAGTAAAAAACCATGCCAAACTAACACAACTCTCTCAAGAGTCCAAAGATGAGTATTTTAAACTACTCAAAAATAGCATAGAACTCATGACAAATAATTACACAGAGCTTTTGCGAAAATTGGAAGTGGCACAAAGTGAGCTAGACACTTACCCAAAAGAGCCAAACAGACAAAATCAATCAAAGCTAAATAGTCTCAAAAGTTATATACAGAGCAAGATCATTAAAGCAGAAGATATTGCGCTAGACTACCACATAGAGTGCAAAAGATGCGGCTACTCACTCTCTGATGTCCTTAACTACATAGACCTAGCACCATCAAAAGAGAATGAACTCTTTATCTTGCAAAGTAGTTTTATAGAGGTGATGCCACCAGAACCAGCACCACAACCAACCACAACTGGGGAAACAGGAGCAACACCACCACAACCGCCAAAACCAAAAGAGCCTAAAAAAATATCTTTCAAAATGAGTAAAAAAGTTATGAGCATAAGAGAGTACAAAGAACTGCTCTCAAACCAACTTCGAGCTTTAGCGGGTCAAAATGACGATGAAACTATTGAAGTAACAGTGGAGCAATAAATGAAACTCACCGACCATGTAAACCTTATACGAAATCTTATAGAAAAGTCATTTGATAAGCGGTTTGCTTCTCTTGGTATCGGTGCTGCAAAAGAGTTGGAGCTTGAGAAAATTCCGCAAGCCCTACATGCCAAAAGAGCCAAATTTGACATCATCATTCAAAACCACACGGACGAGACGGGTTCTTATAAAGAGGCACGAGCCAAAGTTCTTGATGAGCTTACATTTACCCTTTTTAACCGCATCGCTTCCATAAAAGTGCTTGAAGCGCATGAGCTTATCATCCCTATCATCACCAAAGATGCTATGCATGGTGACCGCTCTTTTGGGCATAAAGCTTACTTAGAAGAAAATCCTCACATGCGAAGTGAAGAGCTTGAGGGGCTAAGAGAGTACATCAAAAGTGCGTTTAATGCCCTCAGCGATGAGTTTGCACTCTACCACAAAAACCACCCCTACGCACTGCTTCCGCAGCCCATAGATTTAAACGAAATCATCGATGCTTTTAATGCCATAGAAAAAGATGCTCAAGTAGAAGATGCCATCTGGCAAAGTGATGACATTCTCGGTTGGTTGTATGAGAGCTATAACACTGCTAAA
>CAZJRG010000141.1:0-3566 GCA_964548435.1 uncultured Sulfurimonas sp. | reverse complement strand
GTCTTAAAGCCAATATCTTTAAAAGTATGCCCCTCAAACGCTAAACGCAGTCGCGAAGCGAGTTCTTGTGCTTGCGCGAGATCTGTTTGTGGCAATACAACGAGAAACTCCTCGCCTCCCCATCTCCCGACAAAATCGCTAGTGCGAACCGTTTTTTGCGCTATGTAGGCAAACTCTTTAAGGACAAAATCACCCAAAAGATGCCCATGAGTGTCGTTGACCACTTTAAAATCGTCAATATCAAACATAATAATCGAGAAGAGTTCGTTTGTGGCTCGTGCTGTCTTGATGGAGTGAAGAATGATCTCTTCTGTCGAGCTTCTATTGTGCAGACCAGTCAGTAGATCTGTTTTGGAGAGTTTTTCATAGTGAGACTCTTGAGTGATGTTTTGACGGATGGCTAAATAACCAACTATTGTATTGGCTTCAAAAAGCGGCTCTATAAAAGCGTCGACACAGTAGGACTCTCTCTTTTTGTTAAGGTTTTTGATTCTTCCATGCCAGGATTTGCCTTGAGTGATAGTCTCCCAAAGCTCCTCGTAAACACGAGGATGTGTCTCTGGATGACGCAAGATGGAGTGTTTTTTCCCAATGAGTTCTTGTCGAGAATAGTGAGTCATAGAACAAAAGGCATCACTCACATAGGTAATTTTGCCATCGGTGTCGGTCATGGAGAGCGAGACATGCTTCTCTATCAAGTGTTGATATTTATGTAAATAGGAACTTTTTAATTTCATTACAATCTCTACAATATTTTTTGATTTATAGCTTTGATTTACTTGTTATAGCAAGTTGATATGAAAATTTTATCGGAATAAACTTCACAACTTCTTATAACAAGTTGGAACCGATGAGAGATATAAATGAGTTGCCTCAAGATTATGTGGATGAGTTTTACAGAGAACTTGGAAAAAATATAAAAAAAATTCGAGCACAAAAAGGTATTACACAACTGAAGCTCGCAGAAGCCATAGGTCACAAGTCTCTCTCAATAGTCTCGTTGGCGGAGATCTATCACAACAGACAACATTTCAACATCGAACATCTCATTAAAATAGCTTATGTATTGGAAGTTGATCTTTGTGAGCTTTTTCCAGATACACCTAAGAGATAAGTGTAGCGCTAGGCTCGCTAAAGTAGTAGCCTTGAGAGTAGTCGATGCCTAGATCTTTGATGATCTCTTGAACACCTTCAGAGTGTACAAACTCTGCGACCAAAGCTATTTGCATATTTTTGGCAAAGTTTACGATGGCTTTGGTGATTTCGTAGCTTTTTTTATCTTTGTCTATGTTTTTGATGTAGCGTGCGTCTATTTTGATGGTATCTACATCGAGTTCCAAAACCCGCTCAAAGTTCGAGTATTCGGCTCCGAAGTCATCTATGGAGAGTTTGAAGCCTTTTTGTTTTATCTTCTTGAGCTGTACTATGTTGTCAGCTTTTCCACTGGCACTTACCCCTTCGAGTATCTCAAGTGTAACGCGGTAGGGCTCTATTTTGTATCTTTGTGACGCTTCTAAAAGAAACTCTAGAAGATACTGCGAGTTGAGATCCTCTTCAGTGATGTTTATAGAGAAGTCAAAATCGTTGAGCGACATAAACGCAAAGCTTTTGTCTATCATGATCTGTGTCAGTTTTGGAAGAAGTCCTGAGAGTTTGGCAACGCCTAAAAGTTCGTAGGGCGAAATGATCTTACCCTCTTTGGTGGTGATGCGAACAAGTGCTTCGTATTTGGTGATTTTTCCTAGATAGTTGTCATAGATGCCTTGAAAATAGGGTGTGATGAGGTTATTTTCAAATGCTGCATAGATAGTGCTATTCATCGCTATAAACGCGGCTCTTTTTTTTGAGTCATCGAGCGTTTTGTTGTAGATATAGAGTCTATTTTTACCTCTCTCTTTGGACTTTTTTAACGCAAGGGCGGCATGTTTTAGGAGGTTTCTGTTGGCATAAACGCCGCCATAGTTGAAAGAGATCTTAAGGTTGATGTTTCGAGTGGTGAGTGTGGCATCCAAAAAGAGCTCTTGAACACGCGCTACTTCTTGGGTGATGTCAGCTTCATAGGGGAGCAAAATGGCAAACTGATCAGAGTTGATGCGGTAGGTTTGGTGGATGCCAAAGAGTTTTTGAAGCATAGACGCGATGATGGCGAGGATCTCATCGCCTATCTTAAAGCTGTAAGCGGCATTAATGTAACTAAAGTTGTTTACGTCTAAAAAGATAAGCGTGTTGAAGGCTCTTTTTTTTATCTCTTTTTGCAAAGAGAGTTTGTTTTTGAGCCCCGTGAGTGCATCATAGAGCGCCATCTTTTCGCTTTTGAGTGCCACCGTGGCGACGGTTGAGCAGACCTCTAGGAGTTTTTTGTGAAAAAGCTCTGGCTCGCGATGCTCAAACGAAGAGAGTGCAAAAGAGCCTATGCTTGCGTGCGATTCATTTTTGATGGGAGTTGACCAGCAAGAACACAAACGCAGCTCTTTGGCTTTTGGAGCAAAATCGCAAGAGCGCTCATCTGATAAAACATCGTAAATGTACTGCGCTTCTCCATGATAGATGGCGTTTGCACAAGAGCCACCATGAGGCGATGGCGTGATCTCACCGATGTACTTTTGAGCATCTTTGGGAATCGAGGGTGCGGCTTTAAAGGAGAGAGTATTGTTTTGCGGGTCGAAGAGCATGAGCGAAGCGACCGCGTTTGGGAGAAGTGACTCGGCTATCTCACAGAGTCTGTTTAGGACATTTTGCGTTTCGCTCTCATAAGCGATGAGTCTAAAAAGCTCTTGTTGGAGGGCGAGTATCTGCTCATACTGCGTTTGTGAGATGGCGTTTGACAAATCTAAACAAGCTCTATCTTCTCTTTGCGCCATCATCCTCTCCCATCAACTTTTCTTATAGTGGCGGAGATTTTAGCGCATAAACTTAAAGTTATTATGAAAGACTAAAGGTTTTGAGCTCTTTTTGCATAAAATGTCTCTTTAAAGGCAGCAAATCGATCTTCTAAAATCGCTTCTCTAACCTCTCTCATGAGATTGAGGTAGTAGTGAAGATTGTGAATGGTGGCGAGTCTAAAAAACGTCAGCTCTTTAGCACGAAAGAGGTGGTTCATATAGGCTCGTGAGTATGTTTTACAAGTGAGACACGCACACTCTGGATCTATTGGGCCCTCATCCTCTTTAAACTTTGCTCCTTTAATGTTGAGACGTCCAAAAGAGGTAAAGAGCGTTCCATTTCTTGCGTTTCGCGTGGGCATAACACAGTCAAACATATCGATCCCGCGTTCAATGTTTTCTATGAGATCCTCAGGAGTCCCTACACCCATGAGATAACGCGGCTTATCTGTTGGCATGTACTGTGTGGTGTGCTCGACTGTGTCGTACATCTCGTTGTTGAGCTCGCCAACCGAGAGTCCGCCAATGGCAAAACCATCAAAGTCCATGGCACAAAGCTCTGTCGCACTTTTAGTACGAAAGGCTTTGTCCGTGCCCCCTTGGATAATGGCAAAGATGTTTTGATCGACGCATATCCCTTTTTCTTGTTGCGCTCTAAAGTAGTCGATGGACTCTTGTGCCGAA
>CAZJRG010000140.1:0-3580 GCA_964548435.1 uncultured Sulfurimonas sp. | reverse complement strand
TCCAAAACTCCATCTTGCTCAAACACGAAGCCCTTTTTAAAGGGTATCAGCTCGTTATGGACGAGTCGAGCATGGTCTCCAAAGCAAATCTCGCAGGCAAGATCACCTTTGTAAATGAGAAGTTTTGCGAGGTGAGCGGTTATGCGCGAGAAGAGGTGATAGGCAAAACGCATGGCATCTTGCGAAGTGACGACACAAGCGATGAGACGGTGCGAGAGTTATGGGAGACCATCACACAAAAACGCGTCTGGAAAGGCGTGCTTAAAAACAGAGGCAAGAGGGGTTATTATTGGGTTGATATAACGATACTTCCACTTCTAGACGAGCATGAAAATATCACCGAGTACATAGCGGTGCGCCACGAAGTGACAAAGATGATAGAGCAGAGTCAAAAACTCGATGCCATCGCCAACACCGATATGCTCACGGGGTATGGAAACCGCTATAAACTCATACGAGACATCGAGATGAGTCTCTCTCCAGCACTCGCCATCCTCAACATAGACGATTTTTCGCAGATAAACGACTTTTATGGACATGAGAAAGGTGATAAGGTGATTGGGCGTTTTGGCGAGATGCTTTACGAGATCATTCTTCGAGGCAATGGCGAGCTCTACCATCTCCAAGGCGACGAGTTCGTCATCTTGGAGTCCAACGCCGATCAGGAGAGTTTTATAGACGAGGTGAGACTCATCATAGAGGAGCTGCGGGTACGTCCTGTGGAGATAAAAGGAGAGGACTACTTCTTGAGCGCTACTGCTTCGATCTCTTTTGAGTCAAGAGAGCGACTCTTGGCAACAGCTGACATGGCGCTTAAAATCGCTAAAAAAGAGAACAAAAATCTTCTCGTTTATAGTGATGCCATCTCCTTAAACGCCGAGTATGAGAACAATCTCAAGTGGAGACGAGAACTTAAAGAGGCGATCGAAGAGGATAGGATCGTACCCTTTATTCAACCCATCGTCGATAACGCCACAGGAGAGTTTAAAAAGTACGAATCGCTCGTGAGACTCTGCGCTCGCGATGGCAAGCTCGTCTCGCCATTTTTCTTTTTGGAGATTTCCAAAAAGACCAAGCACTATGCCTCTATCACCAAAATCATGCTCAAAAAATCTTTTGAGATGTTTAAAGACCAAACGCGGGAGTTTTCGGTTAATCTCACCATAGCCGACATCTTAAATCTCTCTATTAAAAACTACATCTTCGACCTGCTTAGAGAGTATGGCATAGGCGAGCGGGTGGTGTTTGAGATCGTTGAGTCCGAATCCATAGAGAACTTTGCCGAGATATTGGCGTTTATAAAAGAGGTGAAGGGTTTTGGTGCCAAAATTGCCATCGACGACTTTGGAACGGGATATAGCAACTTCGAGTATCTGCTGCGTTTAAAAGCCGACTACATAAAGATAGATGGGAGTATGATACGTAATATTGACATCGACTCGGATGCTCAGATAGTCGTCTCTACCATTGTTGAGTTTGCCAAAAAGATGAGGGTGAAGACCATCGCCGAGTTTGTCGAAAACGAGTCCATCTACAACAAAGTCAAAGAGCTCGGCATCGACTACTCGCAAGGCTACTACTTTAGCGAGCCTAAGCCAACTCTTTAGGAGTAGCGTTATAATCACATTAAAATTTTTTGGGAGAAAAATAAACAGATGACACTAGCGCAAAGAGAAATAGAGAAGTTTAAAAACAACAACTGCAACGAAAACAATGTCTTTTATCAGGCTATGGAGGAGGTGATATACTCCATCGCGCCACTTTTAGAATCCGATGAGAAATACATCAAACACGCTATTTTGGAACGTCTTGTCATTCCTGACCGCATTATAAAGTTTAAAGTGACTTGGCTTGATGATAAAAATAAAATCCAGGTCAACACAGGCTACCGCGTGCAGTTTAACAACGCTCTTGGACCCTACAAAGGGGGGCTGCGTTTTCATCCAAGTGTCAATGAGGGAATTTTGAAGTTTTTAGGATTTGAACAGATTCTCAAAAACTCGCTCACGGGTCTGCCAATAGGGGGAGCCAAAGGGGGAAGCGACTTTGACCCTAAGGGAAAAAGTGACTTTGAAGTGATGAAGTTTTGTGCTGCGTTTATGCATGAACTTCACAAACACATAGGTGCACGCATAGATGTGCCTGCGGGTGACATCGGCGTGGGTGGTCGCGAGATCGGTTATCTCTTTGGTGAGTATAAACGCATCACTTCGAGTTATGAGGGTGTGCTCACGGGCAAGCCTTTTGTTTTTGGTGGCTCGCTTATGCGTCCAGAAGCAACTGGCTATGGAGTGGTCTACTTTACTGAGGCTCTCCTTGAGATGGAGGGTAGAGAGTCTCTGAGTGGCAAAGTCTGCACCGTAAGCGGTGCAGGCAATGTAGCGCTTCACACCATAGAAAAACTTCAGCAGCTTGGAGCTATAGTCGTCACTTGTAGTGACTCGCAAGGCACACTCTATGATGAAAAAGGGCTGGATCTTGCACTCTTAAAAGAGATAAAACTAGAGCGTCGTGCTTCACTTAAGGAGTATTGTGGGGCACACACAAACGCGAAGTTCATCCCAGTAGAGGAGTATCCTGAAGGTGGGCATGCCGTTTGGAGCATTGCGTGTTACGCTGCGTTTCCATGTGCTACGCAAAACGAGCTAACCGATGTAGACGCCATAAACCTTATAAGAAACGGAGTGGTGAGTGTCACTGAGGGGGCAAATATGCCATCAACACCAAAGGCTATCAATCTTTTCTTGTCACACAAAATCTGTTTTGCGCCTGCAAAAGCGGCAAACGCAGGGGGTGTTGCGGTGAGCGAATTTGAGATGGCACAAAATGCCTCTATGAGCAAATGGAGCTTTGAAGAGGTCGACGAGAAGCTTAAACTCACTATGGGACAGATCGCAAAACGTGTTGCACTCACTGCAAAAGAGTATGGTGTCGAAGGCAACTATGTCGATGGAGCAAACATCGCTGGCTTTAAAAAAGTAGCTGATGCCATGATCGCAGAGGGAATATAAGCAGTATGCTTGGGCTCTCTTTTGATGATAAAATCCTAAAGTTCTCCCAGAGTTTAGACACCATCTTGGTGCCATACTCCCTTACATCTTTAAAACTTCTTTTGATGGCAGGGGCTGTTGTTGTCATCTACTTCTTAAGAAGCGTGCTCTACGCACTCCTTGAGAGAGTTATACTAAAAATTGACGCCATTGAGCTCTACTCGCGAGATATCTTAGATGCTATTCGAGGTGCTGTGTCACTTTTGATGCTCGTAGCAAATCTTCACTTCATCGTCTACATCTACAACGACTTCAACACTCCTGAGACTATTTTGGCTCTTTTTAAAATCATCTACACGCTGCTGCTTACTTTTATGCTCTACAGGTTTGTAAATACCACGGCAAAAGTAAGACTCGGCTCTCTTGGAGCCTCTGATGTGAAGATGAAAAAAGATCTCATTAATGTTGGCATAAAAATTCTCAACTCCCTCATTATGTTAGTAGGTCTTTTGTTCGTGCTTTTCTTTTGGGGAGTAGATCTTACCGCCGTACTCTCTACGCCAGTCCCAGACACGCTCTAAGAATTTCTC
>CAZJRG010000139.1:0-3675 GCA_964548435.1 uncultured Sulfurimonas sp. | reverse complement strand
CAGTGTTTCCACCAGCTTGACCCAAGATAGGCACATAAGTATTGTTAACTTTCATGTACATAGCGGCTAAATCAACATCTTTTATCTTTGTGGTGAAGATAATATCTAATTCATTAACGTCAAGATCTTCACCTTGAACATTTTGAGCTATATAACCCATAGATGCTGGACCGCCAACTGCTGCAAGTGGGTTCTGATAACCAGCATTTTCACCTACCGTTGATGAACCGTAAGAGACTGTAAGTGCACCTATGCCTTCAAACTTGGCACCTGCACCAACTTTCCATGTGTTAGTATCTGGCTGAGCTACCACCATACCATCGTTAAAGATAGAAGCTGTTGGAAGTTTAGTCTTTTTGTAGTTTGTAGCAATGTTGGCAACTGGGAGATTTCCTTTGGAGTTTTGCGAGTATGCTGCAAAGGCATTGAACATTCCAACATTTGCTCCAAGATTAGCTGCAATTGATGTTGTCATCTGTGTATCATTATGGACACTTCCATTTCCATTGGCAAAATTAGCTGTCTCTAGATATGTCTTAGTTGCACCTTGTGCACCAACACCTGCACCAATGAGTTGAAGTGAAGTTGAGTTGAGTGGTCCAACATCTTTAGCTGTTGCAGTTGCTTGAAGCCAGAAAGCTTGAGCAGCATCTGGAACAAAGTATGCCCATGCTTGGAGTGGCATAAATGAAAGAGAGTTGTTAACAGCACCAATCGCTAATGCACCCCCTTGAGAAGAAGTTGAATTTACATCATCGTACTTCATAAAACCATTAAATGTAGCTTCAGCACCAAAAACTTGAGGTGCTGCTTTAAGATTTTTTTGTGCACCATTTCCTTTTGCAATCCATGCTGCGGTAAGAGTGGTTGCTGGTAGGTCTCTGTTTGTTGCATTGATAGCTTCAAAAGAGTTTGCAGTTGCATTCCAATTTTCTGTGTAGATGAGTGGTGTATCAAGCTCCATACGTCCAAGTTTTACATCGGTAGCTTTTGAAAATGCATAGTCTAAGAACATTTCATGTACCCAGAATGGTTGTGCATCATTTCCATTGGAAGATCCAAACTGTCCCGGTCTTGCAGTTTGACCAGCTGTTATAACACTATCCATTCCTAGTGTTGAAACAGTCATCATTGTAGTTTTCGCTTTGAGATGTTCGTTGATATCGCCGCTTACGCTAAATTGTGCTTCGACATTTCCCCACTCATTTGGTTGGTTTGTATCTCTTTGAAAAAGACCTTTGTCTTTTTTGCCGTTAGCCATTCCTTCGTGATCCATCGTCTGGTACCAAAATTTCAATTGGCCATTAAACTTTACAGAGCTTGCGGCTTCTTTTACTTTCTCGACAGTCGTGTCTACAGTATTTGCTTGTAACCCTGTAGCGAGTGCTAACGTAGTAATCAAGCTAAGTCTTCCTAATTTCATATATTCCCCTTATGATGTGTAAATCTTTGTCTCAAACAAGTAAGTCTCATTTAAGCTTCGGGGAAAATTATTAGGTACTTTGGCTTAACTCAAACTGAATATTTATAAAAAAATATTATAAAATGAATATTTTGTCATATTAGATTAAATTATTATCACAAATGTAATAATTTTATCACAAAATAAAAAAATGTAATATTTATATATTTAATAAGTTGTTATGTTTTAGTTAACAATAGCTTATTAAATCACTTAAAGTAGGGTTTTGTTGAGTAATAGTGAGGGAAGATTCTTCTCAAGCATATATCACAAAAATAATATTTTTAAATATTTTATTTTTTATAAAAAAATAAAAATCTGCTCAAAAGGCAGAGTATTTCTTAAAAAAATATTTATAAAAATGAGAAATATGGAAGTAAAAATTTTCGTTATAAGTTTGTCTTGGTAAAAACTGACTCTAGGAGTTTTTTACCTAGAGTAGCTTCTTTTAAGGAGTGTGTGAAAAGCTGTGCTTAGTAAGAGCGCATACGAGTATGACAAGATGTACACTGTTTGAGCATGAGTGAGTAGTTCTCGAGTGCATCATCCATGTTGTTATGCTCGAGTGATACGAGCAGATCATCTGCATACATAGTAATCATCTTGGCACTCTTTTGTGCAAACTTGTTCGCATAGACTTTATCATTTGGCAGATACTCTTTAGCATCGCGGCTCAGGAGTGTAGAGAGACCTGACTTGAGTGTTTTTACACCCTCTTGCATGGAGGCTTTATCATTGTAAAAACCAGCTGCTTCGATGCTTTGCATCGCTTTGAGCATAGTGCGCATATCTTGAGCCATATCATGTTTTGGTGCACCAAAGAGAGAAGATGCGACTAAAAACGATAGAGCTGTAGTTTTGAGTAGTTTCATAGGACCTTCTTTAGTATTGGATGAGTTCTTTTGAGTATTCGTTGAGCGTGACTGTAGGAGCAGAGATCTTTACGAGTTTTTTCGCCGCTCTTTTGTTGTCGTAGTACATCTTAAACTCAGGCTTGAAAGCGCTAAAGTAGTCATGAAACTTGTCAGGTCCTAAAACGCCAACTGCCCAGATGGTATCATCGCTCGCTACTTCTAAAACGATAGACGCAAGAGGTTGTGCTGCAGGTCCCGAGAGACGAGCCGCTCCTCTTTTGGCATCAAACGCGGAGAGGTGAGATGAGCAGACAATAACGCCGCCTTTTTCGTAAGCCATAGTTTTTTGATCTTTTCTTACATACTGGATGAAACTATCATCTGGAGTAGGGTGTGCTAGCTGATGAGAGCAGATGGCACTGTATGAAACGATACTGCTTGAGGCACCTACACCACTCTTCCAGATATACTCCTGACCATCTTCAGATGTAAGTTTTACATCTTTAGCCGTACTCTCTTCGAGGTTGAGTAAAAGAGCTGGAGTTGATCTGTATGGGTAGTTAAAGACATAGTTTGTCTCTTTTTTAAGTGCACTTGCTTTGATTGGAGCTCCTGAAGCGTCTACGAGTTGGACTCTTTCATATGCTGTGTAGAGTGTGCCATCATTTGCATAAAGACGACCACTGATTGTTGAAGGTGAGACTGCTACGAGCATTCCAGTCGTTCCTACAACCTTTAAAAAGTTTCTTCTATCCATAAATTTCCTTTTTTTCTTTAATTGTAATCAAAAAGGGGCAAACGCCCCTATGATTAACTAAAAAGATCGCTTGTTATACCACGGTACCAGTCACGAAGTGCTTTTGCTGTACCTGTTGAGCGGAATTTTCCAGTTTTTGGATCTTTTGGAACAGATGGTGTTCCTACGATCACTTTGCCATTCCAAGAGAAGTCATGTTTTACCAAAATTCCCTCTTCTGGTTTGTCTCCTACCATTGAGTAACAAACATTTCCAGCGGCTACTGGGTTTTTTGTCACTGGAAGAATGTATTTTTTGCCTTGAAGTTGTGCTGCAACCTCTTTAGCACACTGTTTTCCAGCCCAGTTTGCAGTCTGTCCACTTGGTGGGATGGCATGCGCGACGACGTCACCGATAGCGTAAACATTTGCATCTGTTTTAGTTTGGAAGGAACAGCCATTCATCACAACATTGTGGTAGCTGTCAGTTGTTACTTCGAGTCCTGCCATCATAACTACAGGGCTTACTTTGTTGTTTGGAATAAGGTTAAGTACCTCGTAAGAGATTTATTTCTCTACCATTTTGTATGTTTGCTCATCAAAGTCTTTGTCTTTTACAGCTTG
>CAZJRG010000138.1:0-3683 GCA_964548435.1 uncultured Sulfurimonas sp. | reverse complement strand
CTCCATCTTTGGAAAAATAGACAATGCTAACCTCAAAGAGAGTATCAACGCTTTAGAGTTCCAAGCTGCAAACGAAGCAGCAAGCGGCTCTAAAGAGATAGATAAAATCGCGCGTTTTCTCATCGCTTCGTTTGTCCCTTCTATCGCTTCAAGTATCAATGATACCATTGCACTCATCAGTAAAAAGATACAAAACAATCCGCACATCTTAGAGTCAGAAGGGATAGAGCAAGAGATCAAAACTGCCATTTCGCTGCGTATTGCACTCGATAAAGAGAGTGTCAATGAGATGATAAAGTCTATAGATGGTGTTTTAGACAAACTCTCGCTCAGACTCATAGATATGATCGAGCAGACAGACTCTTCAAACGAGGAGATTCAAGAGATAAAAAAAGAGCTTGAGAGTTATGCGCACGAATCGAAGGTGGACTTTAAAACTGCACACAAAAAGCTCTATAAAATCGCAGTTGCTCTCGAGGAAAATACAGCACTCTTAAGTGAAGAGCTCAAGAGTCACTCCGAGGAAGTGAGCATACTTAGTGCCCGTGTTAGCAGGCTTGAAAAAGAGCTTGCTGAGGCAAAAAAAGAGTCTAAAGAGGATTTCTTGACCAAGCTCTACAACAAGCGTGCGCTTGATGAGTTTTTGGAGCTCAAAGAGGGTGAGTTTAAACGCTATGGGCATAACTACTGTGTCGTGATTTTTGACCTTGACAAGTTTAAAGATGTCAATGACACCTATGGACATGAGGCGGGTGACGCGGTGCTGAGTGCATTTGCAAAGATACTCAAACGCGACTCACGAATAGTAGATCTTGTGGGACGCTATGGTGGTGAGGAGTTTTTAGCTATCTTAAGCGAGACAGATGTGCATGGTGGTGTCATCTTTGCCCAAAAAGTACGAGAGCATGTCCAAAATGCGCGTTTTCTTTATAGAGGAGAACGCATCGGCGTGACGGTAAGCTCTGGCGTTGCACAAAGGTCCCAATACCCTTCAGTGAGTGCGAGTATCAAAGCTGCAGATGAGTATCTCTATCGTGCAAAACGCGAGGGACGAAATCGTGTGGAGTACCAAAAATAGTGTTGCTTCAGGAGTTTTTAGATGCCAAACCACTCTACTACGATGAGATAGATTACACACGGATGCCTCGTCTGTGGAGACGTATCTCTACTGCGTTTAGGCTTCCAAAACTGATCCACCTTGTTGGTACAAACGGTAAAGGGACAACGGGAAGGTTTTTAGCTGCCGCACTCTATGCAAAGGGGTTTTGCGTAGGACACTACAGTTCGCCACACATACTAGAGTTTAGCGAGCGCATCTGGCTAGACGGAGCATCAGTGAGCCAAACGCTTTTAGAAGAGGCTCATGGTGCACTGCAGAGGATTTTACAGCCCGATGAGAGCTTGGCTCTTAGCTACTTCGAATACACTACGCTTTTAGCCATTTGGATCTATCAGAGGTGTGATTATGTGGTCTTTGAAGCGGGATTGGGAGGCGAACACGATGCAACAGCGGTTTTTGCCAATATTTTAACGCTCATCACTCCAATAGATAGAGACCATGAGGCCTTTTTGGGTGACACCATCGAAAAGATCGCTACTACAAAACTCAGAGCCATTCAAAAAAATGCCATCTTTGCAACACAGCACCACCAAGAGGTTGCAGACGTAGCACAGAAGCTGGCCCTAGAGAGAGGCTTGAAACTCTATGATGCAAAAGAGCTTTTAGATGATGAGGATTTTGCATGTCGAGATGAGGTCGCAAAGCAGGCCCATTTAAGCGGTTATTTGGTAGAAAATCTTACACTTGCGATGGCGGCACTGAAGTTTTTAGGCCTTGCGTTTAGTGCCAAACATTTTCATAACGCACGTCTTTTTGGAAGACTCTCAAGGATCGCACCAAATATTTTGCTTGATGTAGGGCACAATGCCCTAGCAGCGCAACAGATAGTTCTAGCACTTGCTCCACAGCGTTACACACTTATCTACAATAGCTATAAAGATAAAGATTATGGAGCGATTCTCTCTCTTTTGTCGCCTATCATTGAGTCGGTTGAGATTATTGATGTTGATGAAGCACGAATCGTTTCGCGCGATCTCTTGGAGCAAACACTCAAAGCACTCTCTTTAGAGTTTCGAAACTTTACAGAGCTCAGCGATGAAAAAAACTATCTTGTTTTTGGCTCATTTAGTGTGGCTGAGCATTTTTTACAGCACTATCAAACTCCCAGAGATTGATCTTACAAGAGTACAAAAAACACTAAGAATATTGTGGTAAAATCCCACAAACTTGCCAAAATATAGCCAAATATAGGAATACAATGTCACAAGCTCGTCTCTTTCATGCGTTCAAAAATGGATCTAAAACACCCTTGGATCTACTTATATGTGAAGATCTTAAAGAGGCGCATTCACTCCAAAATGTTGCGAAGTTTTTTGGTCGCCAGACAGTTGTGTTTCCAGATTTTCGTGCATCATTTGGGGATGATCTACGCTCTTACAAAGAGGAGCTTCATGAACTCTTTTATGCACTGCGTTTGTACTATAACGCAACAACAAAACCGCTAGTCATCTCACCGCTTAAAACACTCCTTTTTCCTCTGCCAAAAAAAGAACTTCTTGACTCTAGAAAAATCGAATTTGCCCAGAAGGTAGAGCTGATGGCTTTTAAAGAGCAGATGCTTCACTGGGGCTACACCTTTGTAGATATGGTGCAAGTGGAGGGTGAGATCTCTTTTCGTGGTGACATCATCGACATCTTTGTGCCGCAAAACAAAAATCCTCATCGTATCTCTTTGTTTGATAACGAGATCGAGCAGATCAAAGAGTTTGAGCTTGAAACGCAGCGAACAGTTGGAGAGGAGCTCGATAGCTTGGAGGTCAGCAGTGCATTTTTTGCACTTGATGCTGCTGCATTTGATGCACTCTTAGAGCTATGTAGCAAGAGTCCTCACGATGCTTTGCAAAAAGATATCGCCTCTTTGGGCTTTTGGCATCTCGAGCAAAATGCCCAAAATTTTATGGAAAACAAGAGTGTAAAACTCGCTAAAAATCTTGATAATCTTCTCAAAGATGCTTATGGAATCAACAACCCCACCATCTCAAGAGCCGCGTTTGATCTTGAAGTTTTAGAAGAAAATGAGGAGATAAAAGAGCTTGTAGTTGCGGATGTAGCACAACTTTTACGTGTTCATAGCGATAAGAAAATTACAATTATTGCCGCCAATAGTGCCACTCTCAAACAAGCAGGTGTTTTTGATACAAAAAATATAGACATTGTAAACGCGGGTTATATTCTCAATATCATTACACCGAGTGAAATTGTAATATCTCTTAATAAAGCCGATAAAAAACGCCGTCGCCGTAAAAGCTCCATCTTGCTTGATGATCTTAAAACGGGTGACTATGTTGTTCATGAAGAGTATGGCGTTGGAATCTTTGAGGGGATTGAACAGGCTGAAATTCTTGGAGGGGTAAAAGATTTTATAGTTATCAAGTATGTCGGTGATGATAAGATACTCCTGCCTGTAGAAAACCTGGACTACATCGACCGCTACATCGCTGGAGGTGGAAGCACACCAGTGCTTGATAGACTTGGAAAAGGTAGTTTTGCAAAGCTCAAAGCGACCGTACGAAAACGTCTCTTGGAGATAGCAGGTCAGATAGTAAACACCGCAGCGGCTCGC
>CAZJRG010000137.1:0-3683 GCA_964548435.1 uncultured Sulfurimonas sp. | reverse complement strand
TTCGTCCCGATGGCACTGAGTACACCGATATTGTCAGTGAGATCCATCTCAAGATCATCTCTATGTGCATAATCAGTGGTTCGCACACTCTTGTAGAACATCATTCTCTCTATGAAAAGCCATACAGTAACTATACTCATCAATATAAGCACACCCATAACGCCATAATCTAAAAGCTTTTCAGCAAACTCCATTGTACTAAGGTTATCCATTTTTTTATTTTTCCTTTGTTTTAATTTTTAAACTCTAATGAGAGTTTGGTTCCTACATTTGGAGTCGAATTTATAGTGAGTGTAATACCATTTTCATCACAAAAACGCTTCACCATTGCAAGACCTATCCCAAAACCTTTCATGCTACTGTTTACCTGATAAAAGTGATCAAATATTTTGAGTAGCTCTACTTCATCCATTCCAATCCCGTAGTCGCTTATCTCAAAGAGACCTTCCTTAAGATACAAAGAGACTCTTTTCTCCTCTTTTGAGTATTTGATCGCATTGTCAACGAGATTGTCAATAACCTTTGCAAGCCCTATTTTATCACCGAAAAGAGTATAAGAAAAAAGATCTAGTTCAAAAATAGCAAAGGGGTAGACTCTTTGTAAAAAAGCGATTCGCTCTCTAACAAGTTCAGCCACACAAAAATACTCTCGCATCTCCTGTCTACTCTGCGTTTTAATGAGATACTCCAACTCATTATATCTCTGTGTCAACATCTCACATGCAGTCTCAATACGTTCAAGCCTTGTGAGACTCTTCTCATCTGAAACATTTTTACGCAACATCTGTAGATTGGTCATAATTGTGGTTATGGGAAGATTAAGCTCATGGAGTGTCTCTTTGGAGAGATTTTGTAAATTTTTTACATACTCCATAAGAGGATCTATCGCCAATTTCGATATAAACACACCACTCAAAATGACAAAACAGAGTAAAACAATACCCAAAAGATAACTATTTTTTCCTTCAAAAAGGGTAAGAAAATAGAACTCGATGAGCAAAAATGCACTCACTGTTAAAAAGTAGTACATAAATATGTGAAGCCGAAAACTACGAAACAAGCCTGTATCCAATTCCACGAATATTTTCAATACTCATCTCAGGTAATAACTGCTTGAGTCTATTGATGTAGACACGAATGGCACCATCACTTCCACCCTCACCATGCTGCCAAAGTGTCTCTAAGATATGCTCTTTGGTTACAGGAGCATCTTTGTTGTTCATAAGGATGACCAAAAGTTCATACTCTTTTTTTGAGAGATCCAAAGGCACATCTGCATACAAAACTCTTTTATGAAAAGGTTCATGTGTCAACTTGCCAATACGTAAGACCCCTTGGGGTTGTTTTCGCCGCAAGAGTGAGCGCAGACGCATCAAGAGTTCATCAAGATCAAAAGGTTTGACTAAAAAGTCATCCGCACCACTCTTAAACCCCTCTAGCAACATTGCTTTTTCTTTATGCGAAGTCAAAAACATGGCTGGCGTAAAATCATCACTCAAACGCAACTCTTCTAAAAGTTTTGTCCCCTTTAAAAGGGGTAAATTAATATCTAAGAGATAGAGATCAAATCGAGACTCAAATGTTGCATCGAGTGCATCTTGACCATTGGCACAGTGTGTCACTCTGTACCCCTGCTCCTCCAAAAGATCGACAAGAGTCTGAGCAAAAAGGTAATCTTCTTCTACAAAAAGTATACTATTCGACACTCTCTATCGCCCACTCTATAGTCTCACCAGCATACATCGGAACAACATTTCCATACTCTGCAGGAACACGAAAATCTCTTTTAGCTAATACTACCTCTTTAAACTCAGGGCAAATTGCATAGATACTCTGAGCATTATCACTCACAAAGGCTTGAAGATTTTGTAACTTATCATGTTTATCAAAAATTTGGCATAGAAGCTGGAGCGCGATAGGAGCCGTAAAAACCCCAGCCGCGCAGCCGCAAGACTCTTTAACATGCTGAGGGTGTGGTGCTGAGTCTGAACCAAACATCACCTTAGGGTGCGCATCGAGTGCTACACGAAGAAGCGCCTCTAAATCCTCTGGGCGTTTTGCTATAGGCTTACAAAAAAGATGTGGACGCATCATGCCACCGACTACATCATCAAGTGTCAAGATGAGATGATGCACAGTGATAGTAGCGTAGAGATTTTCGTACTTATCGAGCATATCAACAGCGGCTTTGGTTGTGATATGCTCCATGATGATTTTCAGTTTTGGAAAGTTTTTTGCCAAAAGTTCATAAATAGACATAAACTCCGCCTCTCTATCCATAACAAACCCATCCGTCTCTCCATGAACACACAAGATAATTCCAAGGTCACTCATGGCTTGAAGTGTTGGGCGCATCACCTCAAGATCAAAAGAGCTTACACCCCCTTCGGAGTTTGTCGTAATCCCAGCTGGATAGAGTTTAATGGCAACAATCTTATCTGCTACACTACTTAAAAATGCCTTATCGTAGTTTTTATAAAAAAGTGTCATGTAAGGCTCAAAATAGTCATTTGGCACTGCTGCCATAATGCGTTCTTTGTAGGCTACAACTGCATCAAGGGTGTCGACAGGGGGAACAAGGTTTGGCATAACCAACGCACCACTAAAAGAGTATGCACTCAAAGGTGCAACCCTCTCAAGCATAGCAGCATCTCTAAGGTGAAGATGCATATCCAGAGGCATCAATAAAGTGTGTGTTTTCAAGTTTTCTCCTTGTTTAAAGTGTCTGTTTGTTAATCAAGATTATAACAAAAGGAAGCTAAAGAGAGTGCTTGGATCTAAAACGAATCATCTTAAAACGCTCGCCCAAGAAGTTGGGGAGTATAAGCATTTTCGCTTTTTCAAGCTCTTGTTTATATATCTTTTCATCTGCATTTTTTTGAAGTATTTCAAGCAGCTCCAAGAGCCCCATATTTACCAATGCAACCATCTGAGCTTCAAATGCCACAAACTTTACACCCGCTTCAACAAATGCGTCTTTGACATGCGCAAAAGTGACATCATAGGTGATATCGCTTTTGGCAAAGAGCTCCTCGCGTTTGATGTTTTCGTCGAAAAAAGGAGCGACCTCATGTTTGGCATAAACGCGAAGGGAAAAATCACTACGTGCTTGCATCTCGCCATAATCAAAACTCATAAACTCAAACTTCTTCGCTGCGTTTGACATCTCAAGTGCGAACTCTTCATAGCCTATGGCAATCTCGCCTCTATCTTTGTGGTACTTTTTAGCCTTTTCATCTACCCAAGCACTCTCTATATCAAACGCGACTTTATGACCATCGACTCGTGCTGTTTTGCCCTTGTAGTAGAGCTCGCAAGGAAAGGCGTCAAAAATCTCGTTGGCTATAAAAAAGGCATTTTCGCGTTTGAGTTCTTTGAGAGATTTGTAGTGTGTGAGTTTGACCGCGTCGCCAAACGACTCTTCAAAGTAGTTTTTTTGCTGCGTTTGCAGTGCGTCAAAACGCTCGATGATAACAAACTCAAATGTTGTGAGCAGTTCTGAACGAAGTGTGTAGAGAAACTCGCAAACATCGGCTAAAAAATACCCATGATGCGCCCCAATCTCACAGATAGTGGCGTTTGGCTTTAAAAATCCCTCATCTACCAGTGAGATGATATGTTTGGCGATTGTCCCACCAAAAAACTTGCTCGTACTCACCGCCGTATAAAAATCGCCCTCTTTT
>CAZJRG010000136.1:0-3823 GCA_964548435.1 uncultured Sulfurimonas sp. | reverse complement strand
TTCACCGATCTTGATGGAACACTTACACTGCGAGACACTTATCATATATTTTTACGCCACAACATCACAGCCTCACTATTTTTTAAAAATGCCTCTCAAATTCTCTTGATGCTAGCTAAATATTTTGCAGGAGCAATCTCGAAAGAGGGACTCAAACGCAGTAGTTTTAAACTCTTTTTTACCAATTATGACACCACAAAAGAGCTTCAAAGTTTTGTCGCGAAGATCCCTTGGAACAAGAGCGTGCTTGAGAGAGTCAATGCCAAAAAGCATGAGGGTTACAGAGTCATTTTGGTGAGTGCTTCTCCTGATGTCTATCTTGATGCCGTTGTAAAAGAGCTTGGTTATGATGGTTATCTCGCGACTAAAACCTTGCGTAAAGGGGAGCTGCTTGAGGGTAGCTTTGATGGCGCTGTTTGTAACTTTGACGAGAAAAAAAGAAGAATTTTAGAGTTTTTAAATGGAGTCAAACCAGAACACACTCTCTCTTTTGGCAACTCAAAGGGAGACTTTGCGATGCTCTCTTTTTGTGATGAGAGTTACTTCGTAAAAGGCTCGAGCATCAAAGCTTTTGGCGTTTAAACCTCAGACTCTGAACTCTCGCACCACCAACTCCCCACAAACCAATCCGCAATACCCTTGTCGTTATAGTGAAACTCTCTTTGAGAGAGTGGAATGGAACTATTTCGCATCTTAGATCGGATAATTCCCATCACTAAAAATGAGAGCAGAAGTGCACACACAGCATAGAAAAAGTTGTAAAAAAACCAAGTAAGCAGTGCTAAAAAAAACGTGGTGTATTCCAAAAATATTTTTACTCCAAACGCCATCGCCTTGCACTTTTTGGTCTGAAGTTTTGGTGGAGATTTAATGAGCTCTATATAATCATTTTGCATAGCTGCAAGTATAGCTAAAAATCTTCAAACAAATTTATTGTTTAAAAATTGACTCATATATATTTAGTCTATATGACTAAAGTTAATTGATACATATAGCAACTATTAACTATTTTTTGCTACTATTTTGCTCACAAAAAATTACAAAAAAGGAAATTATTATGGCAAAACACCAGTTCCAGACGGAAGCAAATCAGATTTTACACCTTATGATCCACTCACTCTACTCAAACAAAGAAATATTTATTCGTGAGCTTGTTTCAAATGCATCGGATGCTTTAGATAAGCTCAATATGCTTGTTCTAAGAGATGAGAAGTACAAAGACGTCGCGTTTAATCCGCGCATTGACATCGTGGCGAACAAAGAGGCAAAAACTCTCATCATTAAAGACAGCGGTATAGGAATGAATGAAGAGGATTTGATGAACAACCTCGGAACCATCGCAAAATCAGGAACAAAAGCCTTTTTGGAAAATCTCTCAGGTGATCAGAAAAAAGACTCACAACTCATCGGTCAGTTCGGTGTTGGTTTTTATGCTGCATTTATGGTGGCGCACACGGTTGAAGTGACAACAAAAAAAGCGGGCGAAGAGCAGGCATTTCTTTGGAGAAGCAAAGGTGATGGCGAGTTTGAGATAGAAAACGCCACTATGGAGGGGCATGGAACACAGATCGTTTTACATCTCAATGATGATGAGAGTGAGTTTTTAGAGACTTATAGAGTTGAATCAATCATTAAAAAATACTCTAACCATATACCATTTCCAATCTTTATGGACAAAGAGAAGTACGTGGCGGCGGTAAAAGATGATGAGGGCAAAGAGATAGAGCCTTCAAGAACCGACATTGAAAACACGCAAATCAACCGTGCAAATGCACTCTGGACTATAGCAAAAAAAGATATCACAGATGAGGAGTACAAAGATTTTTACAGCTCAATCGCACACTCAAGCGAAGAGCCACTTGCATGGATGCACCACAAAGCTGAGGGGGCTCTAGAGTACACTACGCTCTTTTACATTCCAAGCAAAGCCCCGATGGATCTCTATAGAGTTGATTATCAAACAGGGATTAAGCTTTACATCAACCGCGTTTTCATTACTGATGATGAGAAAGAGCTTATGCCTACCTACCTGCGTTTCTTACGCGGGGTGATCGACTCAAAAGATCTGCCGCTTAATGTCTCTCGCGAGATTTTACAATCAAACGCGGTGATGGCGAAGATCAAAAACGCTTCGGTCAAAAAAGTGCTCTCAGAACTTGCAAAGATGAGCGAAAAAGAGAAAGAGAAGTATGAAAAGTTCTACAAAGAGTTTGGAAATGTTCTCAAAGAGGGACTCTACAACGACTATGCAAACCGTGAAAAGATCTTAGAACTCCTGCGTTTTCATACACTTAACTCAGATGAACCTGTCATGATAGAGGATTTTGTAAAGAGTGTTGACGAAACAAAAAAAGAGATCTACTACATCACGGCGAAATCTTCGCTTGCAATGCTTAAAAATGCCCCTGCGTTAGAGCGTTTTAAAGCGCGTAATATCGATGTGCTCATTTTAAATGAAGAGGTTGACACCATCATTTTCCCAATGGTGCATGAGTACAAAGAGTACAAACTCGTCTCAGTGCATGACGCGAAGTTTGAGGAGAATGAGGAAGATAAAAAAGCTCAAGAGGAGATGGCAAAAAGTTACGAATCTCTCACCGCACAGTTTAAAGAAGCTCTTGGCGAAAGCGTAAAATCTGTAGAGGTTACAAGTGAGCTTACGGCATCTGCAGCAGCACTCAAAGTAGATAAAGATGATCCATCATTTATGATGGCACAGATGATGCGCCAGATGGGGCAAGGTACAGATATGCCACTCCCAGCACCAATTCTTCAGATCAATCCAAAACATGAGCTTTTAGAAAAACTCAAAGAGTCTTCAGATGTAAATCTCATAGGTGATGTCGCTCATCTTCTGTTTGATCAGGCAAAACTTTTTGATGGTCAAGAGTTGAGTGATACGGCCGCGTTTATTACTCGTCTTAATCGAGTGATGGCAAAAGCTCTTTAATTTTTTTTGAGCGAGATGAGTCTATAAGTAGCACTTATTTCGCTTGATACTTCTTTTGTTACTGTTTCTTTTTCAAATCCAGCAAAATATGATATTTTATTTTCATGAATGAATCTTTTACCATTACTGTGACAGGTCCTGCACTCTCTCCATCTGTTGAGAAGCTTTTTCTTTATGCTCAAGAAAAAAGTAGTGATCTGTTTAGTTCTACATTTTCCCATCTTCATCTTCAAAACTACAGATACACAACAAGCCTAGCAAAAGAGGAGCTTGGACTCGATGAGGAGTTGGTTTTGGAGCTTATTGATGATTATGTTGCACAGATTATTAAAGCAGTAAGAGGTTTTGAAAAAGAGCTCTCAATTTTGGAAGAGTCTCAAAACAGAGCCATGGAAATGGACTTTACACCTTTTAGAGAGTTAGTACATAAAAACCTTGGAGTGGCGAGAAACTTACGAATCGAAGATGCTAAAACAATCCTCTCGGAGATGATGCATAGTGAAGAGATAGCTTATCTTCGATTATGTGCACAAGCAGTTCAACTCTGTGCCATTTTACTCAATCCAACTTGGGCACATAAAACACTCAAACTCATAGAACTCAAGAGCTCTATCTAGAACTTTACCTGTTTCTAACAGCTTCGGAGACCTGTTCGAGCTTACCCTTTGGTTTTGTATGTGAATAGTTTTCTTTTTTTTGCAAAGGTGTTGCAAACGCTAAGAGTATAAATACAAATGAAAACACAACACCCGCAAGGAGAGTAAGAATGAGTTTAAGTTTAAAATCTTGCATACAAGCCCTATAATTTAACTTCTTTCATTATAACACATTAGGAATAGATATGACAAAAATAGGAGTTTTTTTTCTTCTATG
>CAZJRG010000135.1:0-3826 GCA_964548435.1 uncultured Sulfurimonas sp. | reverse complement strand
GTTATCATCAATACTGACAAATATAACCCCATCTTCACTCAAAAACTCCCTCGCAACCTCAAGTCTATTTTTCATAAATGTAAGCCATGTTGAGTGGTTGAAGTTGTCGTTGTATTTGAAACTGTCGTTGCCTGTGTTGTAGGGCGGGTCTATGTAGATGAGTTTTACTTTGCCCGTGTATTTTACCTTCAGACTATGCAGCACTAAAAGATTGTTTCCCTTTATGATTAAGTTGTCATTCTCTTTTATGCTTGGATTTTCTTCTACTCCATCTTTTGTGTAGCGTTTGATGTTTGTGAGCGCCTTTGGCTCAAAGAGTCTCTCTATCTCATCGCTACTAAGTATCTCGTTGTAAAAAGTCTCTTTGTTTTTGTCATCGTCTTTTGTCTGTCCACCCTCTAGCACGCAATCTTTGTGCGGCCAAGCAAGCACCACGTCGTCAAATTTTTTTATAAAATTGTCTTTTCGTATGAGTCCTATCTTGTTTGTGTAGCTAGTGTATGAGCTGTTTTTCATGTAATCGTTTTGCAGAAAAAACTCTATAAGCTTGTTTTGCTCTAGGACAAACATATCTTCTACCTGTATAAAAAACCGCTCTTTTGCTTTTTCGTCGTTTTTGAGGATTTTTATAAGTTCACTATCTATCTTGTCAATGGCTTCGAGTATTGCGTTTACATCCAAATTTCCATCACCATCACTAAACGCAGTGCTTTTTTTAAATAAATCTTCTATGTGTTGTTTGAATTTAGGGGGCATTATGATCTCTTTTTTTAATACTTTTAGGATTATATTTCCTATTTTAAAAAATATTATATACATATAGTTCCCAATAGCTGATAAAATCGGAATAATAAACCGAATTTTTTTAATATTTTTTTTCTTGTAAAGTCGTTTTATGAAATTAACACAGCAAGACAAAGCAAGATTATTGGGTATCGATGCAAGAACTCTCCGAAAATGGAGAAAGGAAAAACCATTTATGTATGAGATAATCATGAAAGGTTTCGCCTTTGATGAGGCAGTACAAAAAGCAGAGCAAAATGCTCAAGAGCTAAAGGAACTAGCACAGAGTTTCGAAAAAATAAACCGCTAAACTACTCTCAATAAATCCTCTTAAATATAGATACAATTCCAAAAACCAACTCTTCTCATACTCATTAGAGATAAAACACAGAGGTCAAAATGCCAAAAAAGATGCACAAAGTTTACATAGAGCTCACCTCCAAGTGTGGGCTCTCTTGCAGTTTTTGCCCCTCAGCCTCCAGAGAGGCAAGTGCTATGGATCTCGAACTTTTCGCAAAAACAAATGCACAGCTCAAAGCCTACACCAACGACATCGCTTATCATGTGGTGGGCGATCCACTCCTTGTACCAAATCTTCATGAGTATCTCGACATTAGCCACAAAGAGGGACTAAGAGTGCACATCACTACCACTGGCTACTTTCTCAAACCCTCTCACGCGCAGAGTCTAAACCATGACGCCATCAAGCAGATAAACTTCTCACTCAACAGCTACAAAGGCAACAACCTCCCCATCACTCTAGATGCGTATCTGCAAAAGATAGCCGACTTCACGCTGGCGTTTAGGGGGCAAAACTCGCAGGCGTTTATAAACTACCGCTTATGGAATGAAGAGCGCGACGGCTCGCAAGAGAGCTACAACGAAGAGGTCATAAACGCCATGTTTTTTAAACTAGGTCAAACGCGAGAGAGGAGCGTCAAAGAGAAGCGGCTGCGCGTGATGAACAAGGTGCTTTTTGATTTTGACACACTCTTTGAGTGGCCCTCACTTGATGCACCTTTTGTAAGCGAAAAAGGGAGTTGTCACGGTCTAAGTGCACAGATGGCGATTTTAAGCAGTGGCGAGGTGGTGCCGTGTTGTTTTGACTATGAAGCCAAGATAAATCTTGGAAATGTCAAAGCAAACACCCTAAAGGAGATACTCCAAACGCAACGAGCCCAAGAGCTCATAGAGGGGTTTAGAAAAGGAGTTCTCACCGAAGAGCTCTGCAAACACTGTAGCTACAGAGTAAAGTTTGAAAACTAAAGGTAGAGTTTTGAGAGGATGGTGATAGCGCTTTTTACAGAGCGAATACTCGTGGTCTCATTGACTGTGTGATAACCAATGGTAGGCAACTGCAGCGTCGTTCCTTGTATCTCACCCTTGGTAGCGTGGATGATACGTCCAAGCTCGGTTGTTCCAAGGGAACCCTTGGTGTTATTTTGCTGCATCATATTTTTAAGATACGCATCTTTGAAGTGGTAACGTATGCCCTCTTCTATGGCGATCTTTTTGATAGCACTCTTGAGTGGTGACTTAAAGAGTGCGTTTTCATCGCGGTTTCTTAAAATGATGTCAAGATTTTGGATGTCCTCTATGGAGCTGTAAGGAGAGGTATCGAGCACTAACAGCCTCTCTGTAGAGATGTCAAAACGACGAAAATACTCAAGCAAAAAACGCCAACTCTTTCCAGCCTCCTCTGAAGCGGTAAAAAATGCCGTTCCCTTGTAGCCTAGATGGTACATATAAACCATAATCGCTATGGAGATGACATTATCGAGCTGCGCCGAAATAAGCTCACCCTTAAACTCAAGCTTGTCCATAAACGCGATGGGAGTGCCTGGAAAAAGATGCTCAAAACCATCGACTTTAAAGATGATGTTGTTGCGTCTTTGACACAGATACGCCTCACTGATGACACCCATGCCAAGATAGGTTCCCGACCAAGGCTCATAGGCTTGGACTTTCTCATCGACAAAGCGGGAGTTGAAGTTTTGCAGCATCTTCTCTGCGTTTGAAGTTCCTGTAAGGTCAGCTCTGTTTTTGGCTATAAACGCAGCATACTGAAACTCGTTATGTCCTGTACAGATAAGTCCGTGTCTATCGGCATGTGATGACATATAGCCTGAGTCTGGTTCACTCCCCTTTGCTACCAAAACGCCATCATAATACTCCACTTCGATGCCTATCTCTTCAAGCTCGCGTTTGATAAACATAAAAAATGGGTGCTCCGCTCCAACCACGCTTGGAATGCGGATAAACTGCTTTAAAATATCGTAAAACTGCTCCATCGCAGAGACCTTTATGAAAAAATTTGCGAAATTTTACTGTTTTTGCAAAGAAACGCCGCGTTTTAGTCTCATTTCATGGAGTTTATCGAAGAGAGTGAGTATATTTGTGTACTCTTGGTGAAGTTTTGTTTCGCACAGAACTGTTTTGCCATCCAAAACGTCAAGAGCACGGAGCACCTGCTCTTTGCCATAAAGTGTAAAGAGTGCGGCTTCATACTCACTCCATGGAAGTTTCAAAGAGCGCATACGAGAGAGCTCCACTACCAAAGAACCAAAGCTGTCGCTACCATACTCCAGCATCTCCAAAGCCTCCTCCATCTCCCCTAACGCCATGAGCGTTTGTGCCTTAAACTCGCGCATTGTGAAGTTTCTCTCGAAAATGACGCCAATATATTTCTCCATATTGAGTGTCTCATCAAGTGACTCTATCTCGCCTAAGATATCCTCAGGATCGTACTCGTTAAAACGCAGCACCATATCACGGATGCGTTTTGGGGTGTTTTTGTTGTTGTAGAGCATATCTTCAAACGGGTAGACCTCTGAGAGCGAAGGGACGATGATCTGACATGAGTAAAATCCCAACTCCTCATACTCACGAATATATGCCTCTTTGCCAAGCAAACGAAGTATAGAGTTTAGATAGACCATCTCATCACCGCTCCCCTCTCCTTTGTAGTTCCAAAGGCAAAAATCAAAACTCTTTTGAGCAGATAAAAATGCATACTGATTCTTTAATTCAGTTTGGTGTTATT
>CAZJRG010000134.1:0-3828 GCA_964548435.1 uncultured Sulfurimonas sp. | reverse complement strand
ATGCCATTACAGATAGTTATAAAGAGGAGATAGAGGGATATATTCAAGAGCGAAGACTCGATAATATGCCCCCAGTATACAAGATACCAAAACTCCAGACATTTACCAATATAGAGCTCATAGATTCCAATGAGACAGCGTTTGAGAACTTTTTTGATGAGCTCTTTTATGCGAAAATTTCAGCGCTTGAGACACAGGAGGGTGATGCGGGTGTTGTGTCGCTCTCTACAGATATAAAAACAGAGCAGTTTCATAGTGCTTTGATGTTTGATAATCTTTTTTTGGATGCTAATAGCTCTTTTGATGTAGCGTTTCATCCAGGCGGTCGCTTTATGCTTTTTGAAAATAGAAGTGCAGAGCAGGTTGCCCCTCCAATCGTACATATATATTTTGATGATTTTGAGGGTGCAAAAGGAGCTATGCACGAGATTGCTTTTAGTGCTTTAGCACCCGGGTTAAGTGTAGGGATTGTCATTGAATCCGTTGATAGCTTGGAGGTTTTTAGCTACAGCGAGAGCAATAACTCTCTTGTGCCTTTGAATGAAAGTGACTATTCTATAGATTCACTCTATGTTGATGCAAATAGCACAAATGGCTAGAGCCGCTATCAACTAACAAAATAGCCATACTAAAAAGCTACTCTTTTTCCTAAAATAAACGAAATATTTAGGAGAAGATTATGTTTACTTAGATGTCTCTAAGCTCGAGAGTGGGAAATTTTTTCTCGTTCCCAACGTCCTCGTTGGGAATGCATACCGCATTTTTCACGCTTGTCTGAATTCCCAAGCTGGAGCTTGGGAACTAGGTAAAGAGCGATACCACTAAAACGAAATACCTTAAAACAAACCGACAAAAACCCGCTACAAAACGCAGTTGCGTTTGCTTACCATAGCGGTATGAAATTCACACCCTACAAAGAGCAGGAGTTTTATCGCTCCTTGCTAGAAAACCGACCGCTTCCACTACTCCAAACGCAGCCATACGATGGAGCACTCATGCAAGAGCGAGAGCTCAACCGTCTCATAGAGATGGCATGGCAAGATAGGCTTCCTTTTGAGATCATCGCCTCACAGTATGGACTCACAGAGAATCAGCTCAAAAAAAAGATGCGCTCGCTTGTATCGCAAAAAGCATACAAACGCTGGAGAAGAAGAGTGCAAGGCAGAGCGACAAAGCACACAAAAAAGCTGCTTCACAAGCCAACAAGATTTCAGGGGCCTTGGTGAAAAAATGGCACACGTTTGCCGCACAAAAATGATAAAATAAACTCCTAAATGCAAGGAGCACTTATGAATCAAAACAACAAACCACTTTTTGATATAAATCACTACCCTTTTGACGAGGAGCACAACTGCCTAGAGATAGGGGGTGAGGCGATGATTTTTCACTGTCATCACTACATGATGATCCTACAAAGAACTATTTTAGATGCAGAGTATGTGCAGAGTGAGCTTTTTCTTGTTGGAAGTGCTGCAGATTCGCTCTACTATCAGCTCTTTAGTCTCTGTGATGGACTCAGCGTAGAGGCATCTAAAAAGATGGCAGAGGAGATCTACAAAACATTTGGAAATGGGCTGATTGATTTGAGTGCGCTGAGTGAAGAGGGTGGTGTTGTGGTGAGTGAGAGCTCTTTTGTCTCCATGACTTGGAAGCTCAAGTATGGTATGAGCAAAAAGCCTATGGATTTTTACACGACAGGATTTATCGCAGCGGCTTATGCAGTTATCTTTAAGAAGCATTTGAGTGAGGTCTTTTCACAGCAGCTCACCTGTATGGCGTGTGGCGATGTTGTCAATACGTTTGAAGTAAAAAATGCACCTTGCAACTTTGCGACATATCCTAAAAAAGCACCGACTGTTTTTAAAGAGGTGCCAAAAGTCTCTTTGGGTTGGGAGTATGAAGCGGTAGTCACTAGTGCATTTTTAGGAGCACATGCTACTTTTGTGGGAAATGAGAGAGGGCTTATTCCTGCGTTTGGTGTCTATCTGCTGCGTACGCAAAGCGACTACGTCAACCGACTCCAAATAGAGTTCGCAAACGCCATCATTGGCGTGGCTGGAGAGTATGGAGAGACACTCGCTGGTGAGCTGCTTATGGAAGCAGGGCATGCATGCGGCTTTTTTACTTACGGCGGAATCATGAGCTCAAAAGAGTGGGAGATGGCAGTTAAGCCCTATCTTAAGACAAAAGAGGACTGGATTAAGGGACTCGCAGCTTTGGTAAACACCATGGGTTGGGGCTATCACACTGCGGTAGAACTGAGCGAACAAAAAGCCATCTTTAGAAACTACAACGACTTCGAAGATCTCAGCTACCTTCGAATGTACGGCACAAACTCCTACCCGATTCACTGGGCAAACAGTGGTGGTTTTACAGGGTTGATGCAGCTAGTCTACAACACCGACATCGTCAATGGCGTCCAAATAGAGACAGAAGAGGGTTTTCGTGAGATGCGCCGCTCCAAGGTTGGTTACAAGACGAAGATGACCAAGGGTATATCTTGCGGCGATGACTTTTTAGAGGTGGAGGTCTATCTCTAATGCCAAATATTACCGTCTACAGACGTCTCTATGAGATCAGTAAAAATCTCAATGAGACGATGACGCTCCAAGAGATATATGGACTCACCACTGCATTTGCAACTACCGAGCTTGAGTTTGAGCGCTGTCTTATCTTTGAGCATGATGATGCCAATGGATGGTTTAAAGTGGTCGCCTCCGCAGGGTATGAAAAACCTCATGAACTTGCCATTCTCAAGATGATAAACCTACTGCTCTCTGGTGAGATCATAGAGTATTTGCGTGTGCGCGGCGTTCCTCTGGTACATACACAAAAGAGCCCAAAAGCCGAAGTGGAAAAACTCCTTAAGTCACTCTTTTTAGAAGAGGCGTATCTGGAGCTTTTTGGGGGTGATGTTGAGATTCCTCATGGGGTTATTGTCGTTGGAAATGCCATCGATAGAGTACCGCATAGACAGCCGCTTGGTGAAGATGAGATGGTAATGCTCGCTCTTGGCAACTTCACCACAAGACTCTCAAGTGCAGTGAGCAACCGTCTCTTTTACGAGGCATGGAGCAAAGAGAAAGCCAATCTTCAAAACGCCATTATCCAGCAAAAAGAGCTCAACGAGAAGCTCCAAAAGGAGAAGCAGTTTGTCTCAACGCTGCTTAACAACACAAACGCCATCATCGCACTCATAAACAACCAAGGGGTGATGGAGCGTATAAATAGCTATGGCGAGGAGTTTGTTGGATACAGCAAGTATGAGATCGCTTCAGAGCCCTTCTTTTGGAAGCGTTTTTTACCTCTAGAGGTGCAAGATAAGATTGTCTCCATAGTAGAGAATGTCAAAGCGGGAAAACTCATAGAGCGTAACCAAAATGCTTGGATCTCAAAGAGCGGCGAGCAGCGAGTGTTTGATTGGGGAAATGCCATCATCAAAAATGAGCTAGGTGAGATGGAGTACATTGTCACTGTCGGAATGGACATCACAAATGAGATAAAACAGCAGCAAGAGTTAGAGTTAGCTCTAGAGAGTGCCCAAAATGCAGCTCGCATCAAGGGAGAGTTCTTGGCAAATATGAGTCATGAGATTCGCACCCCGATGAATGGCATACTCGGCTTCATCCAGCTCTTTTCGCACACGCCGCTCGATGAGAAACAAAAAAAGTACATCGACATCATGCACACGAGTGCCAAGACGCTTCTTGGCATCATCAATGACATCTTAGATGTCTCCAAGCTTGAGAGCGGGAAGTTTGAGCTTGACATCACCGAGGGAGATCTTGTTGACGCTTTAGAGAAGATGGCTATGACATTTGAGACGAA
>CAZJRG010000133.1:0-3839 GCA_964548435.1 uncultured Sulfurimonas sp. | reverse complement strand
TATGGCATTTTGGAACCTATGGAACTTCTGCAAAGTAACGTAATTAATACTCTTTGCAAGAAGAAGATTCAAAGATTTTATATATCCAATCCTCATGCAGCACACTTTAGTAAGAGCAAGTTGGATCTCTTTATGACATATCATTTAGAGTTCGTAAAAGAAGAGTGTCTTCTTTTTGCAAGTGGAGAGGTTACACTCTCTGAGTTGCTTTTAAGAGAGGGGTATTCGTTATTGGATCCAAAGTTACAAGATGAAGAGTATTTATATCTCTACAAAAATGCTCAAAAAGTGGCGAGATTTGAAAAAAGAGGAATCTGGGGAGAAGAGAGTATGGAGGAGTGTTTAGCCCCATTTCTTAAAGAGGAGTAGTTTTAGTTTTGTTGATGTTCATCGTGAGTCATATAGATCCAAAACTCTTTGTGCGAGAGTCCTTTATTGAGAAAGAAAAGTTGTAATATAGCGACTCTGTAGAGTGTGACGACCATCTTTGCAAAGGGAATAAAAAGTGTAAGTGTGACCCATAAAGGCTGCTCTTTGTCTCCTTTTGAAGCGATCATCTCATTCATTCCGATATTGTTGCTAAGATAGAGACCAAAAAGTATGGAAAATAGAAAATTTAAAATCAGTCCAAAGAGCACATAAGCCATAAAGTCTTGTTCAAACATTCCCGCTATCATAATCTATTTTCCCTCTTCTTAAAGATAACTATCGATTCGTTTTTTTGTAAAAAATGTCCCAAAAGGGATGAGTGATGCCACAAAAAATATGACACTCTCTTGTAGAGACCATTTTGCTTTTTGCCATGCCAAAAAAAGTAAAATCAAAAAGAGTACAAAGAGAGCACCGTGAATAGTTCCAACAATTTTTGTAGCAAGTGGCATCGCTAAAAGATACTTCATAGGCATGGCAACAAAGAGAAGCAAAAGATAAGAGTACCCTTCTATGGTATTTATAAAACTAAAGTTTCTGATACTGTTTTGCATCTCTTTTTCTCTCTTTTGTAGGCTAATTTTGGAAGTATATAATCAAAAAGTAACAATTTGGCTGCGTTTGTTAAAGCATCAATAAAAGCACAACTTTGTTTAAACATCTTTGTATTATACTGCCGCACAAATTATGTTGAAAAGGTAATTTAATGGAAACAAACCTCGTTATCGAAGGGTTGAAATTTATGGTGCTTGGGATGGGAACAGTTTTTATGTTTCTTGGTATCATGATAGTCTGTATTAATATCATGTCCTACATTATCCATAGATTTTTCCCTGAACCGCAACTGCCGGTCACTCCAGCTAGAACTCCGAGTGTCTCAGAAGACAATACAAAAAAGATAGTTGCAGCTCTTACGGCAGCGATTAAACATCACAGAGAAGGTTAGAAATTAGTATGGCTAAAAAATTTATAGATGTAATGGATACAACTTTTAGAGATGGCTTTCAATCAGTTTTTGGCGGTCGTGTTTTAATGAATGACTTTTTTCCAGCGGTTGAAGCTGCGAAAATGGCAGGAATTACCCACTTCGAATTTGGTGGAGGAGCGAGATTTCAGTCTCTCTATTTTTACTTACGAGAAGATGCATTTGAGATGATGGATAGATTTCGCAAAATTGTAGGACCAGATGCAAATCTTCAAACGCTTGCTCGTGGTGTAAATACAGTTATGCTAGACACTGGTTCAAAAGAGCTCATTGACCTTCATGCAAAAATGTTTAAAAAACATGGTACAACAACCATCAGAAACTTTGATGCGCTTAATGATGTTGAAAATCTTAAATACTCAGGCGAGAGAATCACTCATCATGGACTCAAACATGAAGTTGTCGTAGCCATGATGGATCTTCCTCCAGGTTGTCATGGTGCTCATGATGTTGAGTTTTATGAAAAAACACTTCGTGAGATCTTAGATGCAGGTATCCCTTACAATAGTATATGTTTTAAAGATGCTTCTGGAACATCAAATCCTCAAAAAGTATTTGAGACGATTCAGATGGCTCGTAGACTTGTTCCAGAGGGAACACATATTCGTCTCCATACACACGAGACTGCAGGGGTTTCAGTCTCTGCATATATGGCTGCGTTAGAGGCAGGTGTAGATGGAATTGACCTTGCAGCTGCTCCAGTTTCTGGAGGAACTTCTCAACCAGATATTCTTACAATGCTGCAC
The DNA here is from genome assembly GCA_964548435.1 of uncultured Sulfurimonas sp. Classification (GTDB taxonomy): domain Bacteria; phylum Campylobacterota; class Campylobacteria; order Campylobacterales; family Sulfurimonadaceae; genus Sulfurimonas. The sequence continues at coordinate 1,679 of CAZJRG010000133.1, read as the reverse complement.
GCTACAAAGGGAATGAACTTCGATCTTGGTGGACTTGAGATTGGAAAAATTCTCACTTATGAAAAAGAGTTACAACACTGTCTCTCTGATTATTTTATGCCACCAGAAGCTACGATGGTCTCTCCAATCATACCTTTTTCACCAATGCCAGGTGGTGCACTCACTGCAAATACTCAGATGATGCGTGACAACGGAATTATGGATAGATTTCCTGAAGTAATCGCAGCAATGCAAGAGGTTGTAGAGAAGGGAGGTTATGGTACATCTGTAACGCCAGTATCTCAGTTTTATTTCCAACAAGCGCTGAACAATGTTATGCAGGGTCCTTGGAATGCAATAGCTCCAGGATATGGAAGAATGGTGCTTGGATATTTTGGTAAAACGCCAGTTGCTCCAGATCCAGAGGTGGTAAGAATCGCTTCAGAGAAGTTAAATCTTCTTCCAACGACTGAAAAAGCACTTGACCTTGCAGATGCTGATCCAAGTAAGTCTCTAGAGTCATGGATAACAAGACTTAAAGAAGAGAATATCGAGATTACTGAAGAAAACATCTTCATAGCAGCAGCATGTCAAGATAAAGGTATAGAGTTCCTCAAAGGAAAAGGTGAACTAAATGTTCGTAAATTATCACAAATGAAAAAAGATTGCAATGAAGGAAAAACAACAATGGGTAGCGGAAATTATACAGTAGTAGTAGATGGTCAAAAGTTTAGTGTTCAGGTAGCTGAAGGTGATGCAGATATTCAAGTAGTGGCAGTAGATGGTGAGTCAGTAAAAGCTGCTCCAAAGCCAAATGCTCCAGTGAGTGGCGGTATCGATATCAAAGCACTTCTTCCAGGTAATGTATGGAAAATTGTGGCTAATCCAGGTCAGAGTGTTCAAGAGGGTGATGTTATTATGATTTTAGAGTCTATGAAAATGGAGATAGATGTAGTAGCACCAAAGGGTGGTGTTGTTAAATCTATCAATGTTGCGACAAACGACAAGGTAGTAGAAGGTCAAGTCGTAGCTGTAATAGGATAAGTAATGAAAAATATAGTAATGAAATTTCTTGCACTTGTGATGCTCTTTGCCTTTACAAATGTGCTTGCAAGCGAGAGTGCACATAGTGCACCTGCCGAGGCAGTTTCGACTCACAAAGAGGAGACTTACCAAACAAGACCAATGCTTGATATGGTTACAAGCTTCTTAAAGTCTACTGGTATCGTTGCACTTGTAAATCCAAATCCTGATGAGGTAAACTCAAAGGGTCATAAGATGAGTGACTTCCATAAGGGACTTGGTCGTATTATTATGATTTTGGTGACATTTTTGCTCTTTTGGTTGGCTATTGCTAAGGGATTTGAACCACTCTTGCTTTTACCTATCGCATTTGGTGGTTTTTTAGCAAATATTCCTGTTGCAAACATCGCTGGTGAGCATGGCTTTTTAGGTGTTATCTATAACATGGGTCTTGCAAATGAGATGTTTCCTATACTTATCTTTATGGGTGTTGGTGCAATGACTGATTTTGGTCCACTGCTTTCAAATCCTAAAACAGCACTTCTAGGTGGTGCAGCTCAATTTGGTATATTTGGAACACTCGTAGGTGCAGTGGCACTCACTGAAATGGGTCTCATTGATTTTACTCTACAACAAGCTTCAGCTATCTCTATTATTGGTGGGGCGGATGGTCCTAC
>CAZJRG010000132.1:0-3891 GCA_964548435.1 uncultured Sulfurimonas sp. | reverse complement strand
ATCTCTATGCTATCCGTGAGATAATAAACGCAGCACTCAAACGCCATCCTCTTTTTGTATCTGCAGCGTTACCGCTGCACACTATCTCCCCCTTTGTCAATCGCTATGAAAATGGAGGATTTTATGGCAACCACGTCGATAACGCCATCTTGTTTGATCGACTCAAGGGACAAAGCTACCGAACAGACATCTCCTCTACGCTTTTTCTCACATCTCCAGAGAGTTATGAAGGGGGCGAGATGGTCATAGAAGACACCTATGGTATGCATGAGGTAAAACTCCCAGCGGGAGATATGATACTCTACCCCTCTACAAGTCTGCACCGTGTCGAGAGTGTGACAAGCGGAGTGCGTATAGCCTCATTTATGTGGACACAGAGCATGGTGCGAGATGCGAGCAAAAGAGCGATGCTCTTTGAGCTTGATCAGACCATTCAGCAGTTACGCCTAGAGCATGGAGAGAGTGAGCAGGCTTTGGCACTCTCCATCCACTACCATAAGCTCTTGCAACTCTGGGCGGAGCTATGATGAGTCTGCCAAGAGAGCTTGTTAATCTCAAAGAGTATAAAAAAGCCGGACTAAAAATGATGGACGCCAATGCGCGTGCGTACATTCACAGTGGTGCTGCTGATGAGATAAGCTTTCATCAAAACTCGGCGGCATATGATGAGATATGGCTTCAAGGCGATCCGCTCGCTTGCTTCGAAGGTGCCAATATGACACTGGCTCTTTTTGGAAAAACCTATCCGACACCTATCTTCATCGCACCCCTCGCACACCAAAAACTAGCACATCCAGATGGAGAGCTTGCCACCGCCCAAGCCGCAAACGCCATGAACATTCCCATGATAGTCAGCACCTTTGCCAACCACACACTCGAAGAGATAGCTCACACTTTGAGTGCTCCCAAGTGGTTTGGACTCTATGCACAAATGCGGATGCAAGATACGCTTCACCTCGCAGAGCGTGCCCAAAATGCGGGCTATGAAGCTCTGGTTATCACCATTGACGCGCCCATAGCGGGCATACGAAACACAGAGCAGAAGATGGGATTTAAGCTTCCAAAGGGGGTAGATATACCAAACTTAGAGGCTTACGAGATGCCTCAGGTCGATGCATCGATGGCGTTTCCCATCTTGCATGGAGTGATGCCTCATGCACTCACTTGGGAAGATGTCAAAGTGATCAAAAACGCCACCTCGCTTCCCGTACTGCTCAAAGGCATCAGTAGTAAAAGAGCGGCGCTTAAAGCTCTTGAAATCGGCGTGGATGGCATCATTCTCTCAAATCATGGTGGACGCACCTTAGATACACTAGTCCCTCCCATCAAGCTTCTTGGCGATGTGGCAAACGCGCTTCAAGGCGCGATGCCTATTCTCATAGATGGGGGTATTCATAGAGGTACGGACATACTCAAAGCTTTAGCACTTGGTGCAAGTGGCGTGCTCATCGGCAGACCAATACTTTATGGACTAGGCATTGCGGGAGCTTTGGGAGTGGCACACAGCTTGAAGATACTCAAAGAGGAGTTTGAGAGTGCTATGGCGCTTACGGGTTGCAGAACTTTGGCAGAGATAGATGAGAAGGTGATCTTCTCATCTTAGCTCTCTAGTTTAGAGCAAACGCGATAGGAAGTACGATTCGTGAGGTGTTTTTTGGCACAGGAAGCTCTAGGTCGGCTAGAAGGTGTGCTGCTTTGATGGCACTTTTGTCAAGTAGCTTAAAGCCTGAAGAGTTTTCTAGCGAGACATCTATGAGTTTTCCTTTTTCGTTGATAACGAGTAAAATCTCGACTATTCCTGTTTGGTGCATACGTTTTGCTAAGCTTGGGTAGGTGAGGTTTTGAAGCACAAGGGCACGAATGATCTCGAAGTTTGTCGCGGCAAACTCCTCTTCAAGCTCGGCGGCACTTGGTGGCGGTGGCGTTTGCACCGCTGGAGTGCTCTGTGTTTGCGGTGTTGCTTCTGCCACCTCTGTCGTCTCTTGTGTGACTTCCTGCGGCGCGGCTTGGACGATCTCTTCTACAGGTTTTTGAAGCGTCTCTTTTTGTGGGATCTCTTTTGCTTCTACGAGCTCTTGCACTTTTCTTGGCGCATCTTTTTTATGGTGGCGTTTCTTTGCATGATGTTCATGTTTTTTATGATGTTTTGGCTTTTTAGCGAGCTCTGGTTTTTTCTCTTTGCACACTTTTGGTTTTGGTGGCGTTTGAGGCTGTGGTGTTGGTGCCGCTTGAGGAGCAGGTGTGAAGCTATTTAGCGAGAGAGAAATGCTCTTTTGGGCAGGTGGTGGAGGTGGAGGTGGTGTAAATTCTTCAAGGACAAACGCCGCCACGAGTGCCACATGAAGTCCAAGCGAAAGAATGAAGCCTTTTTTGTAGTCGCTGAGTTGAAACTTTTTCATAATCTGCTCCCTTATTTTGTGAGGATGAGTTTGTTGTCGCGTGTGATGCGAAGTATGTAAATCTGATTGTTGTGCACTATCTGCACCACCTTTGTTGCCGCAAAGAGTTTTTGCGAGTCTATGGTTACCGTCTCTTTCATTGTTTTACCGCCATGGAGATATTTTCTAAACCTTGCTCTTTTAAGAGGTCGATGACGAAGATGAAGTCTTCATACAAAGAGCCTTTGTCAGAGAGAATGGTGATGGCGTCATCACTCTTAAAGAGTTTGACCTGCTCGCCAAACGCCGCTTTGTCAAATGGCTTGTCGTCAAGAAAAAAACCCTCGTCTTTGGTGATGACGATGGTGCGTTTTACCTCTTTGATCTTCTCTTTTGTAGAGGAGGTTGCGAGGTTTACGTCTATCTTTCCGAGTGCTATGAAGTTTGAGATGACAAAAACGATAGCGAGCAGAACAAGCAGTACATCTATAAAAGGGACGACGTTGATGCCATCATATCTTTTGATTGACTTCATCTTCCCATCTCCCCATGAGTATGTCAGTTTTACGTAAAAACCCGCTGTAGATCATCATCGCGGGGATGGCGACAAGCAGTCCTAATGCGGTAGCTTTGAGTGCGAGTGAGAGCCCGATGACCACCGTAGAGGTCTCAAGTGCATTATCTTTTCCCATCTCGTAAAAGACCACCATGATCCCTATAACTGTTCCAAGTAGTCCCACATAAGGAGCGTTTGAGCCTATCATGGAGATAGGAGAGAGGTTTTTTGTGAGCGCTATCTCTACTTCGTTTTTGGTTTTGTACTCGCTAAGATCCACTTTTTTGTAAAAAAGTATACGCTCGACAGAGTAGGTCAGTACCAAAAAACTCATAAAAAAGAGCACCCCAAGCACACCGTAATCAACCACTTCTTTTAACATCTCCATTTTAAGACTCCATAATGATAATTGTTATTGGAATATTAAACAAAGAAGCTTAAAATAGGATTAAAATCAATAATCGGTATCATAAATATTAAGATTATAAAGGATTGTTAAAAAAATAGAGCATGGCGTTTTGGTAAAAACTAAAAAGGATTGATGCTGTTTTTTGAGTGAAGCTTTAAAGTTTTGGCATTTTAAAAAAAGTGATGAAAGTTTGAAAAATTGGTGGAGCCAAGGTCTATCATACCTGCCCTTGTTCTCGCTCTATTTTAGGGGCTCTACTAAAAAAGACCCCTAAAATATTTTTTTGATAAATAAACAATTAAGTACTAATGACATTTTAGCATATTTGCAAATACTCATCTACTTTACTTTTTATCACTTTTTGAAGGGACTCAGGCGATATTACTTTGATGTGTGGAATCCAATAGAGAATGATTGGAATTATCTCCATCTCATCGGTTATTTTGAGAGAAATATCGGCAGAGCCATCTTCATACTCTTTCAAAAAGGATTGCGTTTTTGCTATAGGTTTTCTCTTAAATAGTTTTGCGGACACTTTGTCTAAAAAT
>CAZJRG010000131.1:0-3926 GCA_964548435.1 uncultured Sulfurimonas sp. | reverse complement strand
CCTGCACTAAAGGGAAGAGTTCTTCCATTGTTAGCGGTATTTACTTGGTAGACATTGAGTTTGGATGTTGCAAAATCCCAGTCGCCTTCGTGAGAGAGCGACCACTGGTTTCTAACAAACTCTTGATTTTCAGAGTATCCAACGCGAGGCTGGACTATTCTCACTCCATTACGAACGGCTGAGCGCCAAAGAGACGCGATAGAGTCGGCCGTTCCTACTTGAGAAGCGGAGTTGTCATAGTCTTGATTTGAGCTCTCAAGGTCAAAAACAAACTCATGTTTGTCGTTTAGTCTGTAAGCCAAACGAGCTCCAAGGTTGTAGTTTTCATTAGCAACGGTTCTACCGCCTCCACCAAAGCCAGGTTCCCTCTCTAAAATGAGACCATCTGGGTTTGCAGTGTTTGCATAGACAGGGTTTGACGCCTCTTTGTCATATTTGCTCGCACGAAGGGCAAGGCCTAGCTTGTTTTTTATAAGTGGACCCATGACTGCTAAGTCTACAGTTCGATCCTCACCATAAACATCGTTTGACTGAATGGTCTGTGCTACAGTTGCTGATGTGACCCATGTGTTTGAGATCTTTTTTGTGATGATGTTGATAACCCCACCGATGGCATCCGCACCATAAAGGGTAGCCATAGGTCCACGAATGATCTCGACGCGCTCTATCATCTCAAGCGGTGGAATGTGGTTTTGCTGGTTACCTCCGAAGTTGTTAGGGTAGATGTCACCTACGTTGTTTTGGCGTTTACCATCTATGAGCAAAAGCGTGTAGTCTCCACCCATACCACGGATGCTCACACTTCCTTGACCTGTTTTGTCTCTTGTCTCGCCGATGTCCACACCCTCTATCTCACGCACTGCATCGAGTAGGTTTGTGTAAGAGCGTTTTTGAAGATCCTCTTTTGTCACCACCGTAATACTCGCAGGCGCATCGGTGATCTTCTGCTCAAATCCCGCAGCACTTACAACTTTTACCGCTTCGAGTTCGACATCCGTATCTTTTGCGAAGAGTGTTGTGCTTAAGAGTGCAGGCACGACGAGTGAGAGAGTGATTTTTTTTCTTGTTGGCATAATGCCCTCCATTTTTTGTTTAAAAATAAAATGGCTGGCTACAGGCGACTCTGAGGAGAATATATGACGAGTTTTCGCGTTGGCTGGCTGTTTACCTAATTATCGTAAGTGATAATTAATATCGTAATAGTAGCGTCAAAAACTTTGATAAAGATTAAATAATCAATAATCACTATCGTTTAGTTTATGGTATTGATATTTATTATTAAAAATAAATTAAGCTTTTCTTCTGTAACATTCGACCGCTTTTTAGCCAGCCAAATCTTTTTTTATAGTCTCCTTAAGAGTGTAGCCAGCCAAATCAACATCAAAATTTGCAAGCAACAAAAAAAGGAGTACATGCATGAAGCATCGTATAAAGAGTCAAAAAAGGGATAAAAAGTATATCCACTCATCAGTTGTGGTAGCCGCGGTATTGTTAGGTTCCACCCAAGTAAACGCGCAAGAAGAAAAAACAGTGCTAAAGCCTGTCAAACTTGAACGCTCCACTAACCTCACACAGTCTCGCGAAGAGGACTACTATGTCAGAGAATCCTCTTCCAAAAAACTCGCTGAAGCGCTTGTGGATACACCGCAGACCATCAGCGTCATCTCCAAAAAGGTGATGCAAGAGCAGCAAGCCACAACTCTTCAAGAGGCACTCAGAAATACACCAGGTGTAACGTTGCTTATGGGCGAAAATGGAAATTCTAATCAAAAAAACAACATTTCCATGCGCGGTTTTGACGTCTCGACGAGTATATTTAAAGATGGTGTACGCGAGATTACGGGGGCTACGCGTGACATGTTCAACACCGAAGCCATTGAGGTGACCAAAGGAACAGTGGGGGCGGACAATGGAAGAGCTGTGGCGTCTGGCTACATCAACCAAGTAAGCAAACGCGCTAAAAACAGAGACGAGTACGAGGCGAGTGCCGCTTACTTTACGGGTGCGAGCGGACGAGTCACCGCTGACTTAAACCAAAAACTGAGTGAAACTTCAGGCATAAGAGTTAATCTCCTCAAGCACAAAGGCGATGTCCCAGGTCGTGACGAGGTCTCCATAGATAGAACGGGAATCGCGGCCTCTTTGGCGTTTGGCATAGGAACGGACACGCGAACGACTTTCAACTACGAAAAGTACACACAAGACGATGTGCCAGATGGGGGTATACCGACCTTGGGGCTTAAAACATTCTATGATGCGACACTCGCCACAGCTGGGGTAAACGCCGCCAAAGTAGATAGAGAAAACTTTTATGGAAGCTCAAATGACTTTGAAAAAGTCGAGACAGATACATATACGGCTATATTTGAGCATGATTTTAGCGGCGAGACGACTTTGGCAAATACCACGCGTTATGGGGAGTCCAAGCATGAGATGTTTTTAGTGGCACCTTTTTCTCTAATCACAACGACAAGCGGAGCCAACTCAAATCCCGCCTTTGACGTAAACAACCCTGCGACATGGACGGTGCGACCAAGTGCGCAGTCGAGATTTCAAGAGAATGAGATTCTCACCAACCAGACAAACATCATGTCAGTAGTGGAAGATCCTATCATGCTGCACAAAATCACGGGTGGTTTTGACGTCACGGTGGAAAATCAGCTCACAACAACGATGGGTACGACAGGAACGCTACTCAACCAGCCAAATGCATACAATCCAGACCCAAATGTGGTGATCTCAAACTTCACACTCGCCCCAACAGGAGCGCAAAGTTTTGGAGAGATCGTGACGGCTGGAGCCTACCTCTTTGACTCGGCAAGCATAGGTGATAGCTTCATTTTAAGCGGTGGCGTGAGACTTGACAAATACTCTATGCAAACACGAAGCACAACTGTAGATAGTGATAACGCAAACACCATCCCAAATGGCACACTTCTCTCCACAAATCTTGAAGATAGCGGCGTTTTAAAGAGCTTCAAACTCGGCGGACTCTACAAGCCTAGCGAAAATGGAAGTGTCTATCTCTCTTATGCGACTTCGGAGTTGCCACCAGGCGGTGCGAACTTCTCTTTGAGTGCGAGTGCGTCAAGTGCGGCAAACGCAGCATTTGAGCCACAGGCTTCAGAAACGCTTGAGCTTGGAGTGAAGTGGGAATACTTTAACAACCGACTCGCTCTCACCTCTGCTATCTATCAGACGACAGTGACGAATGAGGTGATGGTGGAGAGCGATGCGACCGTTTCACAAAATGGCGAGCGCGAGGTGAAGGGTATTGAACTAGGTCTCATTGGAGAGATCACGCCAAAATGGAACATCACCTCAGGAGTAGGGCACAACAAAACCAAAGTGCTTAATGCCACAAATACGGGAACAAATACCCAAGAGGGAGCAGCACTGCGTTTCATGCCTGAGCTTACGGCGACTCTTTGGAGCACATACAAAGTCACGTCAGAGTTTGTCGTGGGTGTGGGTGCTAAGTACATGGGCGAGATGTTCGCGGCAACCCAAGCAGCACAACAGAGCGGGGCAAACAGACCCCCAATTCAAGAAGTTGAAGACTATGTGGTGGTTGATGCCATGGCATCGTACAGCGTCACAAAAGATGCGCTTGTGCAGCTCAACATCTACAATCTCACAGATAAAGAGTATGTGGCAAATATGAATAATAGCGGTCGAAGATACACGCCAGGCTCACCTCTAAGCGGTGCACTCTCACTTAACTATAAATTTTAATACCTTTTCTCCGCGTTTTGCGGAGAAAAAAGGAGCAGTAAAAATGATACTACATATACCAGAGCTTTTGAGCGCTCAAGAGCTTAAGTCGATTGAGCCGCTCTTAGCCGCCGCTAGATGGGTAGATGGCAAGATGACCGCAGGAACACAATCAAGCCTAGTCAAACAAAATATGCAGATAGAAGAGGAGG
>CAZJRG010000130.1:0-3930 GCA_964548435.1 uncultured Sulfurimonas sp. | reverse complement strand
AGTCAACGATATGATAGCACAGGTGATGGGTAACTATAATGGCAGTGCGGCGTTTACATTTGAAAATGTTGCCAATGCAAAAACTTATGGAGTTGAAACAACGCTTGAGTATGGTATTTCAAAAGATTTGGATGCAAAACTTTTTTGGAGCGAGCTTAGAACGCAAAACGAAGAGACAAAAAGAGCACTCGAGTTTCAACCAGAACGTATGGTGAGGATTTCACTCAACTATGCGATGACGCAAGCCCTTGATTTTGGGCTTATTGGGCGATATATTGGCGAGCAGCACTATACCGATGTGATTAACAGAGGAGCACCGAGCGAACAAAGCGTTGCAGATAGTTCGACAAACAGTTTCACCCTTGCTGATCTCAATCTTAACTATAAACTCCAAAAAAACTTTTCGCTTTATGGCGGGGTGAACAATCTTTTTGATGGAAGCGTAGATGATATTTTAGGCGCAAATGTAGGGCGCTACTATTTCGCGGGTGCTAGAGTAAAATTTTAATTTAAAAGGAAAAAAAGATGAAAAAAACAGTAATACTTCTACTTGCACTAGGATTGGCGACACAACTATTTGCGGAGCAAAAACATGATGGTGTTGTGGCTCTGCCGCATCTTATGAAACTGGTGCTCACCAACGCTCAAGCGCTTGAGATAAGCGAAAAACAGCATGTTGCCCTAGATGCTCTTTTGGCGACGACACCACAGAAGATGCATGCCATGATGGATGAGGCGGCCGCGCTCGAGCAGCAGATAAAACGCGGTGTGCTCAAAGAGCAAAAGAGTTTTGAAGCATTAAAAGGCGATCTTGAGAGGCTTGCAAAAATGGAGTATGCCATCACGCAAGAGCAGATAAATGCACTCAATAAGATGCAGCGGATATTGACAAAAGCACAGTACAAACAAGTGCTTCAAAAATTGATGCAAAAAAAGGCTCAACAATGAGAAAAGCATTATTTATCTCCTTGATCACCACTTTGGTACTTATGACGGATCTGAGTGCAAAAGTTAAAAAAATAGTCGTCGCAGGACCCTTTGCAAGTGTGAGCCATCCTGTGCTTCACATGATTGAGACAAATGCACTCAAAGATGTGGCTGATGAGGTGGAGTTTGTACTTTGGAAAAATCCAGACGAGTTGCGTGCACTTGCTATCAATGGCAAAGTGGACTTTTTGGTCGTACCTACGAACACTGCGGCGATTTTATACAACAAAGGGGTCGATTTGAAGCTGCTCAATGTCTCCGTATGGGGTATTTTAGGCATGATAAGTAGAGACGCTTCGCTCAAACGCCTCAAAGATTTTAAAGGCAAAAAAATCGCCATTCCTTTTCGTGCCGACATGCCTGACATACTCTTCTCGCAACTGCTCAAACGCCAAGGACTTGATCCTAAAAAAGATTTTGAGCTTGTCTATGTGGCAAACCCTATGGATGCGATGCAGATGCTCATCATGCGAAGAGTCGATCATGCACTCTTAGCTGAGCCTGCCATCTCTATGGCGATGCGAAAAACAAAATCCTTTCCAGTAAGTCTTATCGCACCTGAGCTTTATAGAAGCGTGAATCTGCAAGCGGAGTGGGCTGAAGTTTTTGACACAGGAAAAGATGTCCCTCAAGCCGCGATAGCCGTGATGGGAAAACTTAAAGATGCAAATCTCATATCGCGTTTTGAAACGGAGTACGCTCGCTCGCTCGAGTGGTATAAAACACACCCAGAAGCTGCGGGCAAACTTGTGGCAAGCAAGATAAGCGAATTGAGCGCCTTGGGCGTGAGCGACTCTATAGCGCATGTACAATTTAAAAGCGTCAGCGCAAAAGACGCCAAAGAGAAGCTTGAGTTTTTCTTTGGCATCCTTCAAGCCGAAGATCCAAAAAGCATTGGCGGAAAACTGCCAGATAGCAAGTTTTATTACGGTTTGGAGTGAGACTTGATCTATATCAATGATAATTAATATCGTAACAGTTAGAATGCCCTCATGAAATCACTTCTTAAAATTATCAAAGATTTTCCAAGGTATTTATGGAGCGGATGGGCGAGTATTTCGTCTATCTTGCTCTTTGTAGCACTTTGGGATCTGGGCAATCAAATATATGGCGATCTTGTTCTGCCCGCGCCGCTGCTTACTTTTGCCACGCTACTGGATATGTTTGGCGACCCCGATGTCGTTTTCGAGATGCAGGTGACTCTTAAGCGAGCACTGTTTGGCTTTGGCATCTCTTTGGCACTTGGAACAATCCTTGGGCTTTTTGCGGGATTTTTTCTCACCGCTTCGATGATGAGTCGTCCTATTATCACTATTTTGGTCGGAATGCCTCCTATTGCTTGGGTTGTGCTTGCGATGCTGTGGTTTGGCATGAGCGATGAGAGTGTTGTTTTCACCATCATTGTGACTGTTTTTCCCATCATCTTCGTAGGTGCACTTCAAGGCACGCGAACGCTTGATGGCGATTTAAAAGAGATGGCACTGAGTTTTCATCTCCCTTGGCACATGCGTTTTTTTGATCTCTATTTTCCTCATCTCTTCTCATACGTTTTTCCCGCATGGATAAGTGGTCTTGGGATGGCGTGGAAGATAGTCATAATGGCGGAACTTCTTGCTTCGGGCAGTGGCATTGGCTCGCTTTTGGGCGTGGCTAGAAGCCAGCTTGACATGTCTATGGCACTAGCCATCGTACTCGTGATGATCGCATCGTTGATGTTTATCGAGTACATCGTTTTAGAACCTATCAAAAGAGAGGTGGAGTCATGGAGAGATTAGTCGCAGAGGGTATTAATCACCGTTTTGGATTTACAAAAGTTCTTCGAGAGATCTCTTTTACTCTCGAAAAAGGTGAGGTACTCTCCATTGTAGGACCAAGCGGCGGGGGCAAGACGACGTTACTACATCTCTGTGCTGGCATTTTAGATCTGCAAGAGGGTAAGGTCACAAACAGTTTTGCAAGCTCTGCATTTGCATTTCAAGAGCCGCGCTTGCTCCCTTGGAAGAGTGTTGTAGACAACATTGCACTTGGCTTGCTGGCTCGAGGCGAGAGTAAAAAAGAGTCTCTGCTCAAAGCAAAAAAGATAGCACTGGAGTTTGGGCTTGATGAGGAGGATTTTGGGAAGTTTCCAAAAGATCTCAGCGGTGGTATGAAACAACGGGTCAGTTTTGCAAGAGCGCTTGTGCTTGAACCAGCTCTGCTTTTTCTTGATGAGCCATTTTCGGCGCTTGACATTGGACTCAAACGCGAGCTACAAAACATACTCATCGAGCAGGTTTCAAAGAGGGGTTTGAGCATTCTTTTTATCACCCACGATTTAATGGAAGCGGTAAGGTTAAGCGACACCATGATGCTTTTAAAGTCTGATCCTGGCGAGTTGCTCAAAAGCTTTACATTTGAGAAGCCCCAAGCACAAAGAGACGATGCTTTTGTTTTTGCGCAAAGCAGTGCTATTTTAGGCGATGAAGATATTATAAAAACATTTGAACTGGAGCTAAAATAATGCACCAAGATACTTCGCAGAAGCTTCACGCTACGAACCACTACCTTTTTTATCCCGAGGAGAAAGACGTACCTATCTATCTTGCTTATGGCTTTCGCATTATTTTTCTACTTGTTGCTCCCTATATCATTCTTTCTATGGTGCTTTGGGGACTTGTCTGGAGTGGCGTTTTAGCACTCCCTTTTATGCAAAATGTCCTAGCTTGGCATATATATGAGATGATATTTGGGATATTGACGGCGGGAACGATGGCGTTTTTGACCACGGGTCTGCCTGAACTTTTTCCCGGAACGGTGCCGCTCATCGGTAAAAGACTCAAATATATTGCCATGCTTTGGGTGGCTGGACGCGTCAGTTTTTGGCTTATCGATGTCACTGGAGTCTATCTCGCCGCATTTTTCAATCTCGCCATGGTGGCATGGCTCATTTGGTTCGCCAAAGAC
>CAZJRG010000129.1:0-3964 GCA_964548435.1 uncultured Sulfurimonas sp. | reverse complement strand
CCTGCTTACAAAAGATGGCTACCAAGGAGAGTGGTCACAAAAGTTTGCCTTTGTCTCACCTGAAAGTTTTCGCATTGAAGGTTTTGATCTGGAGTACCTTAACCCTAAAACGCAGCAAAGTGAGAAGCTGCATTTTAAGAGCATAGATGTAGAGGTGACGCAAGGTTACACAGATGAAGAGCTGCTTGATCTTCCAGAGGAGAAGAGCACACTCTTTGAGCGTGAGATGCTTTACTATGTTTTGGCATTTTTAGCGGGATTTTTAGTCTCAAGGCTCAAGTTTAGGCTGCGTTTAAAAAAGGAACGCTCACCTTTTTGTAAGCGAGTAGATGCACTCACTTCGCTTGAAGCACTCAGTATCCTTCTTATTCTTGAAGATGCGCAGAAGTATGCAGTGATAGTTGAGAAGATAGAGAGCCAAGAGATCACCTCGCTTGCAAAAACAAAACGATTAATTTGTCGTTAAATAGATACGCAATACAATAGTGTCTTTAAAACAGACAAAGGATTTTTATGCGCAAAGTGCTCTTTTTTGGAGTGAGTTTTTTTGTACTATTTTTTATAACTGGTTGTGCACAGAAGGTGCAGGTACGAGCACTTGAACCTGCCGAGATAGATAGAGTGGCTTATACAAAAAAGATAGCGGTTGTCAACTTTACAAACGACAGAGTAGGGCTATCAAGCAAGATAGAGGCAAATCTTGCAAGTTTTCGTTTGGATGATAAAAACTACTTTACCATTATAAGCCGTAACGATTTTGATCGCATCATCCAAGAGCAGCAGATCCAAAATAGTGGTTTAGCAGAGGATGGTGCGGCGGTTTCAGCAGGTGAGCTCATGGGTGCCCAAGCTATCATCTCTGGAAACGTGAGCGCTCCAACTGCACAAGACACGCACTTCACCGAGACGCGAGCGAAGTGTGCCGATAAAAAGTGTAGCACTTTTACTTACTACAAGGTGAGCTGTAAAAACAGAGCTGTAGGACTCTCAGCAGAGGTTCGCATCGTAGATGTGGAGAAGGGAGATGTGATCTTTGCCGACAGACTCGCACGCGATGCGGTCTATAAACACTGTTCGGACTACTCAAGTGCTCTTCCATCTACCGAGATGGCCTCTCAAAAACTCGCTTCATCGATGGCGGACGAGTTTACAGCAAGACTCTCTCCGCACTACAAAACTTTTGAAGTGACTCTTTTGGAGAAGCCAGATCTCGACTACAACGATGAGCAAGAGAAGCTTCTTGAGGTCTCGCTCCTTTACATAGAACAAGCAAGATACGACAAAGCCGAAGAGATGTTAGGTCAGCTTATTGAGACGACAGACTCACAGAGTTATGTCGCGTTTTACAATCTAGGTGTCGTCAAAGAAGCGCAAGGGCAATATACAGAGGCAAAAGAGTATTATGAGACTGCGGACAAGCTTATGGTTGAGCCAGTTGATGCCATAAACGCAGCGGTTGTGCGTATAGATTCACTCATAGCCAAGCAAGAGCGCTTGAAGCTTCAGCTTCAAAGATAGATGATGCAGCTGCGTTTCTTACTTACTCTTTTTATAATGCTTACTCTCTTTTTTGGAGGGTGTGCCAGTGATAAAAAGAGTGTATTTGTCCCTAAAAAAACACTTCCAGAGTGGTATAAGTCACCCCCACTCTCAGACAATGAAACGCTCTATGCCATAGGTGAAGGCAAAAACAAAGAAGATGCCATCGCCAATGGTTTAAGCATGATGATATCGACCTTGAGTGTCTCACTCTCCTCTGATTTTCGTGCCAAGACAGTAGTGCATGAGGGTCGTACCAACAGCTCAGAAGCACGTTATGAGAGCGATGTCAAAAGTAGTGTAAAAGAGATTCGCATTAGTAACTATGAGCTGCTAAACGCAGAGTCTTTGGGTTTTAAGAAGTATGCAGTCCTACTTCGTTCCAAAAAGGGACAGCTTTTTGATAGTATGCTTGAAGAGACACACCAAGAGTTCGCTCTTCTGGATGAAAAAGAGAGAACTGTTCAAACACAAAACGGTGTGAAGAAGCTTGCATTTTACAAAGAGTCACTCAAAAAACTCTCAACCCTTCCAAACAGACTCATTGTGATGGGAGTCTTAAACAACTCTTTTGAGAGTGCTCCTTATCTTGCAAAGTTTCAAGCTTACGAGAGTGCTTATGAGCAGACACTTCGCGGAGTTACATTTTTTGTAAGCACTAGCCAAAATGTTGCCAATTTACAAAAAGTGATAGAAAAAGGGCTGAGTCAAGAGAAATTGAGCATCGCTAGCCAAGGGAGTGCAGATATGCACTTTCATGTACACCTTGATGCCAACATTCAGCAAGCAAACTCTTATGGCTTTACGCTTGCTAGAAGTGAGATAAACATCGTCACAAAAGAGAGTAGTGGTGCAGTTGTGGGGACAAATCGTTTGAGTATTATCGGGCAGTCTTCACAAGGGTATGAGGTCGCAAAACAAAATTTAGCCATAAAACTAAGCGAGCTTATCAAAAAAGAGGGAATAGCTAAGGTTCTTGGACTAAATATTTAGCAGCTATTTACCTTCTCGCACTATACTAATCCCCATTAAAATTTCAGAAGAGGTGACTATGTTAGAGAAGTTGCAAAGTGTAAAATCGGAAGTCGCGAAGGTGATCGTAGGTCAAGAGAAGATGATAGACTCGCTTCTCATCGCACTCTTATGCGAAGGGCACATACTCATAGAGGGTGTACCAGGTCTTGCAAAGACAACGACAGTCAATGCACTTGCAAAAGCTCTTGGTCTTGGCTTTAAGCGTGCTCAGTTTACTCCCGACTTACTCCCTTCAGACATCTTGGGTGCAGAGATTTACGACCCGCAAAACAATCTCTTCAAGATCAAAAAAGGTCCTATTTTTACTAATCTGCTGCTTGCCGATGAGATAAACCGCGCTCCAGCAAAGGTCCAATCTGCACTTCTTGAAGTGATGCAAGAGAAGCAAGTGACCCTTGGTGACACCACTTTTAAGCTCGATCTTCCATTTTTTGTCATGGCGACTCAGAACCCAGTAGAGCAAGAGGGTGTTTACCAGCTCCCAGAGGCACAGCTTGACCGTTTTATGCTCAAACTCGTGGTCGACTACAACTCAAAAGAGCAGGAGCTTGAGATCGCACGCCGTATCTCAAGTGGAAGCTCGGAGCCTATAAACGCGGTGCTTAGCGAAGGTGATCTTGAAGCACTTAAAGCCGCCATAAAAGAGGTGCATGTAGACGCTGAGGTAGAAGAGTACATGATAGAACTCGTAAACGCTACCCGCCATCCAAAAGAGTATGGACTCGCAGAACTTGAAGAGTTCATCCAGTTTGGAGCAAGCCCGCGTGTGAGCATAGATATGTTCAAAGCGGTAAAAGCGATGGCGTTTATGCGAGGCAAAGAGTATGTCACTCCAATAGACGTCGCCTACATCGCCAAAGAGCTCATGCGTCACCGCATCGTACTTACCTACGAAGCAGAAGCCGAGGGAATTACCACAGATGAGATTATCCAAAAAGTTTTAGAAACTGTTGCTATTCCCTAAAATAGGGGCTAAAAGTGAGTAAACTCCAAAAAATTTTAGTTCGGGCTCGTCGTCAGGTATTTTCCGAAATGGTGGGAAACAATCCTTCCATTTTTCAAGGAGAGGGGTATGACTTTATAGAGCTTCGCGAGTATATGCCAGGCGATGACATCCGTCATATTGACTGGAATATTACCGCCAAGATGCACAAGCCCTTTATCAAGATCTTTCGTGAAGAGCGGGAGTTAAATGTTGTCATTGTCTCCATGCTCAATGGAGGTGTACACTTTGGCTCCAAGAAATTCAAGCAAGAACTCATCGCCGATGTGGTAGCACAGCTCTCCTACTCGACTCTTAAAAATGGCGATCTTTTAAGCTCGTATATCTTTACAGACAGAGTGGTGGCGTTTCACAAACCAAGTAAAAAACTCTCGCAAGTACACAAAA
>CAZJRG010000128.1:0-4010 GCA_964548435.1 uncultured Sulfurimonas sp. | reverse complement strand
TACTTTTATGTCAAGTTTTTTCGCCACCTCTTCGATACTCACGATGAGATCTAAAAATGCCTGCGTATGGTTGAGCGGCGGCAGGAAGATGTAGAGTTTTCCCTCTCTTATCTCCACGTTTAACGCCGTTCTTACAAAGATATTGTCACACGGGTCTTTGGCGTCAAGCATCTTTTTGTATCTGGCTCGCGCGTCTTTTCTGAGCTTGTCAAAACCTGGTACATCGGCAAAGAGATCTGGCTCAAAGTGAAGCGGGAGCTCTGCTTTTGGCTTTTGAAGCAGCGAATCCATCGGTAAACGCAGCCCCAGTGGTGAGTTTCCAGGTATGAGAAAGAGGTGTTCGCGTTTAAATGTCCAGCCAGAACTCAGCCATTTTGTCTCGCCAAAATTGAGCGGCAATACATAACCCACCTCCGTGTTTAGCCCTTGAGAGAGGACTTTGGCGATATTTTGGCGTTCAAGCGAACTTTTTAAGTCCACTTTTAAAGGGTCGACATCAAGTGGCAGCTGTGCTTCTTTCATGATGTAATAATAAGGGTCCTCATAGGCATTTACGATGTTTTGCGGGCTGATGCCAAGCATAAGCGAAAGTGTGTTTAAAAACTTCAAAGCGTCCGCGTTTGTGTAGCTATGTGTCTCATTCATGTCGGCAAAGAGTTCTGGGTTTTTCCAGATCTTTTTGCCATCTTTTCTCCAGATGATAGAGGTCTGCCAACGTGGTACTGGCTCCCCTGGGTACCACTTTCCTTGCGCATAGTGGAGCATCCCTCCAGGCGCGAAAGAGGCTAGGAGTCTGTGTGAGAGCTTCTCAGCGAGCTCTCTTTTGTGTGCGCCATCGGCGGCGGTGTTCCACTGCGGTGACTCCATGTCGTCTATGGAGACAAAAGTAGGCTCGCCCCCCATTGTAAGCCTCACGTCGTTTGCCTCAAGCTCCTTGTCTACCTCAAATCCAAGCACGTAGATCGCCTCCCACTGCTCCTCTCTGTATGGCTTTGTAACACGGGGAGATTCGAAGATGCGTTTGACAACATTGGAGTACTCAAACTCCACCTCACACTTGTCACTAAAACCCTCTATGGCATGCGCACTCTCATAATGCGGCGTGCATGCCAGAGGAATATGCCCCTCGCTCGCAAAGAGTCCGCTTGTAGCGTCAAGCCCTATCCAGCCAGCCCCTGGAATGTAGACCTCCGTCCATGCATGCAGATCGGTAAAATCCTCCTCAGGCCCACTCGGTCCATCAAGCGACTTTTCATCAGCGCTGAGCTGCACCAAATACCCAGAGACGAAACGCGATGCAAGCCCTAAGTGACGCAGCACCTGTACAAAAAGCCAAGCATAGTCGCGACAGCTTCCAAGCTTCTTGCCCAAGGTAAACTCACAAGTCTGAACCCCTGCTTCAAGACGGATGGTGTAGTTGAGATATTTATAAATCTCCGTGTTCAAGTAGACCAAAAAGTCGTTAATAGGTCTTGGTGAGAGGTCGAGCGAAGCGATAAACTTCTTGAGTTTTTTTCCATTTTCTAAAATCTCAAGATAAGGGACAAGCTCTTTTTTGAGCACCTCTTTGTACTCAAAAGGAAACTCGGTAGCGCCCTCTTCTACGAAAAAGTCAAAAGGGTTGATGCTCACCATGTCGGCGATTACCTCAACGTCGACCCCGAACTCTTTGACTTTTTCAGGAAAAACGATGCGAGCGAGATAGTTGCCAAAAGGGTCTTGCTGCCAGTTGATGAAGTGCTCTTTTGGGGTGATTTTGAGCGAGTAGCTCTCTATGGGTGTACGCGAATGCGGTGCAGGACGTAGCCTTATAACATGAGGCGAAAGGTTTATATATTTGTCATATTTGTAGTGGGTTTTGTGAGAAAGGACGACTTTGAGTGCCATATTTTTTGCTCCTTTGAGTGTGAGCATAGATTGTAGCGTGATATTTTTAGAGCAGGCTTCTCCTGTTGCCTAAAAAAGCCTCAAACAATCCACTCGCGCCATGAGATCTTCTTTTTTAGTCTATAACGCACCAAAGGGTACGCCGCCAAAAATGAACCAAACGCCATGTAAGCTGGAAGCAGCACGTTTTGCAGCGAGTAAATCTCAATGGCAAAAACGCCAAGCAAAGAGCCAAAACTAAATGCCATCCAAGTAAAGGGTCTCTCCTCACTGGGTGCTGCATTTACAAAACGCAGCGTTGGCAAGAGTGCGCACAGATCGGCGATGATGGCGATGATGGTGGGCATGACGCCAGCGCTCTCTTTGGCAAAGTACCACAGCGATATAGCCCCAAGCCCCACCAAAAGTGAAAAGATCTCTAAAGCATCAGGCAGCTTGTTCTCACCCCTAAAGAGCGTGACGCAAAAGACTGTCGTAGGCGAGAGCATAAAGATAAGTGTGAGTGTCTTAGTCATCGCGTCAGCGTCTGCGGGAGTCACCACCCAAAAGGTAAAGCCGACCACACTCCAGATAAACCAAGAGATGGGATTTGGCTTGACGGTACCGCGAAAGATGCTCACAATATAGGGCAAAATGGCGATGGCGACGATAAACTCTGAAATAAATCCCAAAATATGACTCTCCATCTACCACACCCCTAAAGTTTTTTTTGCGAACTTTACTATAATTTCGTCACATTTAAAATGCAAACAAGGAGAGGGTATGAAGTGGGATGATCTGCGAAGAAGTTCAAACATAGAGGATTTTCGCTCTCGTGGCGGTGTGCGAGGCATTGGCGGCAACTCCAGACTTCTCATACCCATCATAAGGTTTCTGCTCGCAAACAAGTATGGGCGCATAGTTTTGGTAGTAGGTCTCATCGCTTACTTTTTGGGCTACAACCCTCTGCAACTCTTGGCGTTTTTAGACCCCTCCGCGCAACAAGAAAAGAGCGTCGAAAAACCAACCGTCGTGCAAAACCAAACAGCGGAGTTTGTCTCAGTAGTTTTAGCCCAGACAGAAGACACGTGGCAGAGACTTTTCGCCAACGAGGGCTTGCTATACAAAGAGCCAAAACTCGTCCTTTTTAGAGGCTCTGTAAAAAGCGGATGTGGCTATGCGACGGCGCAAGTGGGACCTTTTTACTGCCCTGTGGACAAAAAAATCTATCTCGACTTGAGTTTTTTTGATGAACTTCAAAAACGCCACAATGCGCCAGGAGACTTTGCACAAGGCTATGTCGTCGCCCATGAGGTTGGACACCATGTGCAAAACTTGCTTGGAACACTTGGCAAATCAAATGCAGTGAAAAAATCTACTTCACAAAAAGAGGCAAACGCCATTGGTGTCAAAGTAGAACTGCAAGCGGATTGTTATGGTGGCGTTTGGGCACACTATACAAAAGACGTCATGCAAGAGGGAGACATCGAAGAGGCGCTAGGCGCCGCAAGCGCCATAGGCGATGACACCTTGCAAAAAAAATCGCGCGGCTACGTCGTCCCAGACACCTTCACTCATGGAAGCGCAAAAGATCGCATGAAATGGTTTTTGGTAGGGTACAAATCTGGGGATTTTAGGGCTTGTAAGACGGGAATCTAAGAGTGTAAGCGACTACTTTTTTTACTTTTCTCGTTCCAAACGTCCTCGTTTGGAATGCATACAGTGCTAACACTCTGCTAACACTTAAAGTTTATGATTTTTCAAATTAAACATAAGGATTTAACATGAAAACATTAACACTAAGCTTAGCTCTTTTACTAGTAGCAAGCATCTCTCTTGAGGCAAAAGGCGGCGGCAATGGCACTATGCAGCAGCAACGCTTAAAAGATGGCAGTGGTTCTGGCTCGCAAAATAAGTATCAATACAAAGGCTCAAAAGAATCGCAAGAGGGCAATGGCGAAGGAACAAAACAACAACTCAAAGATGGTAGCGGAGCTGGCGGGCAGTATAAATATGGTTCTAGTGTAGAGTCGTATTAAAGAGAGCTTTTAATACCCTTTAGCCAACTATTTTTTGACTTCGAGAGCTCTTTTGAGCTCTTTAAGCTCTTCTAAATTTTTCTCCGACTTTTCAATAATCTCATC
>CAZJRG010000127.1:0-4015 GCA_964548435.1 uncultured Sulfurimonas sp. | reverse complement strand
TCTCTCAGCACTTTTAAACGCAGTGGGAGATACTACGTCTTTTAGAAATGTGCTATTTGTCACCGCACTTCTTAATGTAGGGCTTGATTACTACTTTGTCTATTATCTCCATCTTGAGGTCTTGGGCATCGCGTTTTCTACGCTGCTTTGCGAGATGATAACTGTGATGTATCTCTTTTACAAGCTCTCAAAAACACGGCTTTGGGAACGAAATGAAAAAGATTTTAAGCCAAACGCGACAATGCTCAAAGAGCTATTTTCACAAGGTCTGCCTCCAAGTGCAAATATGTTTTTGATGGCGTTTGGCATCTACATCATCACCTACTATGTAGCACCTTTTGGCAAAGAGGCGGTAGCGGCGTTTGGTATTGGGATGCGCATAGAGCAGGTGTTTTTAATGCCCATCATCGGGCTCAATATCGCAGCGCTTGCCATCATCTCACAAAACAATGGCGCGCAAGCTTATGATAGAGTCGAGCCAGCTCTGCGTTTGGGCATTCGCTATGGTTGGATGATGAGTACACTTGGAGTGAGTCTCTTTTTACTCTTTGCGGAGTCTTTGGCGGGGCTTCTAAGCCATGACGCTTTAGTCATAGAGCAGAGCGCACTTTACCTTCGAGTAAGTGGCGTGGCATCTTATGCGTTTGTCATCATCTTTCTCTACATAGCGATGCTTCAAGGCATAGCAAAGCCCGCCATCATCACACCCATTAGCATCTACAGACAGCTTGTCGCTCCCGTAGTTGTTTTTAGCGTTTTGGCGTATTTTGAGTTTGGAATACTCTGGCTTTGGATGGGACTTAACGCCATCATCTTCTCCGCCGCCATCTTTTTATGGTGGTACGGGGAGAAGCAACTTAAAAATCTAAATAGAGGAGAAATCTAAAATGCAAGAACACAACAGAGCCACAGAGTGGTTTGAAGATCTTTATAAAAAACATAAAGATAATCACCAAAATATTCCCTGGGCAAGAGGCGATGTCAATCCTCTTTTAAGAGCCTATCTTGAAGATAAAACGCTCCACCACAAGGGCAGAGCACTCGTTATTGGGTGTGGGCTTGGAGATGATGCGCACGCACTTTGTGAAGCGGGCTATGAAGTTCTCGCCATTGACATCTCAGAGACGGCGTTAGAGATTGCAAGAGAGCGTTCACTTGATCTGCCCATACTCTATGAAAAACAAGACATCTTCGATATGCCGCAAAAGTATGATGGCTACTTTGACTTTGTTTTTGAAGCACTTACTATCCAGTCGCTGCCTGTAAAGTTTCGTGAGAGAATGATAGAAGCAGTGGCAAAAACCCTCGCGCCACAAGGAAGACTCCTTGTAGTTGCACACCAAAAAACCAGAGAGTTTGAAGGTCCTCCTTGGCCACTGACAAAAGAGCAGATAGATATGTTTAAAAATCATGGACATCGCGAGCTCTTTTTTGAGATACACACAGAGGAGTCAGGCATCTCAAACACAAGGTTTCGAGTGCTTTATGAGAGGGTTTAAAGCACTTTAGTACCTATAGTCGGTAAGCAGTCGCATATAAGAGCCTCTTTGGTATGCGGCTGGATTTGTGGTGTGGTGCAGCGAAATACTCCCTTTCATCTGCTCTATGGAGATATACTCCTTCTCCTCCATCCAATCACTCAAGTTTTTTAATACCGTTTCTATGTGCTCTGCTCCATTTTCTAAAACCGCATGCACCATCTGCACCGCGTCCGCACCACTCATCATCGCTTTGAGTATATCTTCATGAGTGTTGACACCCGTTGAAGCGCAGAGAGTCGTGGGGAGTTTTTTGTAGAGGATGGCGCACCAACGCAGACTTTCGCTCATATCTTTTGAGCTGCTTTTGGTGATGGTCTGAATGGCGTTTAGATTTTCTAAGTCTATGTCTACATGCACGGGTCTATCAAAGAGTACGAGTCCATTTGCTCCTGCGTTTACGAGCTCTTTTGCCATCTGCGCGGGAGCTGAGAAGTAGGCGTTCATCTTCACGCCCACAGGAATGCTCACCATCTCTTTAACTACTTTAAGAGCATCTATGTAGAGGTTTTCGACCTCTCTTGCATCGCTGTTTATGTCGGTGGGAATGTAGGTGATGTTGAGCTCGATGGCGTCAACGCCCGCACTCTCAAGCTCTTTGGCGTATTTTTCCCAGCCACCTTTTGAGACACCGTTGAGCGAGGCGATGATGGGAATAGAGACGCGTTTTTTAAGCGCTCTTATCTCTTCGAGATAGTGCTGTGACTCCAGATTTGAGAGCTTCACTTCGGGAAAATACCCCAAAGCTTCGGCATAATCTTCGCTCCCCTTAAATAAAAAGTGGTCTATCTCATGCAACTCGTGGTTTATCTGCTCTTCAAAGATGGAGTGTAGCACCACCGCCGCCGCACCGCTTCTCTCAAGCGCCTCGATGGACTCTATGGTGGAGGTAAGAGGCGATGCCCCGATGATGATAGGGTTTTTGAGTTTTAGCCCCATATATGTCGTACTCAAATCCACGTGCTACTCCTTGCGTCTTTTTGAGTTATTTTAGCGATATTTATTTAAAACGGTATTTTTAAATGAAAAGAGATGTCACGTCCCATTGCGAGTGCGTACCCCTTGTAAGTGTCTAAAAAATCGCGATACGTTTCATCAAAAAGATTTGTGACTCTGATGCTTAGTGTGGGATTTTTCTCTAAAACATCTAGCTTGCTTGAGTATTCTAAACCCCAGAGTTCATACTTTTGCGTTTTGGCGGTTCCAAAAGGCAAAGCGTTGTACTGTGCAAAGGGCTCATAAGAGCCTCCAACCTCTTGAGACTCTACAAACTTGTAGTTGACTCCTAAACGCTGCTTCTCTAAGAGTGCCACATTTGGCAGTGTTTGATGGAGTGCCACTTTAAGGTTGTTTGCAGGCATAAGTGGAAGAGGGCGACTCTCTTTAGTGTCCTTACCACGAAGCATCTCAGCACTGCTCTCAAGCTCCGTGGAGTCTGTGAGTTTGGTTTTAAACGCAAGCTCTATGCCTTGTATGGTCGCATCGGTTTGAGTATTTATCATCTCTGGAAACGCTTCTGAGTTTGTTGTCACGACGCCTGCTGGAGTTCTATATCTCCCCGTATTTTCCAAAAAGATGTAGTTCTCTATGGTGTTTTGGTAGAGTGTGAGAGTCGCTTCTCTCTTTTCATCTTTATAGCGCAATGCGATGTCTGCTTGATAGCTTATCTCCTCCTCGAGGTTTGGATTTCCGAGTTGAAATGCTCGTATGCCTCCATGAATTCCGCCCGCATAAAGTTCAAAGATGCTCGGAGCTCGAAAACCGCGAGAGAGGTTTGTAGCGATATTTATTTTGTCAGAAAGTTTATATGTAGCTCCTATTGAACCTGCAAATGCTGAGAAATTTTTTGAGTTGTTCGAAGCATCAAAAATTCCCTTATCAACAAATGCGGTTGCATTTAAGCCATCTAACGGCGCATCTATACTGCGAGTGTCATAACGCAACCCCGCTTGAAGTATCCAATCTCCAAAATCCGCCTCTTCAAACGCATAAAGAGCCAAGCCATTCTCATCTGCGTTTGGCGAGAGTTTTCCCTCGTAGAGATTTTGCTCTTTTGTGTACGCTTCTACCCCAATCTCCCCATCAAAAATGGCTAGCATTGGATGTACAAACGCGAGCTTTGCATCACTTCGTTTAACATCCATGTCAAGATACGCTGGAGTTCCTTTGGCACTACTCATCTCTTCAAACGCCACTCCCGTTGCGGCTTCACGGGTGTTTATGGTGTGGGTAAGTGTTGGCTTAATGATCCACTCATCTGCGATGATTTTTGCTTTGAGCTGCGTTTCGTTGTTGCTCAGATCTTGACCCGCTGAAGCAATGGCTTGAAGTGAGCTCTCATGAGCAAGGTAGTTTTGAAAACTCTGCCAGTAGCTGTGTTGTAGCGACACTTCGCCCCAATCATCACTATAACCAGCCGCTATAAACGCAGCACTGTTTTGAAAGTTTGTAAAAGGGAGTTCTCCTGCAAACAGAGG
>CAZJRG010000126.1:0-4087 GCA_964548435.1 uncultured Sulfurimonas sp. | reverse complement strand
ATAGTGATGGCACCTTTGCAACCTACTACCATCTCATGCAAAATGGTGTGCTAGTCCGAAATGGCGAACATGTTGAGAAGGGGAGTCATATAGGCTACTCAGGCAACACGGGTTACTCCAGTGGACCCCATTTACACTTTGCTGTTTTTACCACAACATCAGCACGTACAACACAGACTATCGCTGTGCGTTTTTCCTCATCAGAGGGAGTATTTAAAACTCCCATTCAAGGTCAATTTTATACCGCAAATTGAACTATTTTAAAAAGTTTAACTCTCTTTAAAAGTAAGGAGATATAATTGAACGATTTATAACTATGATAAGGACAAACTATGCAAAGAAGAGATTTTTTTAAAACTTCACTAGTAGCTTCAGCCGCAGTTTTGGGTACAGGTTTGAGTGGTGCACAGACTACACAACCAGTTGATAATAGACCCGTTTCTACGATGGCGTTTCCAGAAAAGCGCCCGCTCATTACATACTCTGATAGACCACCACTTTTAGAGTCTCCAAGAAGTACATTTACAAGAGGCATCACATCAAATGATGAGTTTTTCGTACGTTGGCACCTTCCAGATATTCCAACGCATCTTGATCCAGACTCTTACACCATCAACATAGACGGACTTGTAAAAAACAAGCTTAAGCTCTCACTCAAAGAGCTCAAACGCGACTTTGAACAAGTAGAAGTAACAGCCGTTTTACAGTGTGGTGGAAATAGCCGCTCTGCATTTCATCCAGTCACTGGTGGTATCCAGTGGGGAAGCGGTGCTATGGGGTGTGCAAAGTGGAAAGGTGTACGTCTCTCAGACATCTTACAGCGTGCGGGACTTACTAAAGACGCGAAGTTTATCGGTTTTAACGGTAAAGAAAAAGCTGCCTACTATGAATCACCAAACTTTGTTAGAGAGCTTGAAGTAGAAGAGCTAAATGACCACGTTATCTTGGCATACGAGATGAATGGAGAAGACCTTCCATACCTCAATGGCTATCCACTGCGTTTGATCATTCCTGGCTACTACTCAGATAGCTGGGTAAAAATGCTCTCGGACATCACGGTGACAAATAAGTATAAATCGCTCTTCTTCATGGACGTTGCGTATCGTGTTCCAGACAATGAGACAGAGAGTGAAACGCCAGAGAAACTCTTTAAGCCTACAAAACCGATCACCTTTATGAATGTAAAATCGGTCATTGGGTATCCTGAAAACGGTATGAAGATTTATCATAATTCACATGTCGTTGTTCGTGGTGTTGCGTTTGATGATGGACACGGAATCGCAAAAGTGTTACTCTCTTTTGATGATGGAAAAACTTGGAAAGAGACAACGCTCAAACAAGAAAATGGGCGTTATGCGTTTACAGAGTTTAGATATGCATACAAACCTACTGAATATGGAAAAGTAAACATTATGGCAAAAGCGATCAATCGTTTAGGCGAAGAGCAGCCTCTTGCAAAAGATGTACTCTGGAATCATGGTGGATACAAATATAACGGTATCGATGTTGTAACAGTAGAAGTGATCTAAGGAGAGAATGATGAAAAAGATTTTAATAGCAAGTATGCTCACACTCAGCACACTTTTCGCACAGGTAAATGAGGCTGTAGAGATTCCGTATATTCCATTTGAGATAAAAATGGGACAGGGTTTTGATGCTGTTCAGGCAAACTGTTTGATGTGTCACTCATTTGGTTACATCTTAAACCAAGGTCCCCAGTCAAAAGAGTTTTGGGCTGAAAAAGTGAAAAAAATGATCGTGCACTTTAAGGCACCGATGACCAAAGAGGATGCTGTGACTGTCACAGACTATCTCTTTGCACACTACGGAAACGGAAAGCTCAAATAGAGCTTTTTGTTTCGCCCATACTACTTCTCTTTTTTCCCTCGCAGTACAAAGTAAAAAACTCCCGCTATTACTAAAAAAATACCCATTCGAATACTCAGTGTTACAAAGTCTGTTGTGTCATTCATGGCGTTTGATGCTCCTTATAAGATAGTGTAAAAGAGTCGTTTAGATCTACTCTCATGCGGTAAAAGCAGTTTTTGAAACTCTGCACTCACCTTTGCGAAGTAGTTATTACCAATGAGTTTTCCATTGTAAGCGTTGATGGCTTTGTAGGGTGTACGGTGTTTTTTGTAGCATTTGAGCAGTATATCTGCTGCTACATGGAGGTTTGTCTCAGCATTGAGCAGATCGTGTAGGGCGATTTTGTTTGCTCTGAGCTCCTCTTTGTGGATGTTATTGATCTGCATGAGACCTATGTCAAAGCTTTTAAAATGGTTGGCATCTAAGAAGTTAATGATATCTCGAGCCTGTGCGACTGTCTGGTTGTCTATCTCTATCACTTTTGTAAAGGTTCGATGTGGAACTCTTTTGTACTTCAAAACCGTATAGAGGAGTTGACGCTGTGCTGGAGTGATTTTGGTAAAGTTTACAGAGACTACAAGGGGTCGTAAGTTACTCTCTACTTTGGAGATGGCATAAAAAAGACGAGGCTCAATTCCATACGCTTTTCCTGTGTTAAGCCACATATTTGCCCATGTTTGTGTACTCATGAAGAAAAAAAGAGTAAAAAAGAAGAATCGCATCATCAAAAAAAATCCTATGGTATTGCACTAATATTGTTTGCATAAAGCAAAAATGATTCCTCTTTTTTTGAGCATCTGGCTGTGTTATAATGCCAGCTCAAATTTTTAGAACAAATGAGCCTCATGATACAGCTACAAAACATCTCAAAGAACTTCGCCTCTCAAGAGCTTTTTAGGGATCTGAATTTTCAGATAAATACAGGAAACAGAGTAGGTCTAGTAGGTCGAAATGGAAGTGGAAAATCGACACTCTTTAAGATGATACTCGGTGAAGAGACTCCAGATAGCGGAGAGATCATCATCCCAAAAAACTACCGCATCGGTGCACTCAGACAGCATCTTGAGTTCACACAAAAAACACTGGGAGAGGAGGCGGCACTCGCTTTGAGTGGTGAGATGGCGTTTGAGACATATAGGGTAGAGAAGATACTCTTTGGTCTTGGTTTTAACACAGATGACCTACAAAAAGATCCGCTTTCGTTTTCGGGTGGTTTTCAGATACGCATAAACCTCGCAAAGCTCCTTGTCACCGAGCCAAATATGCTCTTGCTTGATGAGCCGACCAACTATCTCGACATCGTCTCGCTCAGATGGCTCAAAAACTTTTTGCGCTCATTTGCTGGAGAGGTGATTCTCATCACACACGATAGAGATTTTATGGATGGCGTTTGTACTCACACTATGGGAATAGTACGCAAACGCATGGAGATAGTGCTTGGAGGCACGGCGAAGTTTTATGAGCAGCGTCAAGAGAGCGACATACTCTATGCCAAACGCCAAGAGAACCAAGCCAAAAAGGTAAAAGAGCTTGAAGAGTTCATCGCAAGAAACAAGACGAGAGCCTCAACAGCCGCTCTGGCACAGTCAAAAGTCAAACAGCTCGAGAAGATGGAGATACTCGAAGATCTTAGTCGCGAGAGTAGTTTGGCGTTTGCGTTTAATTACAAAGAGACACCTGCGAAATTGGTACTTGAAGCCAATGGGCTGCGTTTTGGGTACACACCTGAGACCATTTTATTTGAAAATATTAGCTTTACGCTTAAACGCGGCGAGACTTTGGGCATCATCGGTAAAAACGGCAAAGGAAAATCAACACTTTTAAATCTTTTAGCAGGTGAACTCACACCACTTAGTGGCACACTCCACTCTCACCCATCAGTCTCATTTGGGCATTTTGGACAGACCAACATTGAGCGTCTCCATAAAGATGCAACAGTGAGTGAAGAGATACAGAGTGCAAACAAGAAGCTTTCAAGCCAAGATATTCGCGGCATCTGCGGGGCGATGATGTTTAGCGGCGAGAGTGCCGACAAAAAGATCTCTCTACTCTCAGGAGGTGAGAGGTCGCGTGTGATGTTAGGGCGCATCATCGCCCGCGAGGTCAATCTGCTCTTTTTGGATGAGCCGACAAACCACCTCGACATGGAGAGCATCGAAGCGCTCACGGAGGCGATAAAGCGTTTTTCTGGCGGAGTCATCATCGTCACCCACTCAGA
>CAZJRG010000125.1:0-4145 GCA_964548435.1 uncultured Sulfurimonas sp. | reverse complement strand
CTGCTGTTTGTAGTTTACTTCTGCTAAGATATGGAAAATTTTACTTTTGGAGAAAAACAGTTATGAAAAAAACCCTCGCCATAGTTCTGCTAAGCCTCGCATTTTTTGGATGTAGTTCAAAGAGTGACGATTCAATTACCATAGAGCCAAAGCTCGTAGTGGGAAAATCTCTTAAAAACCTGACCCTAAGCGACCAACATGAAAAACCGCATACACTCGCACCAGAGACAACAAAGCTTATCTTTGCTCTCAACAAAGAGTCTGCACACATCTGTAACGACTTTTTTGTAACGCAGTCACCTGAGTATCTCCAAGAGCATCAAACGCAGTTCATCGCAGATGTGAGTGCCGCACCTTCACTCATTCGCTCTATGTTTATAATGCCTGGACTCAAAGAGTTTAAACACACTGTACTTGTTTTAGATGATGAAGAGAAGGCGGCTGCGTTTAGAAGTGGTGTGGAGACAGAGAAGATTCTCTTAGTAAAAGTCCAAAATGCGACCATCAGCTCCATAGAGACACTCTCCACAGAGGCCCAGCTCAAAGCTGCCATAGAAACAAAGTAGAGAGCTTAATTTCCAAGCTCAAGCAGCACCGTATCTCTACGGGTTGCTTCAAATTTTCTGCATCCACTCTCAAATGCTCCACCCTCTCCTATTAAGACACACCTATGTTTTGCCCGTGTTATCGCCGTATAAAGCAGCTTCGTGTTGTGCATGATGTAGTGAGTAAAACTCATCGGCATCACCACGATGTCATACTCCATCCCTTGCACTTTGTGAATGGTCAAAGCATACGAGAGCATCAGCATAGATTTTAACTCTTCATACTCATACACCACAACCAAATCTTCGTTGGGGTAAAAGACAAATGCCTGCTCATCCTCCTCTTCTATCTTAAAAAGGAGTCCGCTCATACCGTTAAATATACGTCTTTGCGATGACTCCTCACCCATTTTAAAACCTTCACCGCTCCAAGAGGTCATATTTTCATTTTTAGTATGCACGACCTTATCCATAAGTCGAAACTCATGGCCGCCGCGTTTGATGCACTTCTTTGGATTGGGATTAAAATACTCCTGAAGCACTGCGTTTAGGTTTGTAGTCCCAAGCGCTCCGCCCTTCATAGGTGTGATCACTTGAAAATAGTTAAGATACTCTTTTATCTGCTTGTTTTTGAGTCGGTAACGCGCTTTTTCTATGGAACCCACCACTCTGTGCACAATCTCAGCAATAACATCTTGAGAGTGTTGCTCACGCAGCTCTTTGAGAGCATCGCTGGAGAGCTGGTTTTTGAGTGCGTAGTAGTTTTGAATCTCCACACTCACAAACTCAAAGTCATCATAAGATGCTCTATAATTAGGCACCTCTCCGCGGCGTATATCATTGGCTATGAGTGTTATCGCCTGCTCTTGGCTCTGCCTAAAAATCTGAGTCAGTTTTACAGTTGGTGCTAAAGAGAGTGTGAGTGCATCACTCAAAATATTTCCCGCACCAATAGGCGGGAGCTGTGCATCATCTCCAACGATGATCACAATGGCATCCTCTGAGACCTTTGCCATCAGTCGTGCAAAGAGTGAGGAGTTGATCATTGAAGCCTCATCTATGAGCACCACAGAGTAAGGAAACTTCTCTGCGTTTTCATGTTTGACAAGCAGCGACTGGATAGTCGACGACTCATACCCTGTCGTGTCACTAATACGTTGTGAAGCGATACCGCTGAGCGCACAGGTGATGATCTCTTTGGTGTCATAACGGGTGTTTAAAAGATTGAGAATAGTCTTAGAAGTAGTGCTCTTTCCAGTTCCCGCATAACCGACTAAGAAAAGAATAGATGCACCTGCGTTTATGAGCTCAACGGCTTGGCGCTGCTGTTCACCGAGCTTGAGTTCAAGGTCAGCCAAAAAAGCCTCAAGATCTTTGACAAAACCGCCGCTGTCGCGTTTAGCACGACTACGAAAACTCTCATACAAAAACTTCTCAGCATCATAGAGTCTTGCAGGTGCGAGACGCTCATTTTTCATAAGAACAATAGTCGATTCACTCAAGCGTTCCACTAATGCAGCCTCATAAAGATACTCTTTTTGACTAAATGCAAGAAGCTCATCAAGCCCGCTAAAAAGCAATGCCTTAGAGATACAACTATTGCCTTGCGTTTCACAATAATTTAAGAGTACATAATCCATTGCTGCACTAATGCGTCTCTCATTTTCTCGCTCTATTCCCATCTTAAGAGCCAGCTCATCAGCACGTTTGAAGCCTATGGAGTTTATGTTTGTGAGAATGTAAGGGTTATCTTTTATCTTTGTGCAGGGCTCATCTACATCTTTCATCGCCGTAGCGATGGTAGTAAGCAAGGCAGCAGAGACATCAAAAGGAGAGAGAAACTCCCCAAGGCGACGCATGGAACGAAACTGTTTCCATGAGGCTTGAATCTTCTTTAGACGCTTCTCTTTAATTCCATTAAACTCTAAAAGTCTTTCAATATCATTATCGAGTATCTCTACCAACTGCTCTGCACCAAAGTGCTCAATGAGCTCTGCAGAGAGTTTTTTGGTAAATCCTTTTATGATTTTATTGAGGAAAAAGAAGAGTTCGTTTTGATTTACCTTAATCTGTTCAAAACGAAAGGTCTTGCCATATTTTTTATGCTCTTCAAAGTGACCTCTTAGTGTCACCGCTGACTCAAGGAGTGTTGAGATCTCGCTCTCATAGTAGTTTCCGCTAACTTTCTCCCCACTCTTCAACACAGCGATAAAAAAGCTCTCCTCTTCAAAGAGAATCTTATCTATCTGACCAATGAGTGTCGTCTGCTTCACGCTTAAGCTTTAACTCTTGCGACTCTCTCTTGCTCTTGAGATTTGTATAGCTGTGCACACCCTTTAGCAAGTTCACGAATTTTAAGCATATAGTTTTGTCGCTCTGTCTGCGAGATCGCTTTTCTGGCATCAAGAACATTAAAGATACTCGCCACCATCATACACAGATCATATGCAGGCAGAGGAAGTCCCGCTTCTAAAGTTCTAGCGCACTCGGTACTTTTTGCATTGAAGTCATGAAATAGCATCTGTGTATCTGCTACTTCAAAGTTGTACTTTGAAAACTCTATCTCGCCCTCTTTGTGTACATCTCTGTAGAGTGTTTTGTTTCCCGCTTTGTCAACATTCCAAACGATGTCAAAAACGGTGGAAACACCTTGCAAGTACATCGCCAAACGCTCCGTTCCATATGTAATCTCAACCGCCACGGGATTGCACTCCACGCCACCGACTTGCTGAAAGTAGGTAAACTGCGTTACCTCCATGCCGTTGAGCCACACCTCCCAGCCAAGCCCCCAAGCACCGAGTGTCGGCGACTCCCAGTTATCTTCAACGAAACGTATATCATGCTTAGAGACATCAAGACCTAGGTACTCTAGAGATTGAAGATAGAGCTCTTGAATGTTATCTGGAGAGGGTTTTATGAGTGCTTGAAACTGATAGTATGAGCCTAAGCGGTTTGGGTTTTCGCCATAGCGTCCATCTGTTGGACGACGTGATGGTGCCACATAAGCAGTTGCCCAAGGTGTAGAGTCAAGAGAACGTAAAAATGTCGCAGGATGAAAGGTTCCAGCTCCAGCAGGAATGTCATAAGGCTGCACAATATTGCACCCCTCATTCATCCAAAACTCTTGTAGTTTAAGTAGCATTTCACTAAAAGTTATCATCGTTTCCCTCGTGTAATAAGTGATGCGATTATACTCATAGTAGACTTTTTTTTAGATAAACCACCCTAAAACTTCAAAGCAATTCCAAGCTGCAGATAGTGATTTTGAGCCGTACTTTTTGGCTCATAAATCATTTTACTCTCACCACCGACTATATATGGAGCAGTGTTTGAAGCAGTAATCTCTTGCTGTTCATAAATATAACTCGCCAACAGTTCAAAATGCTCGCTCAACTCATAAGAGAGCGGAAGGATGACTTTAGTGATATTTGCACCACCCAGATCGAGGCTGACCATTGGATTTTCACTATTTTCCAAGATGTCCATCTTTGTCTCAACTCCATGCTGATACTCAACAAAAAAGCCAGCCTCCAAAGTTCCAAAATCATACAAAAATCCTAATTTTGGACGAAGAGAGTACCAATGGTAGAGTTCAACCTG
>CAZJRG010000124.1:0-4264 GCA_964548435.1 uncultured Sulfurimonas sp. | reverse complement strand
TCTAGATCTTTATCGAATGTGAAATTAACAGTTCAACAATTTTTGAGTGAACAAAATAGTATCTCATTGCTGAGTTTATTATTAATATTGTTTTGTATGAAGCGTTTAATTGGTCTTGCTCCCATTTCAGGTGAGTATGCTTCTTGTGCAACATACTCTGCTGCGTTTTGATCGATAGTTATTACTATTTTTTTATTCTCTAACTCTTTATTTATTTCAGACACAAATTTGTGAACAATGCCAATTATCGTCTCTTTTGAGAGTTGTTCGAATTGAACTATTGCATCAAGTCTGTTTCTAAATTCTGGTGTAAAAAATGCTTTTAAATCTTCATTTTTTGAAAGTGAACTATCTTTATTAAAGCCCATGACATTTCTTGCAGTTGCACCTACATTTGATGTCATTATTAAGACAACATTTTGAAAGTTTGCTTTATAGCCATTGTTATCTGTAAGTGTTGCATTGTCCATAATTTGCAATAAAATATTTACAAGGTCAGGATGTGCTTTTTCTATCTCATCGAGAAGTAATACTGTATATGGATTGCGTTTGATTGCCTCAGTAAGTAAGCCGCCTTGTTCATATCCAACATAACCTGGAGGTGCTCCAACAAGTCTGCTGATAGTGTGTTTTTCCATATATTCACTCATATCAAAACGTTCAAAGTTGATACCTAGAAGCTTGCTGAGTGCTAGTGAAAGTTCTGTTTTTCCCACACCTGTTGGTCCAGCAAAGAGAAATGAGGCTATAGGTTTATGTTCAGATTTTAAACCTGCTTTGGCAATTTTTATCGCTTGGGCAACAGTTTCTACTGCTTTATCTTGACCTATTACCTGCGTTTTGAGTCTCTCTTCTAAGTTTTGCAGCAGTTCTATTTCGCTCTCTTTTATTTTTGCACCACTAATCCCGATGATTTTAGCGATTGTTCTTTCAATATCTGAGGCACCTAAGATCTGTTTTGGTGTTTTTTTGAGATGAAAAGATGCAGCAGTCTCATCAAGAAGATCTATAGCCTTATCAGGTAAAAATCTGTCAGTTATATATCTACTTGAGAGATCTACGGCTGCCTTGAGTGCTTTATTTGTAATGGTGAGTGCATGATGCTCTTCGTACTTAGATTTTAGACCTTTAAGTATTTTGTAGCTTGTCTCTTTGGAAGGTTCATTTACATCTACTTTTGAAAAGCGTCGGCTGAGTGCTTTATCTTTCTCAAAAGCATTTCTGTACTCTATGTATGTTGTAGCTCCCATACATTTTATCTCTCCCGAAGCGAGAGCTGGTTTGAGTTGGTTGGCCGCATCCATACTTCCTGATGTGCTTCCAGCACCGATGAGAGTGTGTATTTCATCTATAAACAGGATGGCGTTTGGAATTTTTTTGAGTTCATCCATGACACCCTTGAGCCTTTTCTCAAAATCACCCCTGTATTTAGTCCCTGCAATGAGTGCACTCATATCCAAGGCATAGAGTTGTGAATCTTTAATGATTGTCGGCACTTCTCCAGCAACAATATTGAGTGCTAATCCTTCAGCTATAGCGGTTTTACCGACACCTGGCTCACCTACTAGTATTGGGTTGTTTTTTTTGCGTCTACAGAGTATTTGAGTAACTCTTTTAATTTCACTATTGCGACCGATGATAGGATCAATTTTACCTTGTTTGGCTTTTAAAATGAGGTTTATAGAGTATTTTTCAAGATGAGACTCTTTTTCATTGGTCTCACTTGCTTTTTCATTATGAGAAATGACCTCAAGAATGTCTAAACGCGAGATCTGGTACTCATGAAGTAGCATACATGCAAATGTATTCTCTTCTTCGTAAAGTGCAGCCAGAAGATCTCCTACATCTGCGACAATTTGTCCTGCTGACTGAATATGTTTGATCATTGAATCTATCAGTCTTGCAAGTGCAACACTTTCGTGTGGATTTACATTTATATGAGGCGGAAGCGCTTCTATGTTTGTCATAATAAAGGTGTCGAGTTTTTGTTTCATCTTAGATGTGTCTCCACCACAAAGATGGATGATGTTTGCACCCTCTGGTGAACTGATAAGGTTGTAAAACACATGTTCTATCGTAAGATATTCATGTCGCAACTCTTTAGCAAAGTGGATCGATTTTTGAAATATCTCATTTAATGAGGGACTTATCATTTTTTACTCCTCCTCCATAGTAGCTTTAAGCGGAAAGCCATTGTCTCTAGCTTTTTTGATGACATGCATCACTTTTGTCTCTGCAATTTCATAGATGTAAACACCACAGAGACCTCGACCGTTTTTGTGTACTTCTAACATGGTCTTTTCTGCTTCATTGAAGCTCTTGTGAAAGACATTCATTAAGATATCTACCACAAACTCCATCGATGTATAATCGTCATTGAGAATATAAACTTTGTACTTTTTTGGATACTTTAACGATACTTCGTTAGCGAGATCAAATTTTGTCTCATAAGGCATAGTTATCTCCTTGCTGCTTCTAAAAAGTCATCAATAATATCATTTGGATTTTCGAGTCCAATTGAGACTCGAATAAGTCCATCAGTAATTCCTAGGAACTTTCGGGTAGGTTGATCAAAGTCGCTGTAGATTGTTGAAGCCATGTGAAGCGCCAATGTTCTACTATCTCCGATATTTGCGGTAATGGTTGCAATCTTAGTTCTGTTAAGAAAATCATAGGCTCCCTCTTTGCTTTGCATATCTATCGTAAAGAGTGTTCCTGTTCCATTTTTAAAATCACTTTGGTATAAATGATTGTGCGGATGTGTTTCAAGGGAAGGGTGGTTTACGCAGATTTCATTTTCCCAGAGTGTTTTTACAATCATTTCAATACTTTTTGTAACTCGTTCAAAACGCAGTGGCAGTGTCTCAAGACCAAGCATTGTTTGATAGCTTGCATGAGCATTTGCGCTCATTCCAAAGTCTCTAAGTGCTCTTTTTTTTGCGTTTGGAATAAGTGCCATGGCTCCAAATTTATCTATGAATTTTTGCAAAAAGGCATAACGCGGTGATTTGAATTTGTCGCTTCCTTCGTTGATGCCCCTGAAGATTGCACAGCCTCCAAGTGCCGAAGCGTTTCCTGTAAGTATTTTAGTCGTGGAGTAGACAACTATATCAGCACCCATCTCAAGAGGCATAATGCTCAGTGGCGTAGTTGTGTTGTCCACTATAAGTGCTACTCCTAAGTTGTTAGCAATTTGTGCAATTTTTTTAATGTCCGGCAAACGCATATTTGGGTTGCCAACACTCTCTAAAAAGATTATTTTTGTTTTGTCGGTGATGGCGTCTTGTATCTCTTTGAGTTCATCTACATCAAAAAACTTCGTAGTGATGCCAAAGCGTTTGAGTGTTTCGTTAAAGTAAGAGTATGTACCTCCAAAAAGACCTCCAACACTGATGACTTCATCTCCAGCTTCAAGAAGAGAAAGTGTTGCTAGAGATGTTGCACCCATACCTGAACTTGTTGCAACTGCACCAACTCCACCATCCATTTTTGTGAGTATTGACTCGAGTTTTGAGGTAGTGGGATTACCCATTCTTGAGTAGAGTGGCTTCTTGACACTTCCATTAAAAATTCCTTCTGCTATCTCTGGTGTTTCGTATCCAAATGATGCCGAAGAGGTGATAACTGGAGAAATTGCTCCCTCTTTTGATCCAACGAGTTGGACGAACTGTGTTGAAAATTTTTCAAAGTTATTCATTAAGACTGACCCTATAATGTGTGATATCTAGATTATATCAAAGTAGAGATAATACCTATTTTATATACTGTTATTATGATAGAATTCCTTTAAAAAAAAAGATAAAGGAAATTTTATGCAAAATCCAACTGCATTGGAAGTTTTAAGCGATAAAATCGGAGCAATACTTCAAAAAATGAACACACTTAGAAGTGAAAATGAGATGATGCGTAACGAAATCATTGCACTCAAGAGTGAAAAAGAGATAAGAGATCAAGAGATTGAGCGTTTGGTTGATGAGAATGCTATGAAAGATGCAGAGATAGAAGAGATAGTTAGCAAAATTGAAACTATTTTAGGCTAATTTTGCGATGAGTAAAAAAATAGGGCTACACATTGGTGGGCGTAGATTTGATGTAGATGTCGCAGATGATTTTGCAGAATTTTTGATGCAGCAGATGTCCAAAGACTTTAATACAGATGGCAACAACGATGTTACTACTGTGCTACAAGGGTATGTCAGAAAAGTTCATCAGCTCTTTTTGCAAGAGAAGGAGATGCAAAACCTCCTCAGCGAAGTAGAAGATA
>CAZJRG010000123.1:0-4267 GCA_964548435.1 uncultured Sulfurimonas sp. | reverse complement strand
AGTTTATGAGTCGGTTGCTGTGCAAAAACCTTCACACCTTCAATCTTAAAATCGATTGCCTCAATATCTTTTAGATTGCCCTCGCCATGAAAACGCAGCTCAAGATGGTAAGGCATCATTGCTTTTATGGTGGGAGTATCTTTTTTTACCTCCAAAGAGAGGCTTCCCACAAGTGAACTGTTTGTATCAAACACGGTGAGATTGTGCTTTGGAAGGGCTACTTTAGTGGTCTCATATTCAGCGTATTTTCCATTGTCTCGCCCTATGACGGTGTTCTCCACAGACTCTTTTGTGGTCTTCTTCATCAGTGCCTCAAACGCGATCTTCTTCTCTCCAGCTCGATGAAAAAAGAGTACAAACTCATACTCCAAAACTCTTCTGCCATCCTCAAGCCGACTCGTTTCGCTTAGCACCTCAAGAGAGAGGTTCGCATCCTCTTGCATAGGCGAGAACTCCACCGCGTAAAACTCTGCCCTATCATCAAAACGACAGAGATATTTTAGATAAATCGCTTCATTTTTAAAGGCGGCCGTTTTTGAGATCTCACTACTCCACTCATAGCTTGACGCAAAACTCTCCAAACAGAGTCCAAAGAGCATAACGAGTGTTTTAATAAGGCTTTTTTTCATCAATTCCCCTTTTGTTAATGAGTTCATACTGTTTGGAGCTCAACTTTGCCTTGCCACCACTCAGCGATACTTGTGTAGAAGCATCTGTTTTTTTGCCTCCATCTTGTGAACCTGCACCACTTGAAGCACTCACTTTCATATTTGACCCTCCACCCTCTTTTTGTTTTTTAGAGCTCTCGCGCTCTTTGGCGATGGAGGAGTTTTTTTGAGCTTTTTGTTGACCTGTACTCATATCTTTTTGCTCACCCACGTCTTTTATAAAAAGCAGGTTTTCATCCGCCTCTTTTGAGTAGGCTAACGCAAGAGACTTCTCAAACGCCACTCTTGCTTTTTTAAACTCTTTGAGCCGCACCAACGTGTTGCCCATGTTGTAAAAGAGCACCGTTTTCACCGCCGCGTTTGAGGATTTGACAGACTCAAACGCCACAAGCGCCATCTCATACTCTCCTGTTTTATAAAGCTGCACGCCCCTCTCAAACGCTAGCGCGTTTGGATCTTTGAAACGATCTAAAACGGAGGCTTCAAGAGAGATACCAAAAAAGAGCAACAGCGTTAGCACCCTGCGTTTGAGTTTCGTCACACTCACTAAAAATGCCACAATCGCGCCAAAGATGAAGTAGTAAAAAAGCTCTCTATTTTGCACAAGCTGCGTTTGGCTTTTATGTTGCGCGTCTCGCTGGGATTCTAGGGCTTGCAAAATAGTATCGACATCATAAGCGTAAACACCGCCGCTTGCATTTGCGACTCTTTTTATGGCACTATTTTCGCGACTCACCACGATACCTCCTAGCTCGTCTTTAAGAAGCGAGCCGTTTTCTAGTCGCAAGGGTGCACCCACGCTTGTGGCGATCATCAAGACATTGACGATGATTCCTTGCTCTTTGGCAAACGCAGCCTCTTTAGCGTAACTCGCCTCGTCGGCTCCGTCACTGAGCAGCACCATACTCGCCTGCTTGGCGTTTGACATCTTGCGAGCGAGCTTGAGTGCGCTAAAGACGTCGCTTCCTTTGGTCATTATGAGTTTCTCGTCAAGTGCACCAAAGAGATGCAGCAAAAGTGCTGCGTCACTTGTAAGCGGCGAGAGCACGATGGCATTTGTGGTAAATCCAAGAACGCCAAAACGGCTCTTTTTTTGAGTGAGTGCTATCTCTTTGAGAGCTTCTTTGGCAAAAGAGAGGCGCGATGGCACGATGTCTTGGGCTTGCATGGAGTAGGAGAGATCCACCGCCAAGACCACGTCGCCCAAAAGCTCCTCTTGTTTGATGGGTTCACCAGGGATGATAGGGCGAGCGAGTGCTGCGACTATGAGCAAAAAAGTCACTACATACCCAAGCGAAGTCAAACGCGGTCGCACCAAATCGCCTCGTACGAATGCGGCGAGCAAAAAGAGTAAAAGCCAGAAGTATTCAGGAGAGACAAAACTCATTTTCGCAGCTCCCTATAGGCTAAAAAAAGCAATCCCAAGAGTGCCAAAAGCAGTGGCGTTTGGTAAAAATACTCTTTAAATTTGTAGGCTTTGGAGCTGATGTTGGCACTCTCAAGCGCGTCTATGCGAGCATAAACCTCTTGAAGCTCCTTAGCACTCAGCGCGCTAAAGTAAATGCCGCCACTCTCCTTGGCTATACGCTCAAGAAGCACTCCATCGGCTTCGCCAGCAGCACCGATGCCTATGGTGTAGATCGTAATCTCTTGCTCTTTAGCCAAACGCAGCGCCTCTTTAACAGAGATGTCGCCACTGTTTTGCTCCCCATCGGTGAGCAGCACGATGACTTTGCTTTTCGCTTTTGAGCGTAAAAACGCTCGTACACTCATGGCGATGGCTTCTCCAATGGCGGTGTTTTGCCCTGCCATGCCCTGCGTGAGATACCCTATCATCTCCGCCACGATCTCTTTTTCATACGTGATGGGCGAAGCGATAAACGCGAAGTCTCCAAAGAGCACCACACCGACATTGTCTCCCGCTCTTTTGCGTATGAAATCTTTTGCCACCCTCTGTGTTAGCTCAAAACGCGAGAGTCGTTCACCATTTGAAAGCGAATCATCCAGATCAAAACCAGACGCGTTCATGGATCCACTCGCATCGATGGCAAGCACGATCTCTTTGCCACTACGGTTGCGAGGATCGGACTCGTCGATACGGATGGGAGAGACGAGTGAGAGCACCAAAAAGACAAATACAAGAAGCTTGACGATCTGCTCGAGATGCTTGAAGCTTCTTCTTGGGGAGAGAAGATGCAGATGTACAAAGTACCTTGAAGTGACGATATCCCTGCATTTGTAGAGACAAAAAAGTATGGGAAGCAGGAGTAAAACAAGCCAAGGATATTCAAAACTATAATAATTCATCGCCTTCATTGTAACAAATTTCACAAAACTTTTCGATACAAAGAGCGATTTTTAAGAAAAAAATGGAAAATACGGCATTTTTTCTTGACATAAAAAGATGATTTGTCTATAATTCCCGTCCACAAACAGAGATGTTTGCGTTTGTCTCGTTAGCTCAGTTGGTAGAGCACGTCACTTTTAATGATGTGGCCGATGGTTCGAGTCCATCACGGGACACCATTTACTTTTTTTCTTCAATGTGGCCCCGTCGTCTAGCGGTCAGGATCCATGGTTTTCATCCATGTTACAGGAGTTCGATTCTCCTCGGGGTCACCACTTTTACTTCTTGTTTTTCAATCTTTTTACTATATTTTTCAGCAAAACCGTTAATCTTAAAAACTCCAGATGGTGCTCTATTTTTAACACTGCTTCGTAGTTTTTTTTATTTATCTCTTCAAGATAGTTGTTGATGTCATCTACCTCTTGTGTGACCTTCCCTACCCAAAAACGCAGCAAGAAAAATCCCCCTAAAAACACCATGCCAAATATAATAAAAATAGTGATCCACACATCATTAAAACTACTCATGAGGGTCGTGAGCTCTTCTGGCTCTAAGAGTTCCAAAAAAAACTTGTGCATCATTGCATATGTGACGAGGTAGAGCATCACAAATGATGCGAAAAAGAGAGAAGAAAATTTTACAAGTAATGAGGTGCGAAGTTTTTTTAACACAGTTTGTAGCCAACCCCGCGAACTGTTTGAATATACTCTTTCGTTTTATCTGGATCTATCTTCTCTTTGAGTCTGTTGATGGCGACATTGACCGTCTTGTACTGGTAGTTTTCGCTATCTCCCCAGACATTTTCTAGCAGATAGTCGCGTTCAAGCACGCTGTTTTTGTTAATGATAAATTCGCTTAAAAGATCAAACTCAAGCTTCGTCACATCTACGAAAACACCATCAACACTGAGTGTTCGATTGCTCTTGTCAAGAACAAGGTCACGGTATGCGAGTTTACCTTCGTTGAGTTTTTTGGAGGTGCGTTTGAGTATACTTCTTACACGCAGCAAGAGCTCTTTCATGTTAAAAGGCTTCGTTATGTAGTCATCGCCACCCCGTAAAAACCCATCTTCGATGTCACTCTCTTTGTCTTTTGCACTGAGAAAAATGACAGGAGTATCCATTCCCTCTTCACGGAGCTTTGCGACAAACTCACTCCCCTCCACACCAGGAAGGTTTCTGTCCATAATGAGCAGATCGACATCCTCTTCATCTAAGATCTGAGCGACACTTTTGGTATTTAAAAATCCTAT
>CAZJRG010000122.1:0-4278 GCA_964548435.1 uncultured Sulfurimonas sp. | reverse complement strand
TTTTCCTATGGCTTTGTAGCTCGCATAGTAGCCATTTTCACCATAAAGCCACTCACTCATATACTCACTAAAGAGCATTACTTCTCCAGAGTTTTCATGGCATTTTCTAGTGCCGTAAATCCATCGTCTATGTCTTGTTTGGTGATAGTGAGTGCTGGCAAGAAACGCAGGGTGTTTCGCCCCGCTTTGAGTATCATCACTCCATTTTCTCTTGCCGCGTTTAGCACACTTGTGAGTGTCGCTGCGTCTTTAACACGAAGCCCACACATCAGACCAAGTCCCACTTTTGCAGTAAATGTAGCGGTGTGTGCCTCATAAAACTTCTCTAACGCTGCGTTAAAGTAATCGATCGTGGCGTTTAATTCACCACTTACTTTTATCTCGCCTAAGATATCCATAACTTCACAGATAGCAGTAGTTGAGAGATAGTTTCCACCAAAAGTAGAACCATGGTCGCCCGCGTTTAGGACCTCTTTAAGGCTTGTCATTACAACACCTACGGGTACACCACCGCCGATCCCTTTTGCCAGTGTGATAATCTCAGGAGAGATGCCATAGAGTTGGCTTGCCGTAAATTCGCCCGTTCTGTAAGCTCCCGTTTGTACCTCATCGACGATAAGCGCAATCTCTTTTTCTTTGAGAAGTTTTGCCAAAGCTTGCACTTTTGCTCTGTCTTGAGGCTGAACGCCGCTCTCACCCTGAATGAGCTCTATCATCACAGCTGCGGTGTGCTCATCAAGCAGCCCTGCAATGTCATCTATGGTGTCTGCATAGACAAAGCCATCAGGAAAAGGACCAAAGTAGTTGTGCATAGACTCTTGACCTGTTGCTTTTACCGTCGTGATAGTTCGCCCGTGAAAAGAGTGCTGTAGTGTGATGATTTTGTAGCGTTTGATGGCTCCGTCGCGTTCTCCATGTTTTCTTGCTATCTTTATAGCTCCCTCATTGGCTTCAGCTCCTGAATTTGCGAAAAAACACTTCATGTCATAGCCACTCGCCTCGACTATCTTTTGTGCTGCGATGGCTTGTGGCGCTATATGGTAGAGGTTTGAGATGTGTGTGATGTTTGAGAGTTGTTTACAGATAGCCGCATTTACTC
The DNA here is from genome assembly GCA_964548435.1 of uncultured Sulfurimonas sp. Classification (GTDB taxonomy): domain Bacteria; phylum Campylobacterota; class Campylobacteria; order Campylobacterales; family Sulfurimonadaceae; genus Sulfurimonas. The sequence goes on along the minus strand of CAZJRG010000122.1, from coordinate 3,179 downwards.
GCTCGTTGGCATGACCTACACTCGTGACGGCGATACCCGAAGTAAAATCAACATACTCTTTGCCATTGGCATCGGTGAGTCTTGCATTTTTGCCACTTACAAACTCGACATCGGCACGAGCATACGTTGGGAGGACATATTTTTTATCTAGTTCTTGTATATTCATCATTTTTTCCAAATTTTTTGCGCAATTATATCGCGAAGATAGTGTTTTGAAGTAGATTTTTAAGGCTACTCAAGATCGTTAACATACATCTCATAGAGACTCAAGAGCTCTAACTGCCTATCAAACTCGTAGATTTTTGCATCAAGAGCTGCAATATCTGCGGAGTTTTTTAAGAGTGCTACATCGTACTGCGTTTTATAACCAGCTTCAAAAAGTGCTCTTGTCTCCTCCAAGAGCTTATTGTAGAGCTCTTGATTTGCAATGCTAAGGAGTTTTTTCTTCTTTAGATTTTCAAGATTTTGCATCACTTGTGTAAAGAGTGCTTGGAGTTGTACTTTTGTATCCTCTTTTACGACTTTGGACTTCAAGTAGTCAATTTTTGCAGACTCAATGTCACGAAAAGTATTGATGTTTAGCGGCATATTGGCTCGTATGCCATAATCATAAAAATTTCTCTCACCCTCTAAAAAGATTATTTCGTTGTTGATGCTCTTAGTCCAAGTGTAACCTGCATTAAAATTCACCGAAGGCAGATATTTTGCGATGGTCATTTTTTTGTTGTATTCATCACGCACTATCTGTGAGTCTAGCATCTCCATCTGAATATTGTGACTTAAGAACTCCTCGGCATCTATAAGCTCAAGATGTGGCACATGGGCACTTGAGTGATCCATGTCACTGAGTGCACTTAAACTTGAGACGAGTCGCTCCTTAGTAGTCTCAAGATCATAAAGTGCCTGTTTCACACCATTTCTCTCAATGATGGCATCATCTAAAAATCCAGAATCAAGCTGACCGCTCATATACTGCTCTTTTTTAAGCTCCAAGTTTATCTCTGCATTATCTATTTGTAGTTTTTGTCGCTCTATCTTCAAATCTGACTGTTTTATCTGCATCAAAAATGCGATAGCATCTTTGATCATCTTGCGTTTAGCAACATCTATGGTGTAATCGTTATACTTTTTTGACGCAGTCGCAAACTTAATGCCATAGTAGATTCCTCCACTTTGAAAGATGGGCTGATCCATCTTGATGGCTGTTGTGCGTGTCTCTTGCTCACTACTTCTAGGATTTGATCGAGAAATAGCATAAGAGAGATTAATCGGGGCTATCCAAGAGTCACGCAGCTTGGAACTCTCTGCCTCATTTTTTTTATAGTCAAGATCAAACTGCTTATTTTTAAGCTTTGAGATGTAGCTGTCTAAAGAGCGGTTATTATCCTCACTTGCAAAGAGAGTAGCAGATGAAAGAAGCGAAGTGAGCAATATTAAATTAGATAAACGCAGCTGCAACTACTTCTCCTTAAGTTCAATTTTGACAAGTTTAGAGAAGACCTCGGGTGCTTTAATAACAATTTGTGCAAGATATTTTGAGATGTTTTTACTATCAGCTATCTTAATGAGACGTGAAATTTTGTAGTCACTCTTCACACCGTCAATGTAGATGGTCTGTTTTGCTGCATTGGCAACATCCTCTTCATCTAGATAGATACTTAAAAGTGCTTTAGATGTATCTGCAACTTTAGCCAAAGGTGTTGCTGGAGTGACAACCTGTCCCACTTTAACATCAAGTGCATAGAGCGTAAAACCTTTTGCAATGAGTCGCTTATCACTGATGCTGCGTTTGAGCTGGACCTCTTTGAGCTTGAGATCTGCTATCTGATTTTTCAAACTCATGATCTCTTTTTGTGTACTTACATAACTGTTTTCACTCGTAATGAGATCATGAAACTCTTTATCTTTTTCTATTTGAGCCTTCACTTTGAGTGCTTCTACAAGCTTGTAGTTGTGACGTTTTTTTACTAAGGAGCGATCTAAGTTTTTTAACATTGTTTCATTGAGCTTGAGTGTCTCCTCTAAAAATTTGATTTTTTGAGTTGTAACATGCAAGTCAGCTCGATCAATTTCAGAATCGATCTCGATATAGGGTTTATTTGAGAGCTTTTTACCAAGACTTGGTTCATCCACAAAGAGCACGAGCCCAGAAACATTTGAGGAGATACTTCGCATCTCGTAAGGTTCAACTTTTGAGTAATAAACTTTAGAGAAAAGGAGTGTAGAAAAAAGGAGTAGTGTCAAAATTTTCACTGATTTAAGCCTTGAGAATAGATAAAATATTTTAGCATTGCAGAGCTAATATTCAAGCATTATTCATCGAATTTTTGATACCATAGAGCATATTTAAATACAAAGGTGTTTCATGTCTGTCTTAGATAATGTTGATGCAGCCACAAATCTTGCAAAAAACAATGAACTTCAACTCTTAGTCTTTCGAGTAAGCAACAAAGCTGACTCTGCATACTATGCTATAAATGTCTTTAAAACTCGCGAAGTCGTTGAGTCTAAAAACCATTATTTAACACAGATTCCTTCCGCTCACAGACTTCTAGAGGGAACGATCATCCTACGTGGACTTCAGATTCCAATACTCAATCTACCAGCTTGGCTTGGAATAACACTCACACCAGAAGAGGTAAAAAACTCTGACATTCTCATCTGCGACTTCAACGGTATCATCATAGGACTTCGCATCATGTCTGCGTTTAGAGTTATAAAGAAAAACTGGAGCCAGATGCATGCCCCTGATAGTTATCGTCTCAAAGAGGATGGTGTAGTTATGAACGATACACGTCTCGAAGACGGTAGTCTCTGTCTCATCCTAGACTACGAGAAGCTTCTCTCCGAAGTAATTCCACAAGCGATGGTTGATGTTATGGCAGATACTGCCAACCTTAAAGAGCTTGAGATTCCACTCAAACTAAAAACAGGAACAGTGCTTATAGCCGAAGACTCTAAAACGGCGCAACGCCATCTCGTACAGATATTTGCTAATGCCAACATCACGATTCAGCTTTTTGAAAATGGAAAAAAACTTCTTGATTTTGTTCAAAAACTGGGTGAAAAAGCATCTGAAATTCCAGCAATCATTACAGATATTGAGATGCCAGAAATGTCTGGCTTTACAGTCATTAAACTCCTAAAAGCAAATCCTCATACAAAAGACATACCTATTA
>CAZJRG010000121.1:0-4347 GCA_964548435.1 uncultured Sulfurimonas sp. | reverse complement strand
AGAGAGATGGTCTTGTAGGGATTGAGTAGCTCCCCACTGCTTGTTATCTTAATCTCTTTAGCACCAATAACTTTTTTTGAACCTATACTTGAGTCGCTTGGCACTTCGGTGGTGATGCCCGCCTCTTCAAGATCGAGTGCTATCAGCGGAGATATAAGTGACACGCTTAGCAGCCATATGGCTACATATGAGAGTTTTGTTTTCTTTTTCAATACTTTTCCTTTATAAATTAAAATCTTTTTTCACTTCATGCCAGTGATAGCGTTTGATGGCGTCCATGTTTGTGCGGCGGTTTATCATTCGGATGGAGAGCGGCTCTATCCAGTTCCAAAACTCCTCCAAATGCTCCGTTGGAAACGCTACATCTTTGAGCGTTTTTTTGTACATCGCCAGCCATATCTCTCTGTCACTCTCATCTATTGGTATCTTAAAATGACGATGGCGCAGATGCGGCTCTCCATGCTGCGATGTAAACGCAGGGTCGCCGCCTAGTGCCTCTACGAAAAAATCAGCACTTTTGTCAACGACCATTTTGAGCGCTTCTTGGTGAGGAGGGAAGAGTTTACCCACCTTCGTTTTGAGCAGCAGTTCGTGATGATGCTCCACCATTTGACGAATCATTTGCTCACCAAGCGCTTTGTAGATTTTGTTGGATGGAAATGGTACACTTGGGTAGATGATGTCAATCATCGGCTCCACCACCCGCACCTCTTCGCCACCAAAACGCGGCTTGTTTTCTCTATCACCCGCTTGGGACATAGCTCTGTTTACATCTACGAAACTATTCATTTTTTTGTTTTGCGTTGTATTACAACTCTGTTGCATATTTTTCCTTTATATATTTATTGATACAATGATTTTCACTTAAAAGCTGGGAAAAAGAGATTTTGAAATCTCTTAAGTTCCGCGCTCTCACCCTCTGGTAAAAGCTCTGGATGAAAAATGCCTATGAGCCATCGAATTCCCATCAAACGCATAAAAGAGGGAGGTCGCGTTATGTAGTTGAACGGTTTGGAGGGCACGAGATACACAGCAGCGTTTTTTACTGCGCTCAGTGATGCGAAACGCGGGTTGTTTTGTATGTTTTTGTAAAACTGCTCCTCCATAACGATGATGACATCGGGGTTTGCAAGCATCACTTGCTCAGCGGAGATCTTCTCCATGCCGTAGTTTGAGGTCATCTTACAGTGAAGCGCATTTTTGGCGAGTGCATACTCAAAAGGCTGAAGATGAAACGAGCCCTCGCACTCACTAGAGAGCCCATCTATACCCTCGGCGAAGTAGTAGCGTTTGGGCTTTTTGGATGCCACTTGCGTTTGAAAACGCGAGACAAACTCAAGTGTCTCTTGCGTGTAAGCGATGAGTTCGTCGGCTCTTTGGCGTTTGTGTGTGAGCTCACCAAGGAGGCGAAACTGACTTACGAGATCTTCCAAAGTAGCGTTTCGCACCAGCACTACAGGGATGTCAAGCGAAGCGAACTTTGCTAGAGCATTCTCTACACCGCTCATGCCGCCCCACACCAGCACGACATCGGGCTTGAGACTTGCGAGCACTTCATAGTTCATGCTCTGCCCACCGCCAAATCCACCCACTACTGGCTTATTGTAAGCCTCCCCCACGTGAGGTTTTTGCTTTAAAGTAAAAGGGGAGTTGAGTGCTGCGATAAGCTCAGGATCAAACGCGAGAAGCGTCATGGTAAGCGGTGGAGACGCGGCATAAATCTTTGTGATAGTATCAGGGAGAGTAACACTTCTGTTGTAGTCATCGACAACCGTGCGAGCGCAAAGAGTAAGAGGTATAAAAAATATAAGTGCGAGGAGATATTTCACGCTGCTCCCTTGTGTTGTTTATGTTGATTGTTGTATTCGGGCAAGGGTGCCCGCTAGTATTTATGTATTTTTCTATATAACGTCATCTAGCATCATGATAAGGGATACACAGAAAACATCAAAGGAGACAAATCTTTGAAAAAAACTCATTATATATCCAAATACATAACGGTATTGTAAAGAATAGATTCTTAATATTTCTTGAAACGCAGCGAATTTTGCCTGCGTTAAAACTTGATGGCGAGATAAAAACTCAGCTCGAAGTCTTTACCTTCGGTGAGATACTTGTTTTTTGTGTAGATGACATAAGGGGGTTTTGTGGTAGTCTCATAGTCACTTCGTGGCAGCCACTCGTGATAGACCCAGTGGATGAACTTAAGTAGATCCCCATCGTAGCCTTTGAGATCAAACTTGGCGTAGATGCCCTCGGAGATACTAAACTTTGGAAGCCTTTTGTCATCAAAGTTTCCCTTCTCGTTTACTTTAACGCAAGCGACATAGTTACACTCTTCAACTGGAGTGATGGCAGGATTGTCATGAAAGAGCGCGATGTCTTGATACTCTTTAATGCCGTTGGTGTAGATCCATGCTTGGAGTTTTTGCCACACTTTTTTGATGTTGGCATCATAGCCGCGATGTCGGATGTAGTAGCTTTGCATCTCTGGCATCTTCACGATTTGCGGCTCTATGGCTTCAAAATTTGCATGTGGAACGATTGATGTGGCTGTTTTGGCTAAGAGATGCTGCGAATACTCCTTGTAACCTCCACCTCTCCACTCTTTTGGTGTCATGGAAAAACGCTCCTTAAAGACCCGTATAAAAGAGGTCTGCGAGCTATACCCGCACGATGATGCTATCTGCGTTATGGTTGAGTATTTGTTCGTGAGGAGTAGGTTTGAGGCTTTTTGCAGACGAATGGACTTGATGCTCTCATAGATGTTTCGTCCAAAAATCTCTTTGAAAAGTTTATGCATATAAAACTTACTCACACCAAAGTCAAGTGCGAGTTCATCCATATTGATGTCTGTGTCAATGTGTCTATATATGTAGAACATTATGTCGTTGGCTATCTTGTTTTTCTTATCTAGTGTCTCTCTTCTCATCTGGAGATAATAGCAAAATTATGTAAACTACATGACAAAAATTAAAATTAAAGTGAACAAAAATAGATAATAAACTTCACAATAATGATAAAGAGTTCACCACCCCAAAGAGACTACAATGTCGCCAACAAAAATCAAACTTTTCCAAGGAATGCCAAGAATGAAAAAAATAACAAAAGTCCTCATAGCAAATCGCGGCGAAATCGCTCTTAGAATCATACGTGCGTGTAAAGAGCTTGAGATCAAGAGTGTGGTGGTCTTCTCAGAGGCTGACGTCAATGGCGTTTGGGTAAGAAAAGCAGATGAGTGCTACCCGATCATGGGAAACCCCGTAGAGGCTTATCTCAAGTTTGAGCCTATCATCTCTTTGGCAAAAAAATCTGGCTGTGACGCGGTTCACCCAGGATACGGCTTCCTCTCTGAGAGTGGCGATTTTGCTCGTGCTTGTACAGAGGCTGGTCTTATCTTCATAGGCCCAAGTGCCGATCACATCGATCTCTTTGGTGACAAAATGGCTTCAAAAGTAGCGATGAAACAGATCGGCGTACCTGTACTTGAAGGAACGGACACGCCTATCGTAGATATGAATGAGGGTGAGAAAATCGCTAAAGAGATCGGCTTTCCCGTCATCATCAAAGCGGCGTTTGGCGGTGGTGGTCGCGGTATGCGCATCGTCAAAAACGGTAAAGAGTTCACAAAGATGTTTGAAGCGGCAACCAATGAATCTATGAAGTACTTTGGAAGAAATGAGGTTTTCATAGAAAAGTATGTTGAAAACCCTCGCCATATCGAGATACAGATCATCGCCGACAAATACGGCAACGTGGTTCACCTAGGAGAGCGCGACTGTTCCATCCAACGCCGTCACCAAAAGGTCATCGAGATAGCACCTTCACCGCGTCTCAGCCCTGAAGCGAGAAAAGAGCTCTACCGCATCTCCGTAAAAGCCATCACAAAACTCGGCTACGAGAGCGTAGGAACGATAGAGTATCTTCTCGATGAAGATGACAACATCTACTTCATAGAGATGAACACTCGTGTTCAGGTTGAGCACCCAGTCACAGAGGTAATCTCAGGAGTCGACATCATTCAAAGAATGATCGAGATAGCCGCAGGCGACAAACTCAAGTATCTCCAAGAGGAGATAAAATTCCGCGGATACGCCATAGAGTTTCGTATCAACTCGGAAAATCCGCAAAACAACTTTATGCCATCTTCTGGGACAATCACAAACTACCTCACGCCAGGTGGTCCAGGAGTGCGCATAGATTCAGCTCTTTACGAGGGGTATGAGACGCCAACTTCGTATGACTCGATGATAGGCAAGCTTATAGTCTCAGCTCTTGATTGGGAGGGAACAGTTCGTAAAGCTACGCGAGCTCTTGATGAGTACAACATCGAAGGTCTGCACACGA
>CAZJRG010000120.1:0-4367 GCA_964548435.1 uncultured Sulfurimonas sp. | reverse complement strand
AAAGCTGCGATCATACCCACCGCTGTTTGAGTCCGACTTACTTCGTACCACAACTCCCTCGCGTGCTGCATAGATCTTTGTCCCAATAGGCATAGAAAAGTCTATAGCATACTGCGAGCGCCCTTTGTGCGTTTTGTCTGTGTTATGTCCTTGCGAAACCCTATAAGATGCACCGCGTTTAAAGGGGAGTCTGTATATATGATGGCTATCATGGAGTGCTCCCATCTCACCGAGTATCCAAGAGTATCTAAAACCGTATCTTCCCTCATCTTGAGTGAGTGAAAGTTTTGCAAAAAGCTTCTGCTCTTTTGGTTTGAGCGAAAAAATAGCATCATGTTTGAGATACTCTTTGAGGTTGATGTATTGGGGTGTAACACTCAGAGTCACACCGTAATCATTGGAGTTGTGAAAATAGACCAAGAGGAATTTTGCTTGCTCTTTTGTAGTGACATAAACACTGTTTTTTCTATTTTGAGCACTCCTTCTGGAGTCAAACTCAAGCTGTGTTACCTCGTTGAAAACCTCTTGGTTTGACTCCTCAAAAAGTATGAGATCAGCTTGGAGCTGCTCTAAAAATGGAGATCTTTTTTCTGATTTATGCAGCGCATAAAATGCCAATGAACGCTCTTGAATGGCTCTGTTGTGCAGAAGTCCATCAAGCTCTATCGATACAAGCGATATAAAACGCTCATAATCACCTGATTTGACTGCTCTGTCGATAGCCATATGAATGCGATGGAGCGTATAATCATATTTTTTTTGGAGTTTTCGAAGCTCTAAGAGATAGCTTTTGATTCTATTTGCACTCTCTTGCTTTTGTAGATTTGTAGCAGTGAGCTTGGCTGCATTGGCAGCAGCTATGTATGAGCGAACACTCTCTTGAAGCTCTTTTGGAAGTGGTGCACTCTCTAAGGTCTGCGCGGCTTTAAAGAGTGGTGATGAGAGTTTTATAAAAGGTTCTGCACTCGCTGCTTCTAAAAAAAGCAAGAGGAGAAAAAAAAGAAGAAAAAGCCCCCTTAACACTCAATATACTCAGGAATAAGTGCTTTAATTTTGGCATAGATTTTTTCAAAGTCTGTAGAGTAAACGCGAGTCTGTGCTATGGAGGTGATGAAGTTTGTATCTCTTTGCCATCTTGGGACTAAGTGAAGATGAATATGCTCGGCAATTCCTGCACCAGCTGCAGCACCAAGATTCATACCGATGTTTACCCCTTGTGCATTCATACCCTCTTTTAAGAGCCTCACACCCTTTTGTGCCAAGGCACTCATGTGAAGCCAAACGCCACTCTCAAGTGCTTCTAATTTATCTGTATGAAAATGGGGAATAATCATAAAATGCCCTGGCGTGTAAGGAAACTTGTTCATCACCAAAAAACAGTGTTCATCTTTGTAGAGTATGTGGAGATTTTCATGCTCATGCTTGCTGATGTGGCAAAAGACACACCCCTCTATCTTCTCACCTCGTATGTACTCATCTCTCCAAGGCGCGTAGAGCACCGAGTTCATCTCATCATCATAGAGCATTATCTCTTCCTTTAGTGGCTCACTTCTCTGCCAAGCACTTTCTCGACCGAAGCTATCTTGCTTTTGAGTCTGTTGTCGCAGTTTTTACGGATGTCAAACTTGAGTGACGAGTAGACACGCTCCAGATCACTGAGCTGCTCATACGCCATCTCCAAAACGCCAAGCGCCTCTTTCATACTAGACGCTTCAAAAACGGTCCCCATGGGTGTGAGCTGATAAGGTATGCCTGATTTGTCTATGGCGTCTATGATCTTACTCACACTCTTTGAGACTGAAGCGCCATCACGCCCATCTGCTGATGTTGGAAACATACTAAACTCTACTAAAACACTTAACATATTCACTCCTGTTTTTACCAAAATTTTATCACCTCTACCTAAAAAAGAGACTCTATTTATGAACTAAAATCACCCGATTAGACAAACGCAAACACAAGATCTGGAAAGAGTACGACACAGAGCAGTGCTAAGAGCTGTAAAATGATAAAAGGGATGATACCTTTATATATATCTATGGTTCGCAAGGACTCTTTTGCAGCGCCTTTTAGAAAAAAGAGCGAGAGACCAAAGGGAGGTGTAAGAAAAGATGCTTGCAGGTTCATCGCTATTAAAATTCCAAACCAAAGAGGATCAATCCCAAACGCGAGCATTACAGGGACAAAAATAGGCACAACAATAAAACTGATCTCAATAAAGTCTATGAAAAAACCAAGTATAAAAATGACAAGCATTGCAACGGCGATAAAGACCCAAACGTCACCTATCTCATCACTAAAAAATGTGACAATAAAATCGCTCCCGCCAAGCTCATTAAAAACGAGACTAAACGCGGTGGCTCCAATGAGGATCATAAAGATCATTCCTGAAAGTTTAAGTGTTTCAAGAAGTGCATAACGCAGCATTTCTCTTGAGAGTGTTTTATTAAAGAGTGAGAGTATAAGCCCGCCCAAAACTCCAAAAGCACCAGATTCAGTCGGAGAGGCTACTCCTGCGAAGATAGTTCCAAGGACTATAAACATTAAAAGCAGAGGAGGTAAAATGGAGCGAATAATTTGCCAAAATGCAAGACGCTCACTGTCTATAATTGCAGGGGCATCTAAAGGGTTTAAAAACGCTCTTAACAAGATGTAGAGAATATAAAATCCCACAAGGATCATACCAGGCAAGATCGCTCCACTAAAGAGCTCACCCACACTTACACTCATGACATCACCTAAAATAATAAGAATAATAGATGGTGGAATAATCTGGCCAAGTGTTCCGCTCGATGCTATGGTTCCTGCGGCAAGAGGTTTGGAGTATCCAGCTTGAAGCATCATGGGTAACGCTATAAGACTCATCATCACCACAGATGCCGAAACAATACCTGTAGAAGCTGCTAAAATGGCTCCAACCAAGACAACACTTACGCCAAGCCCGCCACGGACACCCTTAAAGAGTGAGCTCATCGAGAGCAGCAGTCTCTCTGCCATACCCGACTTTTCTAAAATGAGCCCCATAAGAATGAAAAGCGGAACTGCCATAAGTGTGGCATTGCTCATGATTCCATATATTCTAAAGGGTAAAATCTCAAAAACTTCCACTCCCAACTCTGGAGAGAGGAGTGCAAAAAAGAGTGCAGCCCCTCCAAATGCAAACGCTACAGGAACACCTACTAGCAAAAGTGCTAAAGAGAGACAAAACATCAAAAGTGCTATCACAAAACTCTCCTCTGCTCTAGCAACTGCAAAACTCTTTGGAGCGCTGCTAAAATGACAAAAATAAATGAAAGAGGCAGCAAAGACTTTACAAGCCAACGGTGTGAGAGTCCACCAGGATCACACGATGCCTCATTTTGCACATAACTCATCTCTACAAAACCTACACTGATGTAGACGAGCAAAAGAGAGAGTGGAAGCACAAAAAAGAGTAGCGATACAATATCTATGAGATTTTGCATCTTTGGGGTAAAGTGCTCATAAAATATGTCGACTCGTACATGTGCATTTTGTCCAAGTGTGTATGCAATACTGAGGAGTATGACAACATCAAAGAGGTGCCACTCAAGCTCTTGAAGCGCAGTAGAACCCTCTGCGAAAAGATAACGCATAGAGGCATCATAAAGTATCAAAGCTACGAGCATCACAAGTGCAAACGCGGTGAGAAAAGAGAGTGCTTTCATCCCCCAAGTAAACATCTCAAAAGAGCCTATATGAAGTTAGGCGCATCATTTGCAAAGAGGATCACATCGCCCTCTTTTGTTTGACGTGCCAACAACTGTGTCAGTTGTGATTTATCTGCAAGAATGGTAGTATTTGCAACACTTAGGTGTTTTTTAAAGAGCTCTGCATTGAGTGAACCTGTGATAATAACTCTGTCAAAAACACCATTAATAGCCTCAATGAGTCTAATATTGAGCTCATCTCGGCTCTCAACCAATCCAGGTGTCACTATGACTCTGCCACCCTCATGCAAGGAGCACAGACGAATCGCTTCAAGCATTCCATCTATGTTTCCATTGTATCCATCATCTAAGATGAGTTTACCCCCTGCTTTGATAAGCTGGAGTCTGTGCTCAACGCTTTTGAGCTTTGCGACCTCTTTTACTATCTCCTCTTTTGTAAGTCCAAACGCTTTAGCAATTCTTACCGCCACAGCAATGTTCATAGTCTGAAAAGAGCCTAAAATATCTGTATGTAGCTCATAAACTTCTCCATCAATATGGAGCGTAAAATCTGTACCCTCCAATGTGGCGGAGATGTTATGGATCTCATCACCAAAACAAGTCACCTTAGGATGCGGCTCATTAGTGACAGAGTTATGCACAAATGCTTGATGTAAACGCGGTGAGTGAATAAGCTCT
>CAZJRG010000119.1:0-4411 GCA_964548435.1 uncultured Sulfurimonas sp. | reverse complement strand
AGCCACTAGAGGTAAAAATCTCCTCTGAAATATCGTTCCCATCTTTTGCATAAACATCAAGCTTCACTCCCATAAAAGGAGGTAAAAGCATGGCAAAGTCAAACTCCTCTCTCCCTTTTGAACCATCAAGCAGCTCATAAAGAAGATACCCCTCTCCTATCTCGTAAACATGTGCGCCAATGAGCCATTTTACATGACGCTCGCGAAAGAGAGACTCGGCAAAGATTTTAGAACTCACCACATTTGCACCAGAGCGCATATGAATGCCACCCATACCAAAATCACCTAAAAATGGCTCGTTTGAGATCCACTTTATCTCAGCCATATCGCGAACACCAGCTTTTTTGAGCTCATGTTCGACATTAAATAGATACTCAAACGCAGCCCCCTGACAAGTGCATAGACCGTGTCCAGTTCCTATTAGAAACCTCTGGCGTTTGCCTTGCTTCATAAGCGATATGGCTTTTTGGAGTGCACTGGCGGCATCTTTTGCATGATGTGAGGTGCAAACAGAGTAGGTGTACTCTCCAATACTACTCCCCTCTCCTAAGCCCTTGGTAGCTCCAAAATCGAGTTTAGGACCTGTGGCATTAATGAGATAGTCATAAGTAATCTGCTCTATTTTACCAAGAGACTCTAACGCGGTGTGCTCTATGGTGAGAAATGGCTTTTGGGTAATCATATCTCCCTGAGGATTTAAAGAGATCGCTTTTGCCTGCTTGAAGATAATACCTGCTTTTGAATAGACAGGTGCAAGTTCAAAAGCGACATCCTCCTCACTCATAGCCCCAATTCCTACCCAAATATTTGAAGGAATCCAATTCCATTTTGCATTAGGAGAGACTACAACCACCTCATCACTTAGAGCTAACCACTCTCGAAGATGTGATGCTGCTGCATGTCCAGAAATTCCAGCACCCAAAATCACTACTCTTGCCATCTCTGCCCCCTCTATGCAGCTCTATTTATAGTGACACTATCATAACATATTATTATATAAAAGGCTACTTGAGTATCTTATTTACGATCTCAAAACTGTTTTTTGAGAGGGATGGCGTTTGCACGATTTTCTCAAGCTCCGCTCTCATAAGTGCTTTATTATGCGGATTCATCTTCTCATAGATCTTAAATGCCCCACAAAGTCCCGATGCCATCTGTGGGTTTATGGCGTCTATCTCGATGATTTTGTCGGCTACAAACTTGTACCCATACCCATCTTTAGCATGAAAATATTTGTAGTTTCGAGCAAATACCCCGATGAGCGAGCGCACAAGATTTGGCACTTTTTCATCATAGACAGGGTCGTTTTGCAGCGCCATAACGCGATCTAGTGTCCCCTCTCTGTGCGATGCCGCCAAGATGGAGAAGTATTTGTTCATCACAAGCGTTTGCGTTTTGTACTTCTCATAAAAATCATTCAGTGCCACCGTGCTTAACGCCGCGTTTGTATTTTCTAAAATATCAAGAGCAGCCACTCGGTCCGTCATAGTGAGCGACTCCTCATACTGCGTTTTGGCTAGCAAAATATGTGACTCTTTTTGACTCTCACACAGAAGTCTAAGCACTCTGTTTTTAAGTGCACGGCTCCCCATCGCCTCTGCGTCAAGCGCATTTGATTTTGGCTGGTGATGGCGTTTGTAAAGCGCTAACAATCTACTCTCAAATGTAAGACTCAGGTGTTTTGCCAAAGTCTCTTTTGCCGCATAAATCATCTCAAAATCAACCTCGCTCATACGTTGCATGAGAGTTGAGACACTTGGCAGTTCAAGGAGTAGCGCTTTGTAAGAGAGGTCGATCTCCAATTCCAAAAGATGCCCATATGCCTCTACAAATGCCGCGTTTACCTCCTCGCCTCGCATGAGTGCCTCTATGGTTTCGATGGCGAAATTTTGTGCTGCTTCATACTGCACAAATGCATTGGTGTCATGCTTCATCAAAAACGCGAAATCAGTATGCTCTTGCTCTATAATGATAGGAGCTGAGAAGTCTCTGTTAATGGAGAGTATCGGTTTGTTTGTAAAGCCCTCAAACCAAAATGTTTCACTCTCCTGTGAAACGATAAGTGTTTTTGCTTCTATCTCCTCACCCGCAACATTTAAAAGCCCCATCTTGAGCGGATAGAAGTATGGTTTTTGCGGTGTGCCATCTACTGCGTTTGGGATGATCTGCGTGAGGGTGAGCGAGTAAACGCCATCTTCAAACGCCTCCTCGACTCTAAGCTTTGGTGTGCCGCTTTGGTGATACCAAAGCTCAAATGCGGACAAATCAATGCCGCTTGCCTTGCTCATCGCCCATAAAAAATCAAGCGTCGTTACCGCTTGTCCATCAAAAGTCTCAAAGTAAAGGTCGGTCGCTCTACGATACGCCTCTTCGCCCAGTAGCGTGTGGATCATACGAATCACCTCCGCGCCCTTTTCATAGACGGTGGCGGTGTAGAAGTTGTTCATGCTGATGTAAGATTTTGGCTGGATGGGGTGTGCGGTAGGTGAAGCATCTTCGACAAACTGTCTCTCGCGAAGGCTGATGACATCCTCGATGCGCTGGACCTCTTTGGAGTTTAAATCAGCCGAGAAACACTGGTCGCGAAAGACGGTGAGCCCCTCTTTGAGCGTGAGCTGGAACCAATCACGACACGTGATGCGGTTTCCCGTCCAGTTGTGAAAATACTCATGGGCGATAACGGACTGTATACCCATAAAATTGGCGTCAGTCGCACTATCCTCATCAGCTAGAACGTAAGCGGAGTTGAAGATGTTGAGCCCCTTGTTCTCCATCGCGCCCATATTGAAGCTATCAACCGCGACGATATTGTAGATCTCTAGGTCATACTCTCTGCCATACTTCTCTTCATCCCAAAGCATCGCCTCCTTGAGCGATTTCATGGCATGATGGCATTTGCTCTCATTTCCCAGATCGCAGTAGATATTAAGCTCTACACTCTCGCCACTTGCCGTGGTAAATGTATCACTAATGCTGCCTAAATCTCCCGCGACAAGGGCAAAAAGATAGGAAGGTTTTGGATGTGGATCAAACCAAGTCACACTGTGGCGTTTACCCAAATCCACAGACTCCTTTTTGTTTCCATTACCAAGTAAAACTGGGTATTTTGCTTTATCGGCGATGATAGTCGTAGTAAAAACACTCATCACATCTGGACGGTCTAGGTATGGCGTTATGCTGCGAAATCCCTCAGGCTCGTTTTGGGTACAAAAAATATTTCCAGACTTATAGAGCCCTTCGAGTTCGGTGTTGTTTTGCGGGTAGATTTTGTTGATGATTTTTATACTAAACGCAGCGGGAACGTTGAAGATACTCAAAGACTCTTCACTCACCTCAAAACGCGGCTCGCTGAGTTTGAGATCATTTAACCAAAGCTCTAAAAGCTCCAAATCCCGTGTATCTAAACGCAGGTCTTGCTCGCTCTCATCTAGCTTCTCAAACGCCATTGTGTTTGTGACAAGGGCATACTCTTCAAAGAGTTCAAACACCAATGCCACACTTTTTATGCTAAACGCACTCTTTTTATAATCTTTTAAATATATCGCTTCTCTGTTGCTCATCTTCATCTCTTATAATTTTTTCAAATCATAACGCAAGATAGAGCAGATTAGCCTTTAATCCCATCAGCACGCGGTGCGAGCAAAAATGGGAAAAACTCTTTAATATAGATAATAAAAGGAAGTGTCCATAAAATCCACGAAAATGTATAGAGCATCATAGCATACTCTTCAAAAAACGCAACCGACGCGCGTACAAACGCAGCGATGACAATAAGCACAACCATACTGTGTGTAGAAAGATTCGCCTCTAAATGGCGTCCTGTGTGAATCCATGAGACAATAATCATCACCATCACAAATGCGAGCCCATAGCCACCACTTGAGACGAGATGACGTAGGGAGCTGATGTATTCAAAGTGCCCACTAAGAATCGCCCAGCCCATCGAAGTGTATCCCAAAGAGAGCATCACATAGACTAAAGCGAGATAAATGACATAGGGCTGATTTAAGATAAACTTCTCTTTAAGAGCATAACTGCTAGTAATAGAGAGAACAGAAGCCCCAGTAGCAAGACCCAGCCATCCAAGCAGTGAGTTGTGAGGATACAAATACTCTACCATGCTAAATAGAAGCACATTGAAGATGGCAAAGTTTGTAAGAGGCGGACGTGAAACATAAACGTCGTCAATCCCCTTATCCTCCATCATTTCGTTTATGGCTTCCATATTAACGCGTCTGAGTGCTAGAAGCACAAGCACCACGGTCGCACCAAGAGCAATACGCAAAATCGCCACCGCATCACTCGTAACCACACCAGCCATTGCGCCAAAAAACCACAGTTCAATGGCAAAAAGAAGCACTAATGCATAACCGATGGATGCATGTCTTTGAAGCTTGTCTAGTACCGCGTC
>CAZJRG010000118.1:0-4439 GCA_964548435.1 uncultured Sulfurimonas sp. | reverse complement strand
TCAAGCTCATTCTCTTTTTTTAGGCGCTGTTCAAGAAGCACGAAACGCCGTGATATGTTCTCATGGGAGCTTGCTTGACGCTCTATCTCCTCTTGAAGTGCGGCTAGCTCCTCTTGGCTCTGCACTATCTTATGAGCAAGCAAAGGGGATTCAAGCTCCATAAGAAGATCTCCTTGTTTGACTATCTGCGCCTCCTGGAATTGGAGTCTCGTCACCTTCGCATCTTGGGGCGAATAAAACTCAAAATACTCCCCAGACTCTAAAAGGGCGGGAAGTGTCACACTGCTTTTAAAAGGGATAAACATCATGCCAATAAACACGACAATGAGTCCCAAAGAGATGGCATTTTTTCTGTTGAGAGTCACTGAAGCTCTTTTGGAGTACCAATAAGAGAGCTCCTTGTAAATAGGAAGTGCGATAAACCAGATGATCTCCACAAGAAACAAGACGATACCCAAGAGTTTAAATGCGAAGTAGTAGACCAAAAACGCAATCCCCAAAAAGAGAAAAAAACGATAGATCCATGTGAGCAGCGCATAGATGATAAAAAATCGCTCTTTTTTGGGCTCAAGCTTCTCTGGTTTTGGCTCCTCAAGTCCTAAGACATTACGGCGTAAAAACCACTTTGCCATAGCAAAGGAGCGAGGCTGGAGATTTTTACTCTCCGTCATATCAGCAAGTGCATAGTAGCCATCAAAACGCAAAAAAGGCGAGACATTGATGAGAAGGGAGCTTATCCAGCTAGTAGTGGCTATGATAAAGAGCACGCTTTTAAAGATGCCATCAGGGGCAAATGAGTAGAGAAATGTGGCAAGAAGTGCCAGGTAGAGCTCCACTTTCACTCCCGCTAGGACGATGTTAAGCCGCTCTTTTTTGGAACGCAGCATCCACGCATTGGTGGTGTCGGTGTAGAGCACGGGAAAAAGCACCAAAAACGCCACTCCCATCGTAGGAACCCTGCACCCATAGCGTTTAGCACTAAACGCGTGACCGAGCTCATGCATGCTCTTTACAAAAACCAAAGACAAAAAGTAGTAAAAAAGCCCCTCCATCGAGAAGAGGTACATGAAAGTGGCAAGAAAACTCTCCCACTCGCGCAACACCATGATAATGCCTAAAAAGCCCATCAAAAAGAGTAAACGCTGCCATGTTGCAGAATAAAAAAATGCCACTCTTTGAAGATTTCTCTCCAAAAATGCGTCAGGTTTTACAAGTGGAATGCGTATAAAAAGATAGTTGTGAATAAGCCATTTGAGAGGATTTTGTTTGCGTAACTTTTCGCTGTTTTTGAGTTTTGCCACTGAAGGGGCATCTGCGCAGAGCAGGAGATGGTTGTTGGAGAGAAACTCCACGAACGTGGCTAAAGATGCCTCGTCTATCTCATACTCTTTGGCTTCAAGATATGCCAAAAACTCCTCGACGACCATCCCGCCTTGCCAGTTTGAGAGCAGCTCAAACGCATCGACACCGATGGTGAAGTACTTGTTTTGGATAGGGTCAAAAATGAGCCACTGCTTTGAGCCATCTTCAGCACTTGAGGTGCTAAGCAGCTTTAAATCATTTCGCACATAAGGGAGGCTCTGTGTTAAAAACTCCATCTACCACCCTATCCACTGTCTAAGTGCGGTGATTGGTTTTCTAAAGAGATAGAAAAAGAGGCTTACGCGCTTGGAGTAGATCTTGGCACTCCCTCTCAGACCTATAGACGGTGCATATCCATTTGCTTGCATATCATCAAACACCGCGGTGATGGTGTATGAGAGTATATTTTCATCACTGAGCTGCGGCTTGTAAGATATCTGCGTGACTTTAGCATTCCATGAGTTTATGGGATCATTGTCAAAAAATGCTCTAACCTCCGCCCCCTCTTCTAAAAAGATCGCATCGCTTACTGGAAGCATTATCTTCAAGACCACCTCTTTCTCATCAGCTATAAGTAAAATGCGCTCGCCTGTAGAGAGGGGTTTACCACTCCACTCTTTAGGATCGTTGATGATTGCCACACCTCCCTCTTTGGCATGGAGTTTGGTTTTGGCAAGCTGCTCTTTGGCATATACGAGCTCGGCCTCTTTGAGCCTCACTTGTGTCTGCAGCTGTGCTATTTGAGCTTTGAGTTTTGGATCTAAAAAACTGCTTTGAGCGGCGCTAAAAAGCTCCGCTTTTGCCACGTCAAGGCTGCGTTTTGCAACCTCATAGCTATTTGTAAACTCTACTGCGTCAAACGCCACAATAAGATCACCCTTTTGAATCTTCTGATTTGGAAGCACTTTAACCTCTTCAACCACCGCGTTTAGAGGTGATGTCACTACATAAGGCTCTTTAGCACTCACCTCAAGCGGTGCTAATACCGAAAGACGTACAGGCACAAACATAAGTAAAAAAAGAAGCACTAGTGTCACTTGCGCGTATCTGCTCTTAAGAGAGATCTTTTTCATCTGCTCAAAAACCCCACAACGTCTCAAACCAAAAAGAAAAAACGCAAAAGAGTTGCTAAGATGTTTTGCAAGCTCAAGATCGCTCTCTTTAAATATCTGTTCCCTAAAGAGCAGCAACATATACTCCACTTCTCCACTCTCAAGATGGAGCCTCAAAGGAATCGCCAAAATATTTTGTGGAGCAAACTCGCTATGCGCCTTGAGCGTTTTTGATGTGAGATGTTTTTTGTTCTCTACCAACATGGGCTCTTTGGTGTGTGTGGAGAGCTCGAGTGCCGCCTCTTCAACCCATGCCACATAAGGCGAAGTGGCATCAACCATGGAGATGTCAGAGATAGCCACGGCTTTGTAACTGCTGCGAGCCGTTGCGTCAAGCAAAACGGCCTGTGCATATGGAAGGATGGAGCGGGTTTGATTGACCATCTCGAAGTAGAGCTCTTTTTGCGTCTGAGCGTTTCTGCAGCTATACTCAAGCTGCAGAAGTTTTGCTATGTTTGATTCCAAAGGCTACTCGTTCTTATGCAAAAAGTTTTGCGAGGTTCGCACCGTAGTTTTGAGCTTTTTGGCTCTCAAACGCCAACTGTTGGCTCAGACCCGTAAACGCCTCACTACTTACACTCTCTTTAGTTTTCTCTTTGAGAGTTTTCAGGTCTATCTTCACGTTAAGTACACTTGTCGAGCCGTCTTTATTTGTGGTCTTAATGCTTAAATAGAGCTCATCCATGTCACTTGGAACAATACCACTGATACTCCCCGTAGTAGGGTTAAATGTGAGACCGCTTGGCAGAGGCGAACCATCTACGAGCGTTACGATGAAGCTCCGCGTATAGCTTGTCGTGGCGACTTTAATCTCTATGACCTCATTTTGAACCGCTATATCCTCTATGGTGATACCCACGATTGAGAAGGCGTCTTGATTTCCTTTGGAGATAAGCACCTGTCCGTTGTTAAGGACGTTTAGATCAACGGTCGCTTGGATGACTCCTTTGGCATCGGCTTGCGCACTTGAAGTCGCAGGCGATGTCACTTTTGGAGCGTTTTGACTCATGCTATCAGCAGCTTTTGCACCGCCGCCATTGTCTATCTGCGTGAGTGGTGTTGGAGCAAAGCCCACACCCGTGTCGTTACTGACCACACCTTCGCTAGCGCTCACGTTTAAGACACCTTGCACGAAAGACGTTGGCGTGCTTGACGTTTGTGGCGTCTGTGTAGGCGGCGTAGGCGCCACTTCCACTGGAGTCGATGGCGGCGGTGTAGGTACTGGCTCGGCGATCTGTGGCGGAGCGATTACAAGCATATTGTAAGTACGAGAAATGCTTGCTCCCTCAGAGCCTATAGCCGTAATCGTGATGGTAAAACGCCCTGGTTCTACTGGACGACCAGAGATGAGACCCGTTGTCGCATCTATACTTAGACCAAGCGGGAGGTTGCTCGCTTCATAGGTGAGCACATCCGTCAAATCATTGTCGCTAAAGAGATACGCGATCTCTTGGGAGTACTCTTTGGCGTATGGCACATCTGCATCGATGTTGTCACTCGAGACTGTTGGAGTATCATTGCTTCCCGTGATAGTCACTGTCACATCTTGAGTAGCCGTTGCTCCCTCATCATCTGTAACGGTGATAGTGAAGATAGCTGTCACCACTTCGCCTTCGCCCAAGAACTCCAACTGACTCGCTGGAATATCATAAACCCATGTCACTTCGCCATTGTTGGTGTTTGTGTCTGTGTTAGCAATGCTAAACGCAGCTTCGATGTCTGCTCTTTGCTCAGCTGTAAGAGGAAGAACTCCGCCGCCTTGCGCTACTGCGTTTACAGATTTAGTCGCTTCAGTAGCCACTGGTCTATCTGTAAGATCGAGGTCAGTAAATGTGATGCTTCCGTTATCTGTGAGTGTAAAGCCATCAGTAAGTGACGCGTCTACGTCTACTACTTGGATGGCTGGGGTGTCATTGCTTCCCGTGATAGTCACTGTCACATCTTGAGTAGCCGTTGCTCCCTCAT
>CAZJRG010000117.1:0-4458 GCA_964548435.1 uncultured Sulfurimonas sp. | reverse complement strand
GCCATTCTTTGCGCGAGGAGGTTTGTGTTGTGTTGTTGCGAAAGAAGCGATGCGGTGGTTTTTGTGTTGTCCGCTTGAAGATCGCTGAGTAGTTCCACCACACTGTATTCTCTGTTTTGTTTTGCGGATGAGAGGCTTTGCATCGCTGTGGAGTATTGATTGATTTGACTGAGTATCTCATTGGTCGTGCTGCCAACATCACTGAGTCTACCATCAAGCATGGATGCGAAGTTTTCTAAACTCTTCTCATCACCACTTTGCAAACCCTCAAGCGAGATATCTCCCAAAAGATTTTGTCCGTTGTATGTGGTCTGATTTATCGTGGCTTGCATAGTGCGAAGTGTAGCTTGCGAAGCGCTATCAATCATTGAACGCTGCTCATCATTTAATGCGGCGGAGTTTCTCGCCACACTCTGCGTTTGAAGCTCCGTCACACCTTGGCGCAGTGTTTGGAGTGACTTATCGCTTATCTGCATCATCGCGTAACTTTCATTTGCGTTTTGAAGTTTTTGTGATGCTTCAAGTATCTGGGACTGTTGGGTGTTATAGATCATCAAGTCGGCTGGAGAGTCGTTGTTGATAGTATGCATCGCGGCTATTTTTGCGAGAGTTTTGTCTGTGGAGGTTTTGTTTTGGTTTATGCTTAAGAGTGCATCGCTGGAGTTCGCATTATTGATTTTCATTGTTCTCTCCTTAACATCTAAGTGAGATTATTATAACAGATAAAAGAGTGATTTGAGTGTTAGAGATCTCTCTCTATCACTCTTTTAAAGGTGTTGAAGTAGTTGTCTTGAAGCTGTGTAAGTGTCATCTCCACATCGTTAATTGTGATTGTGTCACCGCCGACTGTTCCGATTTTCTCAACTGCCATATTCTCATCGAGCATCGCTTCAAACGCAGCACAGTTTTCTGGTTTTACTTCGATGATGGCACGGCTCATCGACTCTGCGAAGATGTCTCTCTCATCTGCTACACTCATCTCTACATCACAACCAAGACCTGAAGTCGCTGCCATTTTTGCTAAAGCAATGGCCACACCACCACTACTTGCATCTTTAGCAGACTCTAAAAGGTGTTTTTTATTTGCTTCGATGACTAAGTCCCAAAGAGCCAACTCTTTTTTGTAATCTATCTCTGGAAGTGTGCCCGCGACTGTTCCACAAATCTCCTTCATATAAAGAGAGCCGCCAAATTCAGAGAGTGATTCACCTACAAGGTATAAAGCATTTCCAGCATTTTGAAAACTAGACATCAAGACATTGTTTTGGTCATCGTTCACACCAACCGTAGCGATGGATGGCGTTGGGAATACGGAAACGCCATTTGTCTCATTGTAAAGCGAGACATTTCCGCCGATAACTGGTGTCACAAGTGCCGCACACGCCTCTTTGATACCTAAACAGCTCTGTGCGAATTGCCACATAACTTCTGGGTTTTCAGGGTTTCCAAAGTTGAGACAATCTGTGATAGCCAAAGGACGCGCTCCACTCATCGCGACATTTCGTCCCGCTTCAATAACCGCTGCCGCACCTCCACCTTTAGGGTCGATGTAGCAAAAACGAACATTACAATCCGCACTCATGGCAAGTGCTTTGCCATTCTCTTTTACACGAATAACAGAGGCGTCAAGCATCCCGCCTTTTTTGATGGTGTTTGTCTGTACCATTGAGTCGTACTGCGTGTAGATCCATGACTTGTCTACCACTTCCATAGACTTTGTAAGCTTTTCAAACGCAGCTTGATTACTTACCTTTTCAAATGCATCAATGGTTATGTTTTTAATTTTTTCTAAATATGCAGGTTCTTTCATAGGACGCTTCAGCTCTGGAGCCTCTTCACTCACGGGTGCCACTGGAACCTCGGCTACCTTTTCACCATGCCAAAAGAGCTCCATATTTCCAGTGTTTGTCACTTCACCAATTACAGCCGCATCTAAATCCCACTTCTCAAAGATGTCGATGATCGCCTGTTCGCTCCCTTTTTTCGCACACAAAAGCATACGCTCTTGAGACTCTGAGAGCATAAAGTCATACGGCACCATCCCCTCTTCGCGAGCAGGCACTTTGTCAAGATGCATAATCATCCCCGAACCACTACGTCCAGCCATCTCAAAAGAAGATGAAGTAAGTCCAGCCGCACCCATATCTTGAATACCTACAACATGGTCCGTTTTAAAGAGTTCCATACATGCCTCAAGAAGAAGCTTCTCCGTAAATGGATCACCCACTTGAACAGTCGGTCGAAGGGACTTTGACTCTTCAGTGAACGAATCAGAGCTCATAACAGCACCACCAAGACCATCACGACCTGTTTTTGCTCCTACATAGATAACAGGATTGCCGATACCATCCGCGCGACCATAAAAAATCTCATCAGATTTTGCGATTCCAAGGTTAAATGCATTGACTAAAATATTGCCATTGTAGCACTCATCAAAACTCACCTCTCCACCGATAGTGGGAACGCCCATACAGTTGCCATAGCCGCCAATTCCCGCCGTAACGCCACGAACCAAATAACGCTGATGCGCGGCTGTTTTGTTATCACTCAGTACATCTCCAAAACGAAGCGCATTAAGCGAGGCTACAGGGCGAGCACCCATAGTAAAGACATCTCGCATGATACCGCCAACACCAGTTGCCGCTCCTTGATAGGGCTCTATGAAACTTGGGTGGTTGTGTGATTCCATTTTAAATACAGCCGCATACCCATCACCTATGTCAATAACACCTGCGTTTTCACCAGGACCTTGAATGACCCACGGAGCTTTTGTAGGAAACCCTTTTAGATGCACCTTTGATGATTTATAAGAACAGTGCTCACTCCACATAGCTGAAAAAATACCGATTTCTACGAGGTTTGGCTCACGTCCTAGTATCTCTTTTATGTGTTTGTAATCATCAAGGGAAAGCTTATGATTGGCGAGTTGTTTTTCGATGTCTGGAAGTTGCTGGCTCACGATGGAATCCTAGAAGTGATTTTGAATTTTAAAGGGGGATTATATCTTATAGGGGGTAAAAATAGTTTTAAATCCCCCTCTAAAACAGAAGGAATTTTTCTACTTGAAATCTTCTCTGGCAATTTCAAGTGCTGCATAAAAATCTACGATTTTGCCTCCATATTTTTTTTGAAATGTCTGAGCATCTGCAAGATTTTTAAATGCATACTTACTTACCATACTCATAGTTCCTCTCACACTACTGCCAACAACATAATATGCCTCTAAAACAGGAATAAGCTCTAAAGAAGCAACATCTACAACTTGCGGATTTTTCAACTCATTTGGCTCATCAAGATGCTCACAGAGACAGTGTATGGAGCAGTATTGATACTCTTTGTCGCCAAGTGTTGCGGTATGACTAGTTTTATAAAACTTGACTAAATTCATCCCGCAGCGAGAGCAAGAGTGAGCGTCTTCTCCTGTTTGAACTAGGTGCGCTTTTTCAAGAGGCACACTCTGAAACATCTCAGGCATCTTAGCATGAGAGTGAGGCTGTGTCTGTGCTTGAGGCGTACACGCAACGAAAAAAAATAGACCAAATAAAGCGATCAACCACTTGAGCATAATCATCCTTTATGAATAAAATAAGCAAAATTGTAACTCTAAATCATTACAATAGTATTAAATTCACCTCAAAATGAGTAAAACATGAAACAAAAACTCCTCCACTACACAAAAGAGCTCGCTCTTTTTATACTCTTTATGATTATCTTCGCAAATGCTGTGAGCTGGTATAAAAGTCAGGGTCTCTCAAAAGAGCCACTTCCCGAGCTTCAAGCCAAACTTATAAATAATCTCCCGTATAGCCCAAATCAGCGCAGCGTCACAGTAGTGCATTTTTGGGCATCATGGTGTCCCACATGCAAACTAGAAGCCTCAAACATAGAGGCTATCAAAGATAAGACAGATCTCATTACCATCGCGGTAAATTCGGGAAGTGATTTTGAAATAAAAAAATATTTAGATGATAATAAACTCAGTTTTGATGTCATCAACGACAAAGATGGGTCTCTATCAAAAGTGTTTAATATCAGTGCCTATCCGACAACACTCATTTACGACAAAGAGAAGAGATTGGTTTTTAGCGAGGTGGGCTACACAAGTAGTTTAGGACTTCTGCTAAGGATTTGGTGGGCGGGGTTGTAGAAGAATTCGCAAGCATTTTGCTTGCGAAAGTTTC
This sequence comes from uncultured Sulfurimonas sp., assembly GCA_964548435.1. GTDB lineage: Bacteria > Campylobacterota > Campylobacteria > Campylobacterales > Sulfurimonadaceae > Sulfurimonas. The sequence continues at coordinate 277 of CAZJRG010000117.1, read as the reverse complement.
TCTTATTTTGTAATTTTTACAGCATACGCTTTGTCTGAAAGCGGTACCCAAGGACGCTTAATGTGTTTTGGACGACGAATTGTGTCGTTTTCATTAAGAGGACGAGTGAGTTGATCTCTCCATCCTTGGTAGATCTTAAAGTTATTTTCATAGTTAACATAAATGTCACCTATTTTATCACCAGCTTGTGCAGGCTCTAAAATAACTTTTTGGTGCCAACAGTGCATACCTGAGATCGGGTCTGGATGCGCAGCAGCTACAGCGTTTTGCCATGAAC
>CAZJRG010000116.1:0-4510 GCA_964548435.1 uncultured Sulfurimonas sp. | reverse complement strand
TTACCCTACTGTAAGAGTGTTTGGACTATAATTCGTTCAAAAAATCATAAAGCGAGTTCATGAGCTGGTTAGACTTCTTACAGATAAAAAAAGAGTGTTCTATCAATTTTGGTCGAGGCATTTATGCTGACATAGCCAAAGATGAGGAGGAGCTCTTTAACCGCTCCACACAGGCATTTGCAGATGAACAAACGCTCCAAGGGTATGAGCTCTTTTTACGCTCTCTCATTAATGTCACCCAGTCAAAACCAAACGACAACATTCTCATACAACACCAAGATCAAAGACTCCTCTTCACACTCTTTCAAGGGAGTGCCAAGATAGAAGGAAACATCACCCAAGAGCATCTCAGTGCAGAGGTGAAGATCGTCAAAAAAGATGCAGCACCTGTTGCACTCAAACGCAAGGTTTTAGAACGCAACTACCAGTTTACCTATGTCAACTATGTAACCGATGGTGAGTTTATAAAACTGAGGCTCACCCTAGACAACATCTCGCTCAATCCGCAAAAGATATTTTTTCCGCTTCGAGAGCTTGCACTAAATGCAGACTTTGACAAAGAGTTTATCAAAAGTGAGTTTGCTGGTATTGTGCTTGAAGATACTCAGCATCTTGGGATCCCTTCACAAGAGGAACTCACCATCAAGTATCGCTTTTTAATGCAATGGATAGAGGAGCTTAGCACAACCGTTCCAACACTTCCTGCCAATGACAATGCAGGTATGCAAGCATTTTTGTATCTCAACATACTCTTTAAAATAGACTATCTCCTCCTACCAAAGTTCACCCTCTCTCAAAAACTCGCTAAAAAGATTCAGGGTTACTTTAGCGATGAAAATACAACCATGGAAGCAAAAAATGAAGAGCTCAAACGCTATCTTGAAAAACTAGAAGCACTTACATTTGACTCATTTAGTGAAAATTTTTACAATGCAAAATACACATTTAGTCCTATAGAGAAAAGCAGCTATGAAGAGTTTTGCAACTTCATCTCAGAATCTTTAGTAAAAATTCGTTGGTACAAGAACAACCGTCACACACGCATCATCCCTACAATCTACACATACATGGCGTTTTACTCACTCTACAATTACGGTCTAAGTGCACCTCTTAAAGAGCTTCTGCATATCTATGTAACCATTACACACACTGAGTATTTTGATGCACTTGGCTGCAACACACTCTATGATGTAAAAAAAGAGACACTGCTTAAGCGTTCTATCACTCAGAGCATTGACGAAGTGATAGCAAAACATCAAGAGCGACACCCTCATCTTGAGAGCTTCTCGAGTGAGCTCAACTTCAACTCCCAAAACGAGTTTGCAAATAGCTTCTTTCAAGCTCTTAAAAACCTAGACTTTGAGGAGCTCTAACGATGAACACACAGAAGATTTTAGAGAGCTACATCGAAAACATCATCCAGATTATGACACCTTATGGGAGTGGAACGGGCTTTATTATTGATGATCTCATTATTACAAACTCTCATGTAGTTGGAGGTCTCAAAGAGGTAGTCATTAGCGCTAAAAAGATTCCTCGAACCATTGCAAATGTGATCTACGATGATCCCTATTTTGATCTTGCATTCATTCCTTACACTTTTGATTTGCCTAAAAATCCCCTACGCCTAGCAGCACAAAATGTAGAAGACGGCGACACCACTATAGCCATCGGGCACCCTTATGGGCTCAACTATACTGCAACAGAGGGTATCGTCTCAAGAGCATCTCGACTGCAAGGAGATCTAGAGTACATCCAAATAGATGCTGCCATAAATCCAGGAAACAGCGGTGGACCACTCCTAAACACCAAAGGCGAGGTAACAGGTGTGAACACTTTTATCATTCAAAATGCCAACAACCTAGGCTTTGCACTCCCGTTTTTTTATCTGCGTGAAGCCATAGATGATTTTAAACGCAACGGTGTTGAAAATGTCATCAAGTGCCCCTCTTGTAAAAACCTCATTGAAGAGGAGCAGATTCAAAATGACTACTGTGGCGAGTGCGGTGTCAAGCTTGAGACAGCAAGACTACGACGCAAAGGGTATAAACCCACAGGTCCGACAAAACTTCTTGAAGAGATTTTAGAGTCTTTAAATATCAACGTTACACTCGCTAGACGCTCCCAAGCCTCTTGGAGAATAGACTACCAAAAAGCACGTATCGACATAAACTACTACGAAAATGGTATCATCATCTCAGATGCAAAACTCTGTGCCATACCTCGAGAGAACATCGAACGGGTCTATGACTTTTTGCTTGAGCAAAATTCAAAGTTCTCCTACCTTCAGTTCTCGCTGAGTGAAAACAGTATCTATCTCTCCTATCTCATAGTCGACACGTCACTCACACCCAATGAGGGTAAAACTGCACTCAAAAGATTGCTAGAATACTCAAATAAATACCACGACATACTCATTGAAGAGTATGGAGCCATATACCAAAAACGCGATGAAGAGGATTAAAAACCATGAGTAAATTTTTAAAATTTGAGTGTAATTTAGAGAGTTTTAGAGAGGATCTTACAAAGATCATAGAGACAAATGAGGCAAAAGTGGCAGAGCTACTCGAAATTAAACGCAAGAGTTATGCAAATTTTGCCAAACCGCTTCAGATGCAAGAGGAGCGTTTAGGGCATCTTTTTACGCCGCTTTCACATCTAAACGCAGTCAACAACTCTCAAAAGACACAAGAGATATACGCACAAAGCCTACCGCTACTCACTGAGTATAGTACAAAAATTTCTCAAAACAGCCTCATATATCAAGCCTACAAAGAGATAGAAAAAAATGAAGCTCACTCACTTACACTAGAGCAAAAAAGAGTCGTGGAGTTGAGTATCTTAAACTTCGAACTCAGCGGTGCACACCTTGACGATGCTACAAAAGAGCGCCTTGCTAAGATAGAGCTTGAAAAGAGTGAACTCACCAACAACTTCTCACAAAATCTTCTCGATGCAACAAACGCTTATGAGAAGATCATCACTAATCCAGAAGATGTAAAAGGTATACCTCAAAGTGATCTTGAAGCTGCTGCATTTATAGAGGATGGTGTGACCAAGTATCGCTTTACACTTCAGATGCCCTCTTATATAGCGTATATGACCTATGGTCCTCGCAGAGAGATTCGTGAAGAGATCTACAGAGCTTATGTCACAAGAGCTCCCCAAAATGAAGCCATCATAGACAGACTCTTGGCACTTCGAGATGAAAAAAGCAAACTGCTTGGCTTTGAAAACTATGCCAGCTACTCACTAGCGAGTAAGATGGCACAAGATGAGAAGAGTGTTTTAGAGTTTCTAGAAACACTCCTACAAAAAGCAAAACCACAAGCACTTAAAGAGCTCTCTGAACTTCAAGCTTTTGCACCGCATACACTTGAAAGCTTTGACACCGCCTTTTATAGTGAACTACTCAAAAAAGAGTGCTACGAGATAGACGAAGAGGAGTATCGACCCTATTTTGAACAAAAGAGTGTCATAAAAGGAGTGTTTGATTTCTTAGAGCAACTCTTTGGTATACGATTTGTCAAAGTCAATGAAACACTCTGGCATGAGAGTGCCTCAGCTTATGAACTTTTCATAGACAATAGACTCAAAGCAAAACTCTATCTTGATCTTGAAGCCAGAGAGTCTAAACGCGGTGGTGCTTGGATGCACAACTTTGAGACACACCATATAGATGAAGCGGGTGAAGAGAGACTTGCCTCTGCGTTTATCGTCTGTAACTTTCCACCTGCTTCAAAAACCACTCCATCACTTCTACGTCATGACGACATTGTGACACTCTTTCACGAGATGGGTCATGCCATACATCATCTTCTCAGCGATGTCTCTGAAAATGAGGTAAGCGGGGTTAATGGAGTAGAATGGGATGCAGTAGAGTTTCCTTCACAGTTTTTAGAGAACTTTGCGTACGAGAGTAGCGTTTTAAAACTATTTGCAAAACACCATCAAACGCAAGAGACCATTCCTGATGCGATGATAGAAAAACTTATCAGAAGTAAAAATTTTCTCTCTGCTATGGGCATGATAAGACAACTTGAGTTTTCGCTTTTTGACTTTGAGCTACACACAAAACTTTATCAAGGTCAAGAGGTGCAAAAGCTACTAGATAGAATCCGTAAAGAGTCATCTCTCATCAAGCCACCACCATATAACAAATTTCAAAATGGCTTTTCTCACATCTTTTCAGGAGGATATGCCGCTGGATACTATAGCTACAAATGGGCGGAAGTCCTCAGTGCTGATGCCTTTTATTCTGTTATCGATGAGGGTATTTTCAACTCACATACAGCAAAAAAATACAGAGACATCGTCCTTGCAAATGGAGGGGCAAAAAGTATGCAAAAACTATTTATAGAGCTTATGCAACGAGAGAGTGATCCGACACAGCTCTTGCGTTTAAATGGCATCCAGATATGAAAATATTTGGTATAAAGTTAGCTCTTGTACTCATCTTACTCGTGTCACATCTTTTTGGGGAGACAACTTTGAAAATCGCAACCTATAA
>CAZJRG010000115.1:0-4631 GCA_964548435.1 uncultured Sulfurimonas sp. | reverse complement strand
TGCTTGCAGCAGACTATTTTGTTCTTGGAGTTTGAGCTCTTCATTGTGCTTAAAACGACCAAAGTTCTCCTCTTTTTTGAGAAGAGCATCTTCACGCTGGCTCAAATCTGCTCTTGCACGCACCTTTGCACTCTCAAACTCTTTTTGAGCATCATCTAAGAGTGCTTGAGCTCGTAGCTGTGCACGTTCTAGAAGTATCTGTGCCTCATGCTCTATTGCGTTTGCTTTGGCTTGTGCTTGCTGCGTGTAAATCTCAAAATTTGCACTCGTTAATTTTTTTGAAATGAGAAATCCAACTACACCACTTACTATGGCAGTTCCCCCGCCTAGCAGTATCTCATTGAACATTTTTAATTCCTATTATTGATCATAACTCTTTTTTTTATGACTCTCTTTGGCGAGATGAGCAGATCGCAAGTGACATCATGTGGGTCACAAAGATGCTGCTGTGTGTAGCAGAGTTTTGGTTGTATAAATATCGTAAATGGTCTCTGTTTTAGTCCTGCAAAGAAACGATCATACATCCCTTTTCCAAAACCCACTCTTTGTAAATTTCCATCAACGCCAATGGCAGGCACTATAGCTATATCAATTTTTTTTATTTTTCTATATGTATTTTCCGCTTCAAAAATACCAAACTTTTTTTTCTTCAGCGGTAACCTAAATGGTACCATCTTAAAACTTTTAGCTTCCATAAATGGAATATAAATCTCATGGGATTGGCGTAATTTTTTTAAAGTTTTTAACAAATTTGCCTCAAATGCAAGCGGATAATAGAAGAGAATTTTCACTCTTTTGTCTCTAATAAAAGCCTCTAAAAAGTCAGCTAGTCTCTTTTGCACAAGAGCATCACGATAGCGTTTATTATGCTTGGGAGTCTGTTTGATTTGTGTAAGTGATATTTCTCTAAATTGGGTTTTACTAAGTTTCATGTTAAATCTTTATGGCTATAATTTTGCCCATTTTACACAAAAAACAAAAATAACAGGGAAGCAATCACAATGCTAAAAAGCCTCATCACTCTCACATTTATATCTCTTTTACTGCTCATACAAGGGTGTAGTTCTGATAATGAAAACACTCAAGAGCTTAACGAAATGGTGGTTACCAATGAATTTATTCTCACTCAGACTGACAACACACAATACACAGTTCACAAGGTTAAAGATGGCTTCAAGATCAAAGAGGCAAAAGGAAAAGCCATTTTGTTCAATGTTTTCGCAACCTGGTGTCCACCATGCCAAGGTGAAGCTATGCATCTTTCCTCACTTCAAGATAAGTTTAAAGAGGATCTTCTCATCATAGGAGTAACTGTCGAAGAGGGAATAGAAAATGAAAAACTTGAAGCTTTTAAAAAAGAGTTTAGAGCAAAATTTCCTATAGTCAACTCTGCAGAAAATCGCCGCTTTATCACTGCCCTTGCAGACGATTTGGGTGTTGGAAGAAATTTTGGCATACCACTCATGGCACTCTATAAAGACGGCAAACTCATCAACTACTACCAAGGAGCGACTGAAGAGGAGTTTCTTGAGAGCGATATCAAAAAAGCAGTCGAAAAATAGATGTTTGGTTTTATCAAAAACTCATTAAGTAAAACTGTCGATGCGATTAAGAGTGTTGCACCAAAAAAAAAGATCACCTTTTCAAAAGAGGAGATAGAAGAGATTTTACTCGAAGCTGATGTAGAGTATGCACTTGTCGAGATCATCTTAGGCGAGATATACCAAGAGCGCGTCACCAAAGAGATACTGCGTTCAAAACTTCTCGCAACACTTGCATACACCTCCTACAAAGAGCCCACTTTTAATGCTCCTTTTGTAGAGCTTATAATCGGTGTCAATGGAGCTGGAAAAACAACAACTATCTCAAAACTTGCCCTCCGCTACAAAAATGAAGGAAAAAAAGTCCTTCTTGGAGCTGGTGACACTTTCCGTGCCGCAGCCATTGAACAGTTAACACTTTGGGCAAAAAAACTCGATATTCCCATCATCGCATCGAAGCAGGGTCACGATAGCTCTGCCGTGGCGTTTGATACCATTGATTCAGCAAAGTCAAAAGGGTATGACCATGTCATTATAGATACTGCTGGACGACTACACACTCAAACAAATCTTGCAAATGAGCTTAAAAAGATTCACCGCATCTGTGCAAAGGCACACGAAGGTGCACCGCATAGAACTCTTCTCATACTTGATGGCACACAAGGAAACTCAGCTATAGCACAAGCAAAAGCGTTTAATGAGATGATTGGTGTCGATGGTATTATCATCACAAAACTCGACGGAACAGCCAAGGGTGGTAGTATTTTTAGTATTGCTTATGCACTTGAATTGCCTATTTTATTTATTGGAACTGGAGAACAACCAGAAAATCTTACTCCATTTGACAAGTATGAGTTTGTTGATGGTCTTCTCGATGCTATTTTTGAAGAGGAAATAAAACAGTAGAAACTATGTCAATCTGTCATACTTTTACATACCTTTAAAAGAGTCGACTACAATAGCTCAAAAATAGTTTAAAAGGGAAAATCTATCATGGCAAAGGCAAAAGTGCTTTTTGAGTGCCAACACTGTGGACTCACAACACCAAAGTGGATGGGAAAGTGTACAAATTGTGGTGGTTGGGATAGTTTTATAGAGCTTACACAGCAGCAACAAGAGATTGTCAAGCAAACAAAAAACGGCTCTACTCAAGGAGCAAAAGCACAAAGTATCGCACATATAGTTGAGGAGGAAGTTTTTCGTTTCTCTTCTCTTGACCCTGAACTCGATAATGTTTTAGGTGGTGGTGTCGTTCCAGGGTCTCTGACACTCATAGGTGGAAGCCCAGGTGTTGGAAAGTCAACACTGCTTCTTAAAGTAGGTTCAAACATCGCTTCAATAGGCAAAAATGTACTCTATGTTACAGGCGAGGAGTCTGCAGGACAGATAAAACTACGCTCTAACAGAGTCGGCTCAAATGAAGAGAAACTCTATCTTCTCAGCGAGATCAGACTTGAACAGATTTTAGTAGAACTTGAACACAGAGAGTATGAGTTTATCATTATTGACTCCATTCAAACCATCTACTCTGAAAATATCGCTTCCGCACCTGGCTCAGTTACACAAGTCAGGCAAATCACCTTTGAACTCATGCGCATAGCCAAAGAGCGTGAAATCGCAATCTTCATTATTGGACACATCACCAAAGAGGGTTCTATCGCTGGTCCGCGTGTTTTAGAGCATATGGTAGATACAGTTTTGTATTTTGAAGGGGACTCCTCGCAAGAGTTGCGAATCCTCAGAGGTTTTAAAAACCGTTTTGGACCTACAAGCGAGATAGGTGTTTTTGAGATGCGAAGTGAAGGACTTATCTCTGCAACCAACATCGCATCGCGTTTTTTCAATAGAAACTCTCAACAAAGTGGCTCAGCACTCACCGTCATCATGGAGGGATCACGCCCAATCATTCTAGAGGTTCAGGCCCTAGTCTCTGAGTCACATACAAGCAATGCCAAACGCCAGGCAACTGGTTTTGATACCAATAGACTCAATATGCTCTTGGCACTCCTTGAGAGAAAACTTGAGATTCCACTCTCTGGATATGATGTTTTCGTTAACATCACAGGTGGAATCAAGATTACAGAGACCGCTGCTGACTTAGCCATCTTAGCTGCTATCATCTCAAGCTTTCGAGACCGTGCAATCTCCAAAGAGACAATTTTTATTGGAGAGGTAACCTTAGTAGGAGATGTGCGTGAAGTCTATGCACTCGATGCACGACTCAAAGAGGCAAAAATGCAAAAGATCACGAAGGCTCTTGTCTCCAAAAAACCACTCGAAAAAACAACTATAAAAACATTTGTAGTCGATGAAGTAACGAAACTTTTAGAATGGTATTGAACCTAAAGAGCAGCGAAATTTTGCTATACTAAGGCTCAAAAAATTTTCTAAGGAATTAAACAACATGGCTGAAGAGACATCCAACCAAGAGAATGCACCAAAAGAGAAAAAATCCAGCAATATCTTGATGATTGCTATTATCGTTGTACTCATTTTTATCATTATTCTCGGTGCTGCTGCGTTTTTACTTTTAAGCTCCGAGGAAGAAGATGCAACACAAACGCAAACACCAACACAGGTGCAAGAGAAGCCATCGAGCTCAACCAAGAAGACAACACACAGTGCTGATTTTGAGGACGCAAGAAAACTCAGTGACATCGGAGTTCTCTACCCGCTTGACACATTTACTGTCAATCTCAAAAGTGATGCTGGAAGACGCTACCTCAAAGTAACAATGAGTCTAGAGCTTGAGGGATCTGAGCTGAGCTTGGAACTTGATGCAAAATCACCAGTAATTCGCGATCGTGTTATCCGTATTTTAACCTCTAAAACACTTGAAGAGATCTCCTCTAAAAAAGGAAAACAGAAGGTTTCCCAGCAGATTATGGATACTCTCAATGCAATGATTGCAGATGGTCAAATCAAAGGCATCTACTTTACAGAGTTTGTTATTCAGTAAAAATGATAGGTATTGACCTCATAGCAAGTTCAAGAATGGAGCGTTTTATGAAACGCTTTGGAGAGAAGGGTCTACGACGTTTTCTCCTAGAGAGTGAAATCGCTCTTATAAAAAAACATAAAACTGCTGCA
>CAZJRG010000114.1:0-4725 GCA_964548435.1 uncultured Sulfurimonas sp. | reverse complement strand
TATTTTACTGGAATTTTCTACTTTTGAGAAGGATGGTTTTTTGGGAGGATTACCTTTCAAGCAACGTTCTAAGCTTAATTATCCTATTACGGTGCAATATATCGTTTATGACAAAGATGAAAAAAAGATTAGAAAAGTAGATTGGAATCTTAATCAATTTAATCCAAAAGAGCTATTGCTAGAGATTGAAAAAGAGATAATATCACTTGGTGCGATTATAAGAAATAAGAAAATATCAGGATATGAACTCTCAAAATTATTACAACTAGGCGATGATAGATTAAGAAGCTGGATAGAAAATCTTGTAGCTAAAAATATTGTAATAACGGAGGGAAAAACTAAAGGCTTGATGTATATGGTTAATTCAAAAATATTATCTTCGGTTGAACACGATTTAAAACCTAGTTTAAAAACTATGGAAGAACCACATCTCAAAGCACTCATAAAAGAAGATTTGAAGCTACACCCTAAAAGTAAAATATCTGAAATACATAGCAGAATGAATGATTTAGACATAGGTTACTTAAGAAGAGTTGTTTATAAGATGTTCGATAATAGCGAAATATCGAGAGAGGGTGAAAAGAAAAATATGGTTTATTTTTTGGTAAATAAAAAATAAATTTTAAATAAAATAGAAAACAAATATTTAGGAAGTACTTATTCTAGGCTTTTTTGTGGATATTTTTTATTTTTTAAGAAAATATAATAAACAATAAATGATATGCAAATAACACTACAAGTAATACTGAGCATGAATCTCCACTTCCAGATACACGGCTTTAGCCATTCCCTTGCTTCACAAACGCCACTCAAAACGCGGCTAAAGTCGCGTGTCAGAGGGTGGTTTTCAGATGTGGCGCAGATTTGCATATCTTATTTCGAGTTTTCCTCATCCAAACCATCTTAAGCCAAACACAGAAAAAACTTCAAAAGCGTATGATATAATCGAACAAAAAAGGAGAATGGAGATGCAAGTAGCAGTAAATTTTCAAAATGATACAATCGCTCAAAAAGTTCTATGGATACTAGAACATTTTAAAAGCGATGGTGTGGAGATTATTCCCCTCGATAGTGACGATGAAGAGGTCATCAAAAACTTTAAAGAGGGATTAAATGAAATAGATATGATCAACAAAGGAGAAATGACTTCAAGATCTGCTCAAGAGTTTTTAAATGAACTTTAAAATTGACACCATCCCAAGATTTGAAAAAGATGTTAAAAAACTCGAAAACCGACATTGACACCCTACTGACTAACAACCTAAAGCAAATTATAAAAAACGAGCTAGTGCAGAAATCTCTGTGAGCAAATCTCCACTCTTACGTAAAAACTAAAGCTGCAAAAACTTCAGCTCTCTACTCGCGTTTGCTATGTCTTTTTTGATGGCGGTTTTGAGGGCTTCTAGCGTCTCAAACTTCTCGTTTTTGCGCAAAAACGCCACAAAGGAGATGGCGGCTTTTTCTTTGCAGATCACCTCGCCATCTAAAATGTGCGACTCTATGGCAAAGCTCCCATCAGTTGTAACACGATGCCCGACAAAAGAGACTGATGGGTGGTAGTGCTCCTCATCGTCTATGCGAGTAAGTGTGGCGTAGACTCCCTCTTTAGGTACCAAAAAACCCTCTGTCGTGATGTTTATGGTCGCTACTAGCTCTTTTTTGCCTATGCCCTGCCCGCTAATGTGTTTGCCGCGAATGGTGTAGTTGTGTCCCAAAAAGCCATTAGCGCCTTTGATGTCGCCGATGGTAAGCTTGGCACGGATCTTGTGCGAGTGGATGGAGTCGCCATGGTGCGAAACCTCTTCGACGACCACTACTTCCCCATCAAAAAGAGTACGAAGATCCTCATGGCTATAACGTCTATCTTTTCCAAAGTGAAAATCGTACCCCACCACAATCTTCTCCAAATGCGCAAACTCCTCTTTTAAAAACGCCACAAACGCGGCTCCATCAAGATGACGAATGGCATCAAGCTCAAGATAACGCAGTGGATAGTGTGTAAAATTTTCACGCTCTTTTTTTGGCGTGAGGTTTGCATACCCTGTCTCAATGACTACGATGCAGCCATGCTCACCTAGCTCTCTAAAGAGTGCTTGATGTCCCAAGTGCATCCCATCAAAACCGCCAATGGCGATTGCGTTTATCTTCTTCATTTATGACCCTATCTGAAATATATTAGCTCGCTTATGCGGCACAAACGCAGCCCCATAGGAGAGTCTCTGCATAATGCCACCTCGAGCACTCAGCTCTACGACGACACCAAGCTCTTGGCTCGCAATAGTCGCGTTTATCTGTGAATATATCTCAAACGCAATGTCTTCGGCTCGAAGTGTGCGAGAACGAAGTGAAGTGAGATAGCGTTTAAAATCTTGCATATCAAAACTCTCGCCCACTGATGTAAACGCGATGTAAACGCTGCCACGATAAGGCTGACCGCTCTGTGCTAAAAAGAGCAGCTCGTTGGATGATAGCTCTATGCGAGTCTCTTTATGTATCTCTATTTTTTGCATCTTCATAAGCGTTTACCCCACTCTCTGCGGATTGAGGTTGGCGTTTAAAAATCGGTGGCGTTTGATCTCTTGATACTCCGCTTCCGCACAAGCATAAAAAAAACGTGGGTGAATACTCACATTGCCGCGTGGATAAAAGAGACCCACCACTTCAAGATACTTCGGATCCATAAGGGAGACGAGATCTTTTCCTATTTTATTGACCACGTCTTCATGAAACTCACCATTGTTTATGAAGCTAAAGAGGTAGAGTTTGAGTGATTTACTCTCCACCATTTTTACTCTTGGAATATAGTTGATGATGAGCGTACCAAAGTCTGGCTGGTTGGTGATGGGACAGAGCGATGTAAACTCGTCCGCGTTTAATGTCACCCAGTAGTCACTCTCTTGATGAGCATTAATAAAGGTCTCCAAAAGCTCTGGAGCATACTCATACTTGTACTCTGTTTTTTCTGAACCTAGCTGTAGTAGCTCCTCTCTTCTTTGCATAACATTTCCCTTCGAGTTGTAAAAAGTTTCGCAATTATAACAGATAAAGATTCACATCAAACTCTACGAATAGTTACATCAAAAAATGATCAAATCAAGATTGTGTTACAAATATTCACACTTTTATAAGTCAAAAAAATAATTAGCAATAATAGATAACTTTTATAGCAAGTATTGTAAAGAGTGTTTTAGAAAATGATACTAAAATTCTCACAATTTCTCTTTAATCTCAAGTTGAAGAGCAAATCGAGTCGATTTTAATGCGAATCGTGTTAATATCTCGCTTAGAATTTCGTAATATGTAAAACAAACAAAGGAAACAGAATGATTCAAGAAAATGGCAAAATAGTAGACATCGCAATTATTGGTGCAGGACCTGGTGGTATGGCGTGTGCCATAGAGGCAAAATTGGCTGGAATTGAGAACATTGTAGTTATCGACAAAGCTCCACACCACAACGACATGATCCACAAGTTTTACAAAAAAGGAAAACGTGTAGATAAAGATTGGATGGGAATCAAGTTTGAATTTACAGGAAACGTAACATTTGAAGAGTGCTCAAAAGAGGAGTACATCGAGCAGATGGACGAAAAACTCAAAAACGCAGGCGTACTTGACAAATTTGAGTATAACCACGAAATCATGAGAGTCCAAAAGGGTGAAGATGGTCTTTTTGAGATGGTTTTTGGTCAAAACGAAGTAGCGCAAGGCGTTGAGTCTATGAAAGCTAAAAACGTTATTCTCTCAGTTGGTCGTATGGGTAAACCAAACAAACCAAAATACAAATTTCCAAAAGAGCTAAAAGATGTGCTCAACTTCAACCTCTCTAAAGTTCAAAACGGCGAGCGTGTTATGATCGTCGGTGGTGGAGACACTGCGGGTGAGTACGCTTATGGACTTGTTGAGATGGAAGGGATGGAAGATTGTGTCGTAACGCTCAACTACAGACAAGCTGAAATCAAAAGAATGAACCCAATCAACACGCAGATGTGTATGAAGTACCTTGACAACGGAAAAATCCTCAACAAAATGGGTGTGGACATCGAAAGTGTCGAGCCTTCAGAGAGCGGCGCTATCAAAGTAAACTTCACAGACGGAACATCTGCTGAGTATGATAGAGCGGTTTATGCTCTTGGTGGAACGACTCCAAAAGACATCCTTGTAAACTCAGGCGTTCAGACTGGTGAGTGGGATGTTCCTGTGTATGATCCAGCAACGTTTGAGACAAACGTAGGTGGTCTCTACACAATCGGTGACGTGGTAACAGACCAAGGAAGTATCGCTCTCGCGTTTAACCATGCAAGCGACGCTGTAAAACACATCGCTTCAAAACTCTAAAACCTCACTCTAACAAAAAGGAGCCTGCTCCTTTTTGTACTCTCTTTTTCTTCACTTTTAAACTTTAGAGTTCACTCTCTGGCAAAAACTCTTGACATTGAAATTGAAATTGAACAGCTTAAAGATGCTCGCTTAAAATTACAACTTTAAAACCTATTCACTTCTCACTTATGCGAAATACTCTTACTCTGTAACTCTCCATCCACTCCCATCTTGTACGCTGCACCAAACCCTAAGACCAAACTCTTCTCATCTGGAGTAAACTCTATGATTTTAAAGTCTCTCATTGAGCGTAAAAAGGAGAGACTCTCGCCGTAGCGTTTATCAAAGAGAGTGTATATCTGCTCGGTACCCTCTTCTACTACTTTACACTCTGCTAAGAAGTAGA
>CAZJRG010000113.1:0-4740 GCA_964548435.1 uncultured Sulfurimonas sp. | reverse complement strand
AGGCTTTTTATATCTCTTTTTTGATGTATTGACTCTTTTGTGAAAGATAGACGAGCTCGTTTTGGAGCATGAATACTTTAGTCTGCGCTTTTTGAAGCTCTTTTTCGTGGAAGGCTTTTTCATTTTTGAGACGTGATGTGAGCTCTGACTTTTGCGCTTTTAAAAATGTGTACTCTTTTTGGTATGCATCAAAGAGTTCGTCCGCGTTTACGAGGCTAAACGCCAGAAGTAGGATGAGGCTTAGTTTTTTCATTAGTTGGCTCCTTGTAGCACTAAAGCATTTGGAAGTTCGAAGTATCCTGTGCGGATCTGTTTTTGGAGTGCATCAAAGAGCGCGACGATCTTTTTGACATCTTCTGGGTTGGTGATGTGTTTGTACTCATAGGCACCATCTTTTTTCGTCACAAAACCGACTTGGTTGGATGGAGTAGAGAAGAACATCGCTACAGAGCCGAGCTTTGCGATCTGTGCGAGCACTTTTTGACCTTTGAAGTCGATCTGCTGTTTGAAGAGCCCTATCTCTTTGGTGAGGCGAATGGTATCGTCATAGCTTACCCACACAAGAGAGAGCGCTTTTTCGTTGGTGATGAGTCCCTCTTCTAGGTCTGACTTGATCTTTGCAAGATCTGCGACTCTGCCTTCGACCATAAAAGGAATGCCCTCTTTGATGGCTTGTTCAAGAAGAGCGATGGCGTTTAGCACAAGCGGCTTGATCTCTTCGTTTCCTGAGGAGGTCTCTTGGATCTGCGTGCTTACCTTTTGAAGCTCAGTTTGGGCTAGTTTGATAGCGGTCTTCTCTCTGTTGATCTGTGCCTCTGAGTCTGTTATCTGCATAGAGAGTGACTTCATCTCCGTTCTGTAACGCTCTTTGTTCTCGTTGATGTCGGTGTAGAGTCTCTCAACATCTCCACGTAGTGCTATGATGGAGTTGACAAGCTCCTTGTTTGTCTGGGCCGCGTTTGCAGCTGGAGCAAGCAAAAGTGCCGCCAACACAAGTGAGCCGAGTCTTTGCGTGTGAGTGAAAATCATTTTTTCTCCGTAGTTTTAGGATAATTTGCGAAATCTTAACGGAGTGAGGTTTTAGGAAGGTTACTTTTGGGTGACGCTTTGGTGACATTTTTGAAGAAGGTTTGTAATTTGATGTGCTTTTTAAGAATCAAAAGCAAGCAACAACTGCTTGCTTTTGATTGGATTTTATAACTTATTGTGCATCAAACAAAGCTTGAATGCTAGCAGCGGAAGGGCCAGTAAACTTATCAGGACCTGTTCCAGCCAAAGTGGTATTTGAAAATGAAGTGTTTGCACTATCAAATGAACCGTCAGAGTGAATAGCTCCAAACCCATTAGAGACATTATAAGTCACAGTAGCATTTTTGAAGTGACCACCGATACCATTTCCTTTAAAGAAGATACCGCCCTCTTTAGCAGAGTTGTTAACAGTGATATTTAGACCATCAAAAGTTGCAGCAGTAGTACCTGACATCTCCATAGCTGCATTACCTGTTGTTTGAGTGATTGTCAAGTTTGTAACAGTTCCGCTGAATCCATCGTCGATATCGAAGTGATCATCAGTACACTCAGCAAGAGTGATGTTGCTTAGATTTACAGTTCCACCCCAAAGCTCTATACAGTCGTCATCAGATTTTTCAACAGTTATGTTATCAACAGTAGTTCCTGAACCAACACCTATAAATGAGATACCATTAATCTCTTTGTTCTCTTCCATAGTGATACCAGAGTTGTAAACTTTAACATAAGTTAAAACACCAGAGTTGTCAGCTAAGTTAGAAGTACCAGGAGTAAATGAAGGGATAGCTTCATAAGCACCAACTTGTGAGTTACCAGCATTACCGATAAGAGTTAGACCACCCCATTGACCCCAAGTGTTTGCACCACCATTGTGAGCAGTTGCAGATTTGAAGATAATAGGCTTAGCGGCAGTACCAGCGGCATTGATTTTTGCACCTTTGTCGATTACAAGAACAGCCGTGTTTGCACCAGTTCCTGCAGCACCTAGAACAGTCGTTCCCGGCTCAATTGTAAGAGTAGCACCATTGTTAACAGTCACTAGACCATTAAGCGTCCATATTTTATCAGCAGTGAGTGTAGTGTTTGTGCTGATTTCTCCTGAGAGAGTTGTACTTGTTGGCACTATTGGTGTCGTAGGAGTAGTTGGTGTTGATGAAGGAGTCTCTCCACCTCCTCCGCCTCCACATCCAGTAAGTGCGATAGCTGCAGCCGCAACTAAACTAAGTGCCGTGTTCTTGAAATGATTCATGCTTGAAATCTCCGTGTTAAATTTGTGCGAAGTATAAAATGGCTTGATTACCTCTGTGTTGCCTTAAGATTACAAACAAGTTACATCATCACAAATCAAAAAATCAGCAAACACTCGCTAAAATCTCAAAATTTTTTCTAGGTTTTTCTATGGTTGCTTCCACTTTTCCAGATATATTTCATGAGCTAAAAACCGCTGTTCGCGAGGCGGGTTTGCTTGAGCGGGTGCCTATTCGGGGGAGTTTTGAGATGGGGTTTGTGCTTGCGAGTCTGGCTCTTTTTTATCTCTTGGTTTACTTAGTTGCCGTTTATGCTTTTGAGAGTTTTTGGACGAGCGTTTTGCTTGGGCTTTTTTTGAGCGTCATCTTTACCCGCGCGGTTTTCGTCTCTCACGACATCTTGCATCTGCAGTATTTTAAGAGCAAGAAGCTCTCTTTTCGTCTCTCTTATCCATTTGCCGCCATCATCCTCTCTAACTCCTCTTCGTGGTGGGATTTCAAGCACAACATCAACCACCACACATGGTGCAATGTGCCTCAAAAAGATGAAGATATCTTGGCATTTGATGGGGCGTTTACTCGGCTTCAAAAAGGGAACAAAAAGTGGCTGCGTTCATGGAAGTATCTCATCTTTTGGGGAGCTATGTTTTTTATGTACCCCGCGTTTATAGCCCAATCTTACAACTTCGTCATCAAGCGCAAACGTTGGGGCGAGCTCTTTTTGATGCTGCTGCATTGGCCGCTTATCTGGGGGAGCGTTTTTTATCTGCTCCCTTTTGAGTACGCTTTGACACTTTTTTTGACCCTCTATTTTACACTTTCACCTTGGCTTGCGTTTGGCTTCATCACCAACCATTTGGGGTGTGAGGTATTTGAAAAAGAGGAGGGTGAGAAGCTCTCCTGGATGGAGCTGCAGATGCGAACTTCGCGTTCGCTCAAAGGGGGAGCCTTTGTTCACTGGTTTTATGGCGGACTCAACACGCAAGTAGAGCATCATCTCTTTCCAAAGGCTCCGCGTTTTCATCTTCTAAAGGTGCAAAAAATCACAAAAGAGTTTGCGTCTCTTTACAATCTACCCTATTTTGAGACGTCCCCGCTTGAGGCATATTTACAGATAAACGCAGTGCTAGGACGCTATTAAAAGAGTAAATAAATAGCATTTTAGATAGAATTTCGCCAATTATTTACATTGGAGATTTTTTATGGACGCTGCCAAATATATTTGGATGAATGGTGAGTTTGTGGCTTGGGACGATGCAAAAGTGCATGTGCTTTCGCACACCATCCACTATGGAAATGGGGTAATAGAGGGAACTAAGGCATATAAAACGGCAAAAGGGTATGCTATTTTTAGACTTAATGATCACACGGTGAGACTTAAAGAGTCGGCAAAGATGACACTCATCAACATTCCTTACAGTGTTGAAGAGATAAATCAAGCACAGATCGAGCTCATAAGAAGAAATGAGTTTACAGGTGACAATGTCTACCTTCGCCCTTTTGCGTTTTTGGGTTATGGCGTTATGGGTGTTTACCACAAAAATGCTCCAGTCGAGACTGTTATGTCAGCATGGGAGTGGGGTGCTTACCTTGGTGAAGATGGACTCAAAAACGGTATCAGACTCAAAATCTCATCCGTCAATAGACCATCAAACACTTCAAATATGGGAAAAGCAAAAGCAACAGCAAACTACCTTAACTCTCAGATGGCTAAGTATGAAGCCATAGAGTGCGGGTATGATGAAGCGCTGCTTTTAGATGATCAAGGGTATGTGGCTGAGGCGAGCGGGGCAAGCTTTTTTATGATAAAAAATGGTGTTTTAGTAACACCTCCAAGCGACAATGCTCTTGTCTCCATAACACAAAAAACAGTCATAGAGATCGCGCAAGATATGGGCTATGCAGTGGAGCGTCGTCGCATTACTCGCGAAGAGGTCTATGTGGCAGATGAGGCGTTTTTAACAGGAACTGCCGCTGAGATCACGCCTGTGGCAAACGTTGACGCAAGAGTCATCGGGTGCGGCAAACGCGGCGAGATCACAGAAAAACTTCAGAGTGCTTATTTTGACATCGTCTTTGGACGCAATGAAAAATACGAGCACTATCTAACTTACATTAACTAGGAAAAGAGATGAACATGCAAGAAAATATACTCCAAGCATCAGATATGAACGACTACTTTAACAAAAAAAAGAGTGAAGGGGGAGGGTATGAGAAGCCCTCTGGAGGCTCAAATGCCAATGGTCCAAAAGTGCCGCAGATGCCAAACATAAACTTTAACATGGGTGGCAAATCTGGCATCGTCTACTTCATTATCGCTATGATTGTTTTGTTGATTCTTGCAAAACCATTTACTATCATCGAAGAGGGGCAGCGCGGAATCCTTAGCACAAACGGAAAGTACCAAGACCAAGCGCTTCTTCCTGGGCTTCACTTCATCATTCCAGTCATACAAAAAGTCTAT
>CAZJRG010000112.1:3501-4802 GCA_964548435.1 uncultured Sulfurimonas sp. | reverse complement strand
CACTCTTTTTATCTCTCGCTTTGATTGTAGCTTCGTACTTTTTACTCTTTACAAAAGGGCTTAACTACGGAGTCGATTTTGCAGGAGGAACGTTTGTTCAAGTAAAATACACTGAGGCTGCACCAATTGAGATGATGCGCGAACGACTCAAAGCGGACAAACTTTTTGAGGGCGCATCCATTAGTGAGTTTGGTTCAAAAGAGGAGGTGGTCATTCGAATGAAGAGCTCCTCAGGCGATGTTACTCGAGATGTGGGTGATGTGACGCGTGAGACACTTAGAGGCACTGGTGAGTTTGAAGTGCGTCGTGTGGAGATGGTAGGGCCAACTGTCGGTGCGGAGCTCAAAGAAAAAGGTATCACCGCACTTGTTTTGGCAATGATAGGTATATTGGCTTATGTAGCGTTTCGTTTTGAGTGGCGTTTTGCACTCGCTTCGGTTGTGGCACTTATACATGATGTTTCAATAGCATTTGGAGCACTTTCACTCTTTGCTATAGATATCAATCTCGATGTTTTAGCTGCAATGCTGACACTTATTGGATATTCGCTTAACGATACTATCATTATCTTTGACCGTATTCGAGAAGGGGTTACCAATGCAAAAAACAGTAATCTCGCAGCAGTAATCAACAGCTCAGTGAGTAAGACTTTAGGACGTACGACACTCACTTCGCTCACAACTTTTTTTGTGGTCTTTACACTCTTTTTCTTTGGAGGCGAGATCATTCACGCATTTGCGTTTACACTCTTTGTGGGGATTATTATCGGGACATACTCTTCGATTTTTGTTGCATCTCCTCTGCTTTTGTGGTTTGGCTTTGATGTCAAAGAGTACAATGCAAAACTTGCACAAAAAGCCAAGCAAGCCGCAGAAAAAGAGAAGATGCGTCAGCAGTTTGAGTCGGGTGTAATGTAGTGGTAGAGACCACGCTCAGTAAAAAATTAGATTAATGTAAGGAGTTACAATCATGGATTGGGGTAAGGTAATTTACGTATTTTTTTCTCTTATGAGTTTGACATCTATTGCTGGGTTTTTGTATGAGAACACGGCGACATCACTTTTTTTGGCTGCTGCGGTAAATCTCATCAGTACAATTTTAAAAATAGGTGTAAGAAATCTTCTTGCAGCAGAGCTCTTGGCATCTTCACTCGTAGCAGACCTACACCTCATACCTGCGTTTGTTTTTTTAGTGATCGTAGGCGATGACAACTGGGCAATAGCACTCGCAATCGGTGCGCTTATTGCAAATATCTTCTCCATGGGTCTTGTCTACATTGAGAGTTCAAAAACACACGAAGA
>CAZJRG010000112.1:0-3401 GCA_964548435.1 uncultured Sulfurimonas sp. | reverse complement strand
TAGAAAAAAAATGGCAAGAGTATTGGAAAGCTAATGATAGTTTTGAACCTAGCGAGGATTTTACACAGGAGAAAAAGTACATCTTAAGTATGTTCCCTTTCCCAAGTGGAAGACTCCATATGGGGCATGTAAGAAACTACTCCATTAGTGATGCATTTGCACGCTACTACCGTCAGATGGGGAAAAATGTCCTTCACCCAATCGGTTTTGACAGCTTTGGAATGCCAGCTGAAAACGCAGCTATTAAAAATGGTTCACATCCAAAAGGGTGGACCTACGACAACATCGACTATATGAAAAATGAGTTTTATTCTCTAGGGTTTTCGTTTTCTCGCAAACGCGAGCTTGCAACTTCTGACCCGCTCTATACAAAGTTTGAACAGGGCTTTATCATCGATATGTTCAACAAAGGATTGCTTTACCGTGAAAAAGGACTCCTTAACTGGTGTCCACACGATCAGACTGTTTTGGCAAATGAGCAGGTTGAAGATGGTGGGTGTTGGCGTTGTGGGACACCTATTGTTAAAAAAGATATGAATCAGTACTACTTTAAAATTACAGCATATGCTGAGGAGCTTTTAGAGGATCTCAAAAAACTCGAGGGTGGCTGGCCAAAACAGGTGCTTACGATGCAAGAGAACTGGATAGGCAAATCTAATGGACTTGCGTTTGAACTCGCATTTGATGAAGCAAGTAGAGTGAAGCTGGGGGGAAATTTTGAAGGTTTTGATGTATTTACGACAAGACCTGACACTATCTATGGTGTCTCCTACACAGCAGTTGCTCCTGAGCATAAAATCGTCACTTACATGATGGAGCAGGGACTCTTAGAAGAGGGAGTTGTGGCACAGATTAAAGCTATGAAAAACAGCTCAAGTATTGAGAGACAAAAAGAGAAGAGCGGGGTGAGCCTTGGTCTAAACGTACTTCATCCTCTCACGGGAGAGTCTGTACCTGTTTGGATAGCTAACTTTGTCCTTATGGAGTATGGAAGCGGAGCGGTTATGGCTGTTCCTGCGCATGATGAGCGTGACTTTGATTTTGCTAAGAAGTATGATCTGCCTATAAAAGCAGTCATCAAGCCTTATGATGGCGAGTCAGATGTGACTCAGGCTGCGTTTACAGAAGTGGGCGAACTTTTTAACTCGGGCGAGTTTAGCGGTATGAACTCCAAAAAGTCTCAAGAGGCGGTCATAGCACTTTTTGAAGAGAAAAAAATCGGCAAAAGAACTACAAACTACAAACTCAAAGATTGGGGTGTAAGTAGACAGCGTTACTGGGGTGCACCTATTCCTTTTGTCCACTGTGATGATTGTGGAATCGTTATGGAGAAAAAAGAGAACCTTCCCATAGCGCTCCCTGATGACATTGAGATCACGGGTGAGGGAAATCCACTCGAGAAACACCCGACATGGAAACACTGTAAATGTCCAAAGTGTGGCAAAGATGCCATCCGCGAGACCGATACGATGGATACTTTTGTGGAGTCTTCGTGGTACTTCTTGCGTTTTTGCGCCTCTGAGAAAAACTGGCAAGATGAAGCGTTTTCAGCGGAGCAGATCAAATACTGGATGGGTGTGGATCACTACATAGGTGGCATAGAGCATGCAATTTTGCATCTCTTATATGCTCGTTTTTTTACAAAAGTCTTTAGAGATTTGGGTTATGTGGCGTTTGATGAGCCCTTTGATAGACTCCTCACGCAAGGCATGGTTCTCAAAGATGGTGCAAAGATGTCAAAATCTAAAGGAAACACCGTAGACCCTGATGCCATCATAGAGAAGTATGGTGCAGATACGGCTCGTCTGTTTATACTCTTTGCCGCACCGCCGACACAAGAGCTTGAGTGGAATGACAGTGCGGTTGAAGGGGCTTACAAGTTCATCAAACGTTTTGCAAACAGAAGCCAAAACATAGAGCCGACCACAACAAAACCTTATATTGATCACAAAACTCTCTCAAAAGAGGAGCAGTTTGCACGTAAAAAGGTCTATGAAGCACTTGTGAGAGCAAACGAGGTCTATGCTGAGCGTTACACTTTTAACACGATGATCGCTGGTGTGATGGAGGCAATGAATGCACTGGGTACACAGTCAAACGCAGCTGTCTGGAGTGAGGGGTACTGGATTTTGAGCTCTATTATGGAGCCAGTGATTCCACATGTTTGCTGGGAGATCTCGCAGAACTATTTCGGACTTGCCAACCTTGCACCTCAAGAGATCTGCCAAGAGGTTTTCATCGAAGAGAGTATAATGCTAGGCATCTCTATAAACGGTAAACGCAGAGGTGAGGTGGAAGTAGCACGTGATGCTTCAAATGATGAGGTACTCACCGCTGCAAAAACAGTAGTGGCTAAATGGCTTGAGGGTCAAGAGATCGTAAAAGAGATCGTAGTGCCGCAAAAACTTGTTAACATTGTCACTAAAGGGTAGAAGATGCTAAAGCACTTAGGAAAGTTTTTTGCACTGCTTTGTGTGCTTGCTCTCGTAAGTTGCGGCTATAAGCCAACATCCAAATTCGCACGTGTAGTAGTTGGGGAGAAGATAAGTACCGATGTCATCATCTCATCTCAAGATCCTGAAAATACTGTGGTCATCAAAGATGCAGTCGATGCAGCCGTCATTGAGATATTTCGCTCCTCACTTGTTGCAAGAAGTTATGCCGATACGCATCTGGTTATCTCTCTTACTGAGCCCTCTTATGCTCCTGTACAGTTTGATAGCAATGGGTTTATTGTGGGGTATCGAGCGACCATCACGCTCAACATTAACCGCATAAGTAAAACCGCTCAAAAACGCTACAGAGCACATGGAACTTATGATTTTTCTGTATCTCCAAACTCAGTTCTGACTGAGCAGCAGCGTTTTGATGCTATCAAATTTGGTGCTGCAAAAGCGATAAACTCCTTTGTGGCACAGGTATCTGCAGAGGTTTCTCAAAAAGAGTAGGAGGTATTTATGACGATTCAGGCTATTATAAACGCTGCTGTAAAACGGCTACAAAATGAGGGAAAGCTGCTTACTCCTGACTTCTATGCAGAGGCTTTTTGCAAAGAGGCGACAAAAGCGGGAATGCAGGTAGAAGATTGTAATCACATGAGTAAACTCACAAAGATGCTCACACCAGAGCTCCAAAAAGAGTTGGCAGCCTATCGCATGAAGACTATGCATGAGTTTGTGCGCTTTTTGATCTCCAAGCTCAATCGCTCCAATGCCTCTCACTGTAGTGAACTGCTCGATGCACTGAGTCTGCTTACAAAACGCATACTTGCGAGTACTGCTCTGCTGCATAATGGAGATGCTACACATTTAGCCAAAAAAAATGGTGAACTTTTTGATATGCCGCTTCGAGTCGATGCACTTGAAGAGTATGCGCAAAGATGGCTCAATTTTTATGATCAT
>CAZJRG010000111.1:0-4824 GCA_964548435.1 uncultured Sulfurimonas sp. | reverse complement strand
CACTTTTGTGCCTGCTTGGCTTGCCTTATAGAGTGCACGGATGACATCATCATCTACAAGCGAGTTCATCTTGGCGATAATATGACCTTCGCTACCTCTACGAGCTTCGTTTTGAATGAGCGAAAGAATTTTTGGCTTGATCTGTGATGGTGCCATATAGAGCTCGTTGAGTTTGCCTTTGTTGCTAAAACCTGAAAGAAAGTGAAAGAATCGGGTGAGATCATTTGTCACCTCCTCTTTACTTGTGAGGTAGGAGATGTCTGTATAGATCTTGGCGGTACTTGGGTTATAGTTTCCTGTTCCTATGTGTGCATACTGTTTGAGTTTACCGTTTCTTCTGCGTGTAATAAGGGTCGCTTTTGCATGTACCTTAAAACCTTTGATACCATAGATAACATGAGCACCAGCCTTCTCAAGAGCTTTTGCCCAGATGAGATTGTTCTCCTCATCGAAGCGTGCTTTGAGCTCCACCATTACAGTGACCTGTTTTCCGCTCTCACTTGCACTCATGAGTGCTTGCACTATTGGCGAGTTTGTGCCTGAACGGTAGAGTGTCATCTTAATAGAGAGCACATCTGGGTCCTTGCTCGCACTCTGGATGAGTTTTACCACAGGCTCGAAGCTCTCATAGGGCTGATAGAGCAGTATGTCTTGCTTCTCTAGAGTGGCAAATATACTCTCGTTGGTGTCAAGCGGTGGAAGCATCTGTGGTTTAAATGGTGGCAGTGCTAGATGCACAAAATCTTTGTTGCTCACAATCTGCCAAAGACTCGAGAGGTTTAAAAAGGTATTAAACTTATAAATATCATCTTTGTAAACATTTGCATGGCGATTAAAGAAGTTGACCACTTCATCATCTGGACTACTGCCGACCTCAAGTCGAACCATCTCTCCCTTGCGGCGAAGCTTCAGCCCCTCTTCAAGGATCTCCATAAAGTCATCTGCTTCCTCCTCTTCTATCTCCATATCTGCATTACGAGTGACTCTAAACGCAGAGTATTTGATCAAGGAGTAGCCTGGAAAAAGCTCCTCTATATGCTCAGCTATGAGTGTTTCTATTGGGACATAGACACTGTTGCCAAGCTGAATAAAACGCTCCAAAACACGAGGAACACGTATGAGCCCGAAACGCTCTATGCGCTCATCATCTTGATCGCTGAGTTTGACAATGAGCCCAAAGCTGAGGTTGTTGAGATGCGGAAAAGGGTGCGTGGCATCTATGGCGATAGGGACAATAACAGGGTAGATGTTCTCTTTGAAGTAGTGTTTGAGTCGGCTCTTTTCAGTAGCAGTGAGCTCTTTGTACGTTTTTACAAAAATTCCCTCAAGCTCAAGTTTTTTAAGAATATTATGGAGATAGTGTTCGACAACTTGCTGCTCTTGGTGGAGATACTCCCTTATTTCACGCAGCTGCTCTAAGGGTGTGAGTCTATCTGCACCTGAGACAATGATGCCAGCTGAGAAGAGTTTTTTGAGTCCTGCGACACGTATCATATAAAACTCATCCAGATTTGTTCCGTAGATGGCTAAAAACTTGAGTCGCTCTAGAAGTGGAAGTGACTCATCTTGCGCCTGTTTGAGTACGCGGGTGTTAAACTGAAGCCACGAGAGTTCGCGGTTGTTATAGAGATTTGGGTTTTTTAAGTTTTGCATAATTGTAAGCAACCTCCATCGTTTGTTGAGGTTGCATTATACATAAAAAAGAGATTACCAAATGACTCCAGAGCCTTTGTAGTTAGCAGCATGATAGATAGTGACACCATATTTTCTTGCATAAAATCTCAGAAGAAGATTTTGGAGTGTGGGCTCTATGGAAGGGGCAAACCAAGCATTGTTGCTCATAGCA
This sequence comes from uncultured Sulfurimonas sp., assembly GCA_964548435.1. Lineage (GTDB taxonomy): Bacteria > Campylobacterota > Campylobacteria > Campylobacterales > Sulfurimonadaceae > Sulfurimonas. The sequence goes on along the minus strand of CAZJRG010000111.1, from coordinate 2,978 downwards.
AGCATAAACACCACATCTCCCTTATAGAGCTCATCGCAGGTCGCTTCGTAGCAGATGGCGTTTCGAAACTTAACACCTTTGATGAGAAAGTCACTCGGCGACTCTGCATTTACAAAGTCGCTGCCACCGCTGAAGAAGGTGTCGTTGATAAAATCTTTGGCAAACGCGGGGAGGGGAATGTACTCTCCAAAGGGGACAAGGACCACTTTTTTGGCGACTTTGTAGTTTCCTTTGTCGAAGAAATAGGTCGCATTATAGTGTTTGCCATCTTCAAGGTAGAGAGCACCCGTGACTATAGCGATCTCCTGCGATGCCTTTTGCAAAGCCTCCATCAGTTGTGGTGCTTTGTTTAAGAAGAGTGGAAATACGGACTCAGGGAAGAGGATGAGGTCATAGTTCTCGATTTTGGCTTTGAGTATCTCGTTAAAGATCATCTCAAGAGTGGGCTCAAGCGACTCTTTTTGCCACTTGTGCTCCTGTTTTACATCTGTGGCGACGAGTTTGATCTTGAGTGGTGCCTCTTTATGTTGGGGTGTGGTCAGATCGAGTGAGAAAAGGAGTAGAAGCAGTGATGCAAAACGCCATCTGTTTTGAATCTTTTTGTGTAGCAGGGAAGGGAGAGAGAGTGCTAAAAGTACAAGGGCAAACTGCCATTTTTCTATGCCAATGTAACTCTCTACAAAAGGGAGCTCTAAACGCATCCAGTTCCAATCAAAAGGCTCAACAAAGCTCAAAGCAAAGAGAAGCAGTGCTCTTACATAGGCTTTAGGCGTAAAATAAAGAGGCAAAAAGAAGAGCAAATAAACAAATCCAAACGCAACAGTGATAATAGGTGTCATAAAGCCAACACCCTGATACTCAAAACTGTAGCCAATCCAATAGAACCAAAAAAGACCAATGAGAAAACCACTGCCCAAAATGGCTCGCTTTGGAATGTGTAAAATGAGTGCAAACGCAGCCAAGCCAAGCAGAGTGTTTATGAGTTTTGAACTAAGGCCATAATGCTCAAGGTAGATAAACGCACTCATACAGAGTGCGGTGGCGAAGCTTAGAAGTGCTGTTTTTACAAAATCACTCATTTAGAGTCCTCTTAGTATATTTCTTGTATAATCGCCGCAATTTTACCAGATAAAGGAAGTTTGACGATGGAAATAATCTCACAACTCTTACCATTTGTATTTTTAATTGCAATTATGTACTTTGTAATTATTCGTCCGCAGCAAAAAGAGGCTAAAGCCAAACAAGCGATGATAGAGGCGCTTAAAAAAGGAGACAAAGTTCTCACAAATGGTGGGCTCATCGTAGTCATTCAAAAGGTTGAAGAGAAGTTTTTAACTGTAAAAATAAACGATGAAGCAACTGCAAAAATCGTTAAAGATGCTGTAGCAAAGAAGTTTGAGGATGAGGCTTAATTACCGCATAGTCATCTTCGCGTTTGCGATAGTTTTTGGGCTTGTGTTTTCAGCTCCCTCTTTATTGCAGACCCAAGCAGGTAAGAAGATTACCCTTGGTCTAGACCTACAAGGGGGGCTTCATCTCCTTTTGGGTGTCAAAACTGATGAGGCACTCAAGAGCCGCATTAAGTCTATTGCCGCGAGTGTGAAGTATTTTGCACAGCGTGAAGATATTCTTATAGACAAGCTGCGTTTTGATGATGCTGGCGTCTTTTTTGAGTATCTTGATAGTGACGATGCAGCAAAGATAACTGCTTATCTTCAAGAGATGGAGGGTGTTGTACTTCAGACGCAGTCGCAAAACATCTCTGTTGCACTTACTCCTGAAGCGATAGAAAAAGTCAAAGCTGACTCAGTAGATCAAGCCATTGAGACTATTAGAAACAGACTCAACCAGTTTGGGCTAGCTGAGCCGATTGTGGCACGTCAAGGTGCTGATGGTATCTTGGTGCAACTCGCAGGTATTAAAACGCAAGAGGAGGAGCAGCGAGCACGCGAGCTCATCTCTCGTGGAGCCAAGTTGGAGCTAATGGCTGTTGATGAAGAGAGAAACGCCAGAGTTTTAAATATGAGTCAAGCAGACGCGGCGGCTTATGGAGATGTGATTCTTCCAGATATAAAAGATGAAAATATCAAATATCTTGTGCGTGAAATTCCTATATTGGACGGAGCGATGCTCACTGATGCCACGATGGGATTTGACCAAAATAACCGACCACTCATAAACTTTACACTCAATGCTGAAGGTGCTGAGATCTTTGGTGATTTTACAGGGGCAAATGTAGGCAAACGTCTCGCTGTAGTGCTTGATGGAAAAGTCTACTCTGCGCCAAATATCAATGAACGCATTGGTGGCGGAAGCGGACAGATATCTGGAAACTACACCGTCATTGAAGCCAAAGATCTCGCAATTGCACTGCGTTCAGGAGCACTCTTAGCACCTATTTATGTGATGGAGAAACGCTCAGTTGGTCCAAGTCTTGGAGCTGACAGCATTAAAGCTTCACTCATCGCTCTTGTGGGTGGTTTTGTTCTTGTCGTATTTTTTATGATTTTTTACTACGGTGCAGCAGGTGTGATTGCAAATATCGCACTTTTCGTCAACTTGGCACTTCTTATAGCTGTCATGAGTCTTTTTGGTGCGACACTCACACTCCCTGGTATGGCAGGTATCGTGCTTACTGTCGGTATGGCAGTTGATGCCAACGTCATCATTGCTGAGCGTATCCGTGAGCTTTTACATGAAGGCAAATCGATGTACAAAGCCATAGAAGAGGGGTATGAAAACGCCATGCGTTCCATCTTGGATGCAAATATCACGACGCTTATTGCCGCAGTGGTTCTCTATGCTTACGGTACGGGTGCAGTCAAAGGGTTCGCAATCACTATGAGCATCGGTATTTTAGCCTCTATGCTTACCGCGATTTTAGGGACGCATGGTATCTATCTCCTTCTTGAGGAGCGTATTAAAAAGAGCAAGAGTGTTAAATTTTGGTTTGGAATAAAGGGGTAGTCATGGAGTTT
>CAZJRG010000110.1:0-4845 GCA_964548435.1 uncultured Sulfurimonas sp. | reverse complement strand
CTGACTCTATATTTGATGAAAATAAATACTCACCTATGAGTGGAATATCACCCAAAAGTGGTATTTTACTAACGGTCTTAGTATCATATGTCTTAACAAGTCCACCAATAACAATACTCTCCCCATGTCCAAGTATGGCCTGTGTTTTTACTTCCTGTTTTGATGTTACAGGCTGCCCTTTATCACTTTCAGTTAGGACATTTTCTAAGATGGCTTCAACATCTAATGTAACTTTATCGTTTGAAGAAACACGTGGTTTAATTTTTAATGTTAGACCAACATCTTCTCGTTTAAAGGTTGTTGCTGAATTTGCAATACCTGTTGTATTTGAAAAGCTACCTGTAGAAATTGAAATTGTTTTACCAACATAAATTGACGATTCTTTATTATTTAAACAAAGAATTGATGGATTAGAAATCGATTTAGAAGCACCATTTGTCTCAAGAAAATCTAATGCTGCTCCAAGTGCAAAATTAGCTCCAGTTACATTTGTCAAACCAACAGCCTCTTGAATTTCCTCATCAACAGCAATCGCAGAGCCTCCGAAATTTGTTGCTAAGGTGTAGAGACCTCCGTTCTGTACTCCTCCTCCCTCAAATCCATATTTAACACCTAGCGACTCTGTATTTCTTTGGTTTATCTCCACAATCCTCGCCTGAACATAGACCTGAAACTGCTCTTTGTCAAGCTCGTCTACGATGAGTTTGAGTCCTTTGAGTATGGTCGGATCGCCTATGGCGATGACGGCGTTTATCTCTTCGCTTGCCGCTACGTTTGGTTTCATGAGCGGATCGGCAAAGGTCTGTTTGGAGATGATGTCGTTGATGGTGGTCGCCACCGTTTTTGCGTCAGAGTTTTTGAGCGCAAATATCTCTATGCCGTTGTTGGCTTTTGACTCTACGTCAAGATCGACCACTATGGCTTCAAGCTTTTTGACGTTGCGCTCTTTACCCACGAGCAAAAGTCCGTTGATGTTCTCATCCAAGATCACCTTGACCGCTTCGCCGTCTACCTTTTCGTTAAATATAGACTTGCTGATTTCCACCACTCGCGCTTGAAGCTTCTTGGGTTCGGCATGCAAGATGGGTACGACTTGAACCATGGCTTGGTTGTTGGTGTCTATGTCGGCGATGACGCGTTTGATGGTCTCGATGTTTTTTGGGTAGTCGGTGAGGAGTATGGTGTTGCTCTCTTTCATGGTCATAAGCTTGGCGTTTTTAGAGATGAGATAGCGCACTTTTGCGGCGACCACATCTACATTTTCGCCGCTGACAGTGATGGCTTGTGTCATCATAAGTGAGCCGTAGAGCTCTTTGCCTTGGCTTGCCACTGGTAGATTGTTCTTTGCGGCTTCAGTTGAACGCACTATCTCATAGAGCGAACCGTTTTGTACAAGTGTAAAGCCTTTTGACTCGAGCACAGAGACCAAAATCCCCATCAGCTCATCGTCATAAACGGGTGTAGTGCTGACAAAATCGACAGTACCTGTTATTTTATTATTGATGAGAATATTTTTTTGGGTCACCTTTGAGACAAGCTTTATAAAATCCTCGATCTTTAGATCTGCAAAATTAACATTCACCTGCTCACGTCCATAAAGCGAGGTGAGTAGAAGTGCGATAATCGCCACTGCCTTAACGAATTTCATATACTATCTCCTGTTCTTGGTTGTTTCTTAGGATGGTAAGTGCGAGTGACTCCATCTTATCAATATCTTTGTAGAGCTTGAGCACCTTTGCAATTGAAGTGAGTTCAATGTTGTTTGCTTTGATGATAAGGTCATCTTTTTTAAGCCCCAATGTCTCCATCTTTGAACCTCGTTTTACACGTGTGACTCTAAATCCTATGAGCTTATTGCCCTCTTTCATCTCCTCAATGCCTATATCTTTCCAGATAAGCGATGGATCTTTAGAATAGGTCGCTATATCTGAACGCATCACCTCTTTTACACCCTCTTGACTCGACTCAAATGCAGGCGTCACATAGTTTGAAGGGGTGATCTCTTGGAGTCTGAGCGTGTACTCTTTATTCTCTTTTGAGAAGATCACTTCGCTTAACGCGATCTCCTTTAAGATATACCCCTCATAAATCTCATCGACTGCGACGATCTCGGTATCGTTTGGAGAGCTTTTTTTGGCAATGATGGCATAACCGCTATAGCGACTCCCATAGACCCCTTTGAGCAAAAAGTTGTTCATACTCAGCGCACTTGTTTTTGTCCCTGCTACCTCTTGCGTTTGGGCTCTTTTAGGTGTGAGCATATTTGCAAAAGAGACTCTTTGATAGCTTGGCTGGTAGGATGTTTTTGTATCTAGTTCTACACCCTCACTTGGAAGATACCACCACAAAGCCAGTGAGATCAGCTTTGCAAAGAGCAAAAGCAATAGCAATCTGCCAAGCACCATCATGAAGTCTGTTTTAGAAAGTTTTTGCATACACATACCCTCCATCATCAGCTTTTTTGAACATTTTCAAGCTTTTAGCATACTGCATCTGCATCAGTGTCGATGGAGTGAGTTTTAGCTCTAAGGAGCGCTTGGTAAACTCAAAACTCCCACTCGCACTCCCAAAATCTCCCTCTGCTTCAAAAAGAAGCTCAAGTGGACTCAAAAGAGAGTAGTGAAGAGTCATATTTGCGACATCGCTTGGGAGATAGCTCTCTACTAAAGAGGAGAGCTTCACATCTTTAAAATCAAAAGCATTGTAAATGCCCAAAAGCATCACGTCAGCATCTGTTATGTGTGCACTCTCTATCCCCTTAAAACTCACATCAAGCCCCTCTATGTGGAGTGCTACAACAGAAGTATCGACTCTCTCGCCCGAGATAACCACACCCTCTTTTTGCAGTAGCTCTTCAAGTAGGTAGTAAAAACCCTCTTTAGGCATAAACGCCATCAGTGCAAATGTAAAAAAGAGCATATATGCTAAAAATTTGACTGTTTTCTTTACCATTTTATCTCCACACTCAGAGTTGCTTGCGACTCACTCAGACGCTCTATGTTTAACGCAGCTATCTTATAAGAGCCGTTGAGAAGTTTTCCCATGAGAGAGTTGATGGCACTAAGATCCATAGCTTTTGAAGTGAGTGTGAGCGACTCTTTGCCCTTTTGCATTTTAAGAGCGCTTGACCTTAGAGAGCTTTGGGAGAGAAGCCTCTGTATGGAGCTGATCGTCTTCTCTTTTTGTCCATAAGCATCCTTGAGCCCACTGAGCTGTGTCGCGAGATTTTTACTCTGTGCATAGAGGAGCTGCTCCTCTTGGAGCGAAGCCTTGACACTACTGAGCTCATAGAACAAAAACGCAAGAGCTACAATAAGCAGTACACCTATATGGAGAGGGCTAGGCTGATTCATATCTTGACCTCTAAAGTGAGATTTGTTTTTGAGAGTTTGTGTGTAAACGCAACTCCTTTTTTCTCTAGCTGCATCCTTAAAGAGCCAAGTAATGCCTCAGATCCATCTGAGAGTATTACATGCAGCACTCTGTTTTTGTACTCCATACGACTGATTTTGCTCGCACCTTGGAGTTTGAGCGCCAAAAAAGCACCCATAGTCTCACGAAGAAGTTTCTGCTCTTTGTTTATCTTGAGGTAGCTCTCAAGCAAAGAGCGATTTTGCATCATGGTCGCTTTGAGTTTATAGTGAGCAAAGAGCTCCTCTTTTTTACTCACGATCTCCTCTCTCTTTGCAAGTGCGACAAAGATCTCCACTACTACGATGAGACCCAAAAGCACAAGAACAGCAGCGATCTTATTTATGCTTGCAGTTGAGACTATGTGTCCATACTGCTGCAGACGAATGGTGTTTGCTGGGAGCTTGAGACCCTCCATCTCCAAAGTCTCCTCTGCATGAACCCACGCAAGTGGCGAGATGATAACCAACTCATCTTTGAGCAGAAGTGCCTGCTTCTCGTTGATGCGTTTTGGCTGCTCTAAAAATGCACTTAAACTTTGTGCAAAATGAACCGAAGCAATCTGAGTAAACGCCACTCCATAGAGCCCAAGAAGCTCAAATATAGGCTGCTCCTCGTATGCAAAAAGTAAAAACTCATCACCACTTTTGTAAGCATGATAGGAGTAGTTTCCAGCAGGAAGCAGATCTTCAAAGAGTGAAGGGAGCAGCTTTTTGACCTCTCGAACACTCTTAACTGGAAGCTTTGCCTTTTTGACCCAGTAGAGTGCTGGCGAGAGCACAAGCTCGAGCATTTGTGTAGACGCTGTCTCTGGCTTATGAGTGCAAAATGGATCCAAGAAGAGTCGTTTGTGCTCTTTTTTAAATATCGTAAACAAACAGTGACCCCTTTTTTTTCTTAATGTCATACTCGAAGCGAATGGTTGCTTTTGTATCTGCATCTGCGATCTGTAGCGTTACTAAAAGCACTGGTTCAAAGAAGCTTGTCTTAAAGAGTGCCAATCGACTCTGCTCCTCTTCACTCAACCCCAAAGACTCCATCTCTTCATACGCTCCCGCGTTTTGAGCGAGTGTTTGCGCTCTTTGGATGTCACCACCCAAGAGCAACTCCCAAACTTCAGCGGTGGCGAAGTTAAGATCTATGGTTGCATTTGTCTCTTGCGTGTAGGAGAAGAGCTTAGCAAACGCGATGTTTGCAAGTGCGTTATCGTTATATGTTTGTGCATAATATCGGTTGATCTGCTCAAGATGCTCACTCGAAGCGATGGCATCACGATAGAGTGCGGGATTCTCTTCGAAAATTGGACTATTATAACTTCCATCCTCTTTGATCTTCCCCTTACAGTCGAGTAAAAGATCAACATAGGCACTGTTTGCTCCTTTTGTGCTCACATACTCGCGAAGTATCTGTGAGTTGTTGAGATCCAAAGAGTTG
>CAZJRG010000109.1:0-4907 GCA_964548435.1 uncultured Sulfurimonas sp. | reverse complement strand
ATCACCTGAAGATCTTTCATTCCAAGAAGTTTTTTAGAGGCCTCTCTTTTGTAGAGCATAAAGAGATACTTCTCAATGAGAAACGACCCAATGTAAGCGACTGCTAATGGCATAAAAACGCCATAGAGCGCACAAGCGTCTCTTAAGGAGCATAAAAAGTTTTGAAAAAGTGTAAGCGTTATCAGAAGAATCAAGAAACGTTTCACTCTCCATGTGAGTACGAGTTTTTTATCAAGCTTTTTATGCCATAAGATAATGCTTGGAAGAAACGCAAAGAGAAAAAAGATAGAAAAGTACGCTCCCGTAGTATAGTAAAGTATGAAGGGGAGAATAAAATAAAAAAAGTGCCACTGCGGTTTATGATGCTTTGTAATGACACGCGAGATTTTATAATCGTACCACTGTAGGTTGGTGATAAGATACCATCCAAGAAGTGTTACAAACGCGACATTAACGACAAACGCCACGAGAGTTTGATATTGTTCCATATTAGTGCTCCAGAGTTGTTAAAAATGTAGTGAGAACCTTTTGTGATATATCTTGCGCCTCTTTCATAAAAAAGTAGTGATCCCCATCGTAGATATGAAGCGTGGAGTCACCAATGAGCTCAGAGATCTTGTGAGCTGAACTTATCGGAGTAGCGGTGTCATCTCTTCCCCAACACAAAAGTGCTTTGCCCTTATATGCTTTAAATCTATCACTCATATCTTCATTGACGACATGCTTAAAAGTCTCATACATAGGTTTTGAAAGTGCTTTGGCATCAGCAGCCACAAAGAGCGAACGCAGTGCTTTTAGACCTAAAAAGTTAAAAATCTTGGTAAGTCTGATTTTAAACTGCACCATGAGAGGTTTTGGTGTGTATATGCCAGCACTGGCGACTAAAACTAGAACCTTTGGCTCTAAAATAAGTGCTACTTTCCCACCAAAAGAGTGACCGAGTATGACATCTTTAGAGGCATTGATATGTACCATCAAAAGCTCCACAATACGAGCGACATCCTCGCTTGTAAGTGCCATCGCAGATGTCGAAGCGCCAAATCCTGGGAGATCTATATAGATGTGGCGAAAACCTTCAAGGTACGATGCAAAACTCTTTTTCATAAGCCCTTTGTTGCTTCCCCAACCATGCAAGATGATGAGATCAACCTTCTCGTTAGGGTTTACTATCTCATAACTGATCTCAAATGTGTGCTGTTTGTAAAATATGGAGCGAAGCGCCATCTACTTCCCTTTTGCGCTTGCAATAGAGTGAATGTATTCATAAGTAGATTTAATTCTTTTTACCTCTGGTAGAGAGTCTGCTAGAGACTCTAACGCTAGTGTAAACTCTTCAAAAAGATAGTTTGCCATAGAACCAGGAATGGGGTTAATCTCATTGAGATAGACCTCGCCATCGATGACAAAAAAGTCGCAGCGGATGAGCGCACCCTCAAAGAGAGGATCATAAATCTTTTCAAAATTTGTACGTAGTTTTGCGACAAGTGCTTCTGAAATATCGGCTCTTTGTACCTGCTCTGAGCGAGAAAAATCCATATATTTTTTCTCAAAATCCAAAAACTCCTCTTTTTGAGGCTCTTCGACTATGGAGAAGTGCATCTTGCCTTTTGCTTTATAGCCTGCAAGATTGTACTCTTTGACACCCTCTATAAAGGGCTCAACAAGAGCGGTTTTGTCATACTCAAATGCACTATCAAGTGCATAGTCTAGTTCACTCTCATCTTTGACAACAGTCACACCTATGGAGCTTCCCAAACGCGATGGCTTTACAATGACAGGATAACTCATGGAGAGATTTGTATGTCTTAAAGCGTACAAAACCTCATAAGGGAGCATCTTTACACCAACCGCCTCTGCAAGGTATTTTGTGTAGCGTTTATCATAAGAGAAGACACTTGCATCTACTCGCGGACCAATGTACTTAATAGAGAAAAAATCCAATAATGCAGCAACTGTTCCATCCTCACCATCTGCACCATGAATGAGGTTGAGCACTACACCTGTCGTTTTTTTACTCCCAAAGAGTCCCTTTTGAATAAAACCACCCTGCGCTAAACTGAGGCGAGGCATCTTCGCATAGAGTCCTTTAGAGAATGTACCTGCTTGCATATTGCTCTTATCGATGGCATAAAAATGGTGCGTCGTGTCACAAAATATAAAACTCAAATCAAACGCAGCAAGCTTCTCTTTGAGTGTAATTGCACTTACTATACTAATCTCATGTTCAAAACTTGCCCCGCCAAATAAAATGGTCAACTTCAATATATATTTCCTTTTTTTAAACTCTTGTTAGTTTTAGACTGTCTGTAACAGCTTTAGAGCACCCTTGACTAAAGATGCCGTATCTTCACCTTCACATGCACTCAGTGCTTTTGCGATCTTCTCTTTTTTAAATCCTAGCGCTTCGAGTGCTTCATAAGCTTGTGATTTTGCAACAGAAGCAGCAGGAAGTGTCGCGTTTGTCAAAAGCTCTTCCGAGAAACCACTCAGCTCTACTAAAATACGACCAGCACTCTTTGGACCAATCCCTGGAACTTTGCTCACTCCAGCGAGATCTTTGTTGTTTACTATAGTCGCGAACTGAGAGGGTGTATAGGTCGAACATATAGCCATAGCAACCTTTGGTCCTACTCCGTTAATTTTGAGCAGCATCTCAAACATTTTCTTTTCACTCTTGTCTAAAAATCCAAAAAGCAAGGAAGCATCCTCACGCAAAATATGCGTCGTATGCAGATAGACCGACTCGCTCCCCACACCAGCAAAGGTTTGCAAAGAGATAAAGACCTCATAGACTACACCCCCTACATCAAGATGTAAAAAACCAGGCTCTTTGTGAAGCAGTGCTCCTCGTAATCCAACTATCATAAACTTCCCCTCTCCCTCTACTCTTTTCTTGGCTGTATCTCATAAACGCCATCACCTAGATCTACAATGGCAAAAATTTTATCCAAAGAGCCCTCTTTTGGTTTGTAGACCAGATCCATAGGCGGATCAACAAGCTTAAATCGGATCTCATTGTAGCCAATCCATCTGTCTCTGTTTATGATGCGAGCATCAAAAATATTGTCTTGAAAGGAGGATGTACGGGTCGTTTGCAGTGTAAGTTGGTCACTCTTTTTTGCCAAGTTCTCTTCAAGTTGCTTGTAGTTTGCTTGAAGTATTTGAAACTCTTTGTACTTTACTACGAAACTTTGTGGCATCTTCACACCCTTTGCTTTGTAGTGCAACAATCTTTTTTTAATCTCGTTAAACGCAGCCATTCCATCTTGAATGAGCTTTCCTTGTCGCATATACTCCGTCTTAATCTCACGAATCTCTTTTTCAAGTTTATCGATCTGCTCTTGATTATCTTGTAGACTCGTGAGTGTGTTTTTATTTACCAGAGGATCGATGGTGAAGATGTTTTCACTTCCTTGAAGTTTTTTAATCTCTATACGACGCGTCGCGGTCACCTTCACATGGGATGCACACAGCTCAATATCTACCTCTTTGGCTCTAAGAGTCCCGCCAAGTGCCTGTGTCACCTTCAAAATATCGGCTTCAACCTCTCCATGTTCGACGCGGGTAACATGCACATGACCTCCAAATGCTTTGCCTTTGTGGATATTTATATCGAGTTCGTCAGCACGTACCATCGCTGAAGCATGAGTCTGTCCTCCAATAGTCGCTTTTTTAGCAATCACCTTGGCGTTTGGACCCACATTTCCATCAATCTCTATCTCGGTCACCTCTACATGCATACCTGTCCCAATGGCATCTTTAAAAACATTGCTCTCTGAGACATTGATGTTTACATCGGAGTCGACACCGCTACGGATAGAGCCTGTAGTTTTAAAGCTGATCTCACCCACATCGACCTCTTTTTTAACGATGTAAGTGTTGTTTTCAAACGCGATGTAGCCTTTATCTGCAGCAAAATATTTTATAGAGTTGTCATCCTCTTCCACACGAATGGTGTCATCAACGCTAAATGTCACCTGATGGAGCACTCTTGGCTCCTCTGGCTTCATATATTCACCACGGCAGTTACGTCCTGGAAGTCCATCTTTGGCTTTAATGTACTCTATAAGCAGTTCATCTTTCTTGACTGCTTGTATGAAGCCTCGCGCTGCATAGTCGATTCTTTTATTTTCATCTACACTCTCATCTCTTTCATAGTGTAAGATGAGTGCGTCATTTGTCGTTGCGGTAGGTTCATGCGACTGTGCAATTAAAAAAGTCTCATTTTTTTCAAACTCAAGCTTTTGCGCAACTTGCGTACGAGCAGCTATCTTTGCCGCAACACTCTCGACCATCTCATCAAAAATATTTATGAGAATACCGGCACGAATTTTACGTTTTTTGATCTCTATGAGCATACTCTGCTCAAGCATAGGATCAAAGCTTAAACTCGATCCCGCACTGATGCTCAGATAGACCTTACACTTAGAAGCATTTGCTCCTACTGCCATTTTGACATTTTTGCAGATCGTCATCGCATCTTTATTTCTGGAAAAAACTTCTATTTCGTATGTCTGTTTTATTTGAAAATGGGGATTTAGCAGCTGCGTTTGATCATCGAGTTCATAGAGTTTTGCATTTTCTATACTCTCCCACTCAGCATCATCAAGACGTACATATGTTTGTACATCCAAGATGTTAAAGTCAAGCGCTTCTGGTTGAATGTCGTAAGATTTGGCGATATTAAAGAGCTCTTTAGCAACATTTTGGGTTCTCACAACCGTAGGTCTGACTACTTTTGCAGTGGGTGTTGTTTGCGAGCTTGAACCAAAGAGTGCCATAGAGTATCAACCATTTTGTGTTTTTTAGGGGTCGATTTTAACCAAAGATTTGTTAAAATCTTGTAAAAATTACAAAGATACCCCATGTTTAAAGCCATATTTACCAATAGTTTTGGAATTTTAGTC
>CAZJRG010000108.1:0-4913 GCA_964548435.1 uncultured Sulfurimonas sp. | reverse complement strand
ATTCCCATCATCTTACCCCGCCATTTAGTCCAAGACATAGACGACATGGAGGATTGGATGCGAGCGGAGCTGATGTATAGGGTTTTAAACCAAGAGGGTGTATAATTTACACTTTTAGAAAAAAGGAGTCAAAAATGGGCGCATTAAAACTCGAAGATTTACCTCACTATACATACAGCGACTATAAGCAGTGGGAGAGTAACGAATGGGAACTCATCTACGGCGTGGCATACGCGATGTCGCCAGCACCGATGATAGAACATCAAAAAATTAGTAACAAAATCGGCAGGTATCTCGATGAGATATTTGAAGAGTGTGAAAAATGCCAAGCGCTCTTGCCAATAGACTGGAAAATCAGCGAAGATACCATCGTTCAACCTGACAACAGTGTAATCTGCCACACGCCAGAGCATGAAGCTTACATCACCAAAGCGCCAAAAATCATCTTTGAGGTGCTCTCAAAATCGACTATGAAAAAAGATACGGGACTTAAGTTTGATCTCTACGAAAAAGAGGGCGTTGAGTATTACGTCATCGTCAATCCCGATGAAAAGATGGCAAAAGTATACAAACGCCATGAAGGGCGCTTTATAAAAATGCTCGATGCCAGCCATGAGTCTTTTGTATTTGAGCTAGCGGAATGCAGTGCGACCAAGGCATTTGAGTTTAGCAAGATCTGGTAAGAAACAGTCTTGGATTATAAACAAATCGCCAAAAAAGTTCTCATCCGCTGCGACGCCTCAAGTAAAATCGGAACGGGGCATCTCATGCGCGATTTTGTTTTGGCGGAGCGATTTTCTACAAGCGAGGTGGCGTTTGCCACAAGAGCGCTTCGTGGCAACCTTGACGAACTCATAGACACAAAAGGCTTTGCACACCACTCACTCAAAGACAACAAGCCAAAAAGAGTCATAAAAATCCTCAAAAAAAATGGCTACGATATGCTTGTCATCGACCACTACGGCATCGACGCCGCGTTTGAGAGAGAGATAAAAAAGGCTCTGCCAGAGCTTACTCTGATGGTGCTTGACGACACCTATGAAAAACACCACTGCGACATACTGCTCAACCACAACATCTACGCCAAAAAAAAGCACTACAAAAACCTCGTACCCAAAAAAACGCAGCTTCTTTGCGGGGCGGAGCACACACTGCTTAGAGAGGAGTTTTTAACGCCGCGTTTACCGACAAAAAAGGACTCCATCCTCATCGCCATGGGCGGAAGTGATGCTAAAAACCTCATGCTCAAGATCTTAAGACTGCTCCCTGACACACAAAAGTTCAAGATAAATATCATCACCACCAATGCCAACAAAAATCTCTCATCACTTCAAACATACACAAAGTGCGCATCAAATGTCACGCTTCATGTCCAAACACAAGAGGTTGCCACACTCGCAAGATCTGCACACTTCGCCATCATCACGCCAAGCGGATTTGCCAATGAGCTCTACTCTTTAAGAGTCCCTTTCATAGCTATAGAGAGTGCCAAAAACCAAGAGCTTATGAGCGTGTTTTTACGCAAACAGGGCTTTGGCGTTTTAAAGAGGTTTTCCAAAAAAGCGTTTTTGCGACTCTTTGATATAGAGCTACAAAAGGCGCTCTTGTGAGCGAGGCGATCTTAGTCACAAGCATCGGTGCCAAACTCCCACTCCTTCGTATACTCAAAAACACCAGAGACATGTTTGACACGAATCTCAAAATCATCGGTGCCGATAGCAATGCGGCATCAATCGCTAGAGACGGAGTCGATATGTTTTGGCAGATGCCCAGCCTTGAAATGCTGGGTTTTGATGGTGTTTTGGCGTTTTGCCTTGAAAATCGTGTCCGCTACATCATCCCCACTCGCGACGCCGAGCTGCTCTTTTTTGCCCACCACAAAGCCGCATTTGGCTCTTTTGGCATTGATCTCTTTGTAGCAGATGAAGAGAGTGTGGCGTTTTGCTACGACAAGCTGCGATTTTTCGAGCAAGACCAAAGTATTTGGGCGATTCCTACTTACTTGGATGTAAACGCAGTGCGAACGCAGCGAGTGGTAGTCAAAGAGCGCTTTGGCGCGGGTGCGAAAAATATACTCCTAAACGCCACCAAAGAAGAAGCTCTGCGCTTTTCATGTGAGCTTACAAATCCAATATTTCAGCCATTTATCGAGGGTCAAGAGTTTAGTATTGATTGTTACGTCGATAGAAGTGGCGTTTGCCGTGGCGTGGTGGCAAGAAGCCGCGATGTGGTGGTAAATGGCGAATCGCAGATGACGACTGTGACACACGATGCAGCACTCACCAAAAGAGCCGCGGCGTTTGTGGAAAAAAATAAGCTTCTTGGACATAGCGTTTTACAGGTGCTTAAAAACGCCACAGGAACCCATCTCATCGAGTGCAATGCCCGTTTTGGAGGGGCTTCTAGCTTAAGTGAATATATGGGTCTAAAGAGCTTTTTGTGGTTTTTATGTGAATCCAACAGTATGGCGTTTGAGGTGAGTCTCAGCCCTAAAATCATCCGCCAAACGCGAACAAATAGAGAGGATAGTTACAGTGAATGTTAAGGTGATTATCTTTGATCTTGACGATACGCTCTATGATGAGATCACTTTTGTTTACAGCGGATTTTGGGCGGTGGCACACCATTTTGCGCCACTCAACGCGGAGGCGATGTTTAAAGAAATGGTAGAGATACTCCAGCAAAAAGGGCGAGGCGGCGTTTTTGACGGGGCACTCAAAAAGTTTGGACTCTACTCAAAAGCAAACGTCAAAAAAGCGCTCAGCGTTTACCGCTCGCACACTCCAAAGATAGAGCTAAACAGCGATGCCAAAGAGATGCTAGAGTATTTCAGCGCTCAAAACAAACCTCTCTACATCATCACCGATGGAAACAAAAATGTCCAAGCCAACAAAATAAAAGCCCTTGGAGTCGAGCAGTGGATCAAAAAAGCCCTCATCACCCACCGCTACGGAGTCCAAAATGCCAAGCCATCCCCCTACTGTTTTTTAAAAATAGCATCATTAGAAGCTGCAAAACCTGAAGAAATACTCTATGTTGCCGATAATATCAACAAAGATTTCGTCGGCATAAAAAAGCTCGGATTTCGCACCATCCGCATCAAGCAAGGGATGTTCGCAAATGCCACAAGACCACAAGAGTTTCATGCAGAGCGAGAGATAAACTCCTTGCTCGAACTTAAAGAGATTGTAGGTTAAAATAAGCGCTCAAAAAAATATAGGAGAGAAGATGACGGCACCTAAACAAGAGATTACCAAAGTGATCAACTCGCTTCCAGAGGACTCCTCTTATGATGAGATTTTAAAAGAGCTCATATTTGCAAAAATGATTCGAAAGGGTCTCCATGACTCAAAAGAGAACAGAACGCTCTCTCATAAAGAGATGCACGAAAAAATCGCCAAATGGTAGAGATACACTGGACACAAGAAGCGCAATTTTGGCTCAAAGAGATACACGACTACATCGCCAAAGAGAACAAAAAGCTCGCAAAAAAAGTTATCTCGGAAATATTTAAAAAAGTCCAGCTACTCCAAAATTTTCCACACATTGGCTATATTTATGAGACTATCGACGATGAAGAGGTTAGAATTTTACTCTATGGACACTACCGTATCGCCTATCTCACTAAAAACGCCAATCAGATAGATATTTTAGGTATTTTTCATGGCTCTTTAGAGATAGAGCACTATCTACAGAGGTAATGATATGAAAATAGCAGATTTTGATTTTGAGCACGATGGCGTTTTCATCATCGCTGAGCTCTCCGCCAACCACAACGGCTCACTAGAACTCGCCAAAGAGACCATAAACGCAGCCGCAAGAGCGGGAGCAAATGCGATAAAGCTTCAAACCTACCGAGCCGACACCATCACGCTTGACTCCCAAAATGAAGAGTTTATCATCAAAGGCACGCAGCTTTGGGATGAGCAAAACCTCTACTCTTTGTACGAAAAAGCTTATACTCCTTGGGAGTGGCACGAAGAGCTTTTTGCCACTGCAAACGCGGCGGGGCTGCTCTGTTTCTCCTCTCCTTTTGACAAAAGTGCTGTTGATTTTTTAGAGCAATTCAACCCACCCGCTTATAAAATCGCCTCTTTTGAGATTACTGATTATGAGCTTATCCGCTATGTGGCGAGCAAGCGAAAACCGATAATTATCTCAACAGGTGTGGCGACTTTAGAAGAGATAGAAGACGCGGTGACTATCTGCAAACTCGAGGGGAATGAGCAGATTGTTTTGCTTCAATGCACCTCCGCGTACCCAGCAGCGCTTGAAGATGCCAATCTCGTGATGATAGAGGATTTGGCACGGCGTTTTGGAGTAGTAAGCGGCTTTTCCGACCACACGCTTGGCATTACCGCTCCCATCGCCGCGGTGGCTTTGGGTGCGAAAGTGATAGAGAAACACTTCATCCTTGAGAGCTCCATAGAGAGCGCCGACAACGCTTTTTCACTCGATGAGAGAGCATTTGGCGAGATGGTAAACGCAGTACGAGAGACCGAGAAGATGCTTGGAGTCGTAGACTATGCCTTAAATGAGAAACGCGAGCATAACCGCCGCTTCGCCCGTAGTCTTTATGTGAGCAAAGCTATAAAAAAAGGGGAGATATTTACAGAGGAGAACATCAAAAGCGTGCGCCCAAACAATGGTCTGCATCCGAAATATCTTGAGAATGTTTTAGGTAAAAGAGCCGCGTGTGACTTGGCGTTTGCGACTCCGATGAAGATGGAGTATGTCGATGAAGCCTAAAAGAGTCATCACTTATGGAACTTTTGACATGTTTCACATCGGGCATCTCAATCTCCTAAACCGTCTCGCAAGCCTCGGTAATGAGCTGATTGTCGCGGTATCTACGGATGAGTTTAACGCCATCAAAGGCAAAAAGACGCTCATTCCTTATGAACAACGTGCCG
>CAZJRG010000107.1:0-4965 GCA_964548435.1 uncultured Sulfurimonas sp. | reverse complement strand
TAAAGATTTTGATGTTGGAGTTGATGAGCATTTTCTCAAACTCTGGAACCTCATGTAAAAACTCTTTGTACTCCTCTTGTGTACAAAAGCCCATAACAGGCTCGACACCCGCACGGTTATACCAGCTTCTGTCGAAAAATACGATCTCTCCAGCAGATGGTAAATGGTGGACATAACGCTGAAAATACCACTGGGTTCTCTGGGTATCACTAGGTTTATCAAGTGCGACAATACGTGCTCCACGAGGGTTGAGATGCTCTGTGATGCGCTTGATTGTTCCGCCTTTTCCAGCAGCATCACGCCCTTCAAAAATCATGAGCACTTTTTGTCCCGTCTCTTTGATGTGGTTTTGTATCTTTAAAAGCTCTATCTGGAGGCTTTTAAGTTCGCTTTCATACTTGAGTATCTCATCTTTGATCCAAACAGCGACACGTTTGTCTTTAGAGTCATGCTTTTCATCTCTAGGTGAGCCCCTTCGATCTTCGTGAACTATCTCCGTGAGTATAGTCTCTTGAGTGAGTTCACCCTCTATCATTTTTCTTTTTGATCCCATAACTACTCCTATTAAAAATTCATTATAGAAGAAGGGAGATTAAAAAGATGTAAAAGGGGCTATTTTTTTAGGTAGCTTAGAAGCTCTTGAAGCATATTTGGGGCAAGAATTGGTTTTCGAGCCAGTTCAAAGGAGTTGTACTCGAGTGTTTTAAAAGCAAAATGTTTATACTTTTCATCTTTGAAGTGATGTGTTAACCTCAATAAGACTCCAACCATACAGCTCACAGGACTAGGGTTTGGTCTATCTGAGATGGTGGCCACTGTCTCAAAATCACCACGACTAAAATACCACATACCGTGAGCATAAAAGAGTTCGAGTGCACGATTTGCTAAACGCTGAGCCATAATGAGGTGCAGTTCATCTCCACTCATCTCAAAAACCTCCAAAAGTGCTTCGCTCACAAAGGCATAAGTATCTAAAAAAGCTTTTATCTGCGGTTTTTGATCTGCATAGGTAATGGAGTAGAGCTCACCATCGATAAAAAAGGTTTGTAGAAGTGCCTTAAGAGATTTGAGTGCTTCTGCTTTGTAGTGCTGGTCTATTTTGCCGAGTTTGCAAAGAGCAGTGATCATCATCGCTGTTGCGTTTGCATGGAGTGTTTTGTTAATAGAGACTCTTTGGAGTGTTGTATCTTCATACTGCAGAGCACTCCAAAAGAGGGCGTTTTGAGAGATGTTTGCAGAGAGAAAGTCTGCCGACTCTTTTGCTACTTGCAAATAGGCAAACTCCTGCGTTTGTAAAAATGTATCTGTGTAGAGTCCAATGAGAAGGGCATTTTCTACGACACGCTTCTCCAGACTCGCCTCTTGCCACTGTGCATCTTGGCAATAACGGAAAAAACCTCCATTTGCAAAGTCATAGAGCGCACCATTTTTCATCGCATCGAGTGTCTGAGTGAGCATCGCTTTTGCCTCCGAGTCTTGGTACTCTTTGGAGATCCTAAGCAACATGGAGAGAATAGTAGTGTGGTGAAATTTCGGTTTTTCCATAAAACCTCCATTCTCTGTGTCAAAGTTCTCTTTGGCTTGAAGCAAGAAGTTTATGTAGAACTCCTCTTTGAGGTGTGTTGCCTCTTTTGGATGGGTTATTTTTTGCAGATACTCTTTGGCTTCTTTTGCATTTTTGTAGAGCGCTTCATCTGTATCTTTTACCTTTTTTACGATCTCTTTTGCAAGATCTAAAAAACCCATAGAGTGTGCATTTGTGCCACTTGAGTCTTCTTGCATATAGGAGCGCACGACTATGGGTTCATTGTGAGGTGTTAGAAAAACTGAAGTTGGCCATCCGCCTTGAGAGTTGTTGAGTAGTTTGTAGAGTCCTTGGTAGTAGCTATCTATGTCTGGACGCTCATCTTTGTCAACCAGTATACAGATGTACTCTTGATTGAGCAGCGTTATTGTCTCTTGCGAAGCAAAGAGCTCTTCATGCATCCTTTGAGAGAGTGCGGACCCTACATAGCCTATGGAGATAAAGATGGGTTTGTTACTCCTAAGTGCCTCTTGGAGTGCCTCTTTTGACCATGGCCACCAATCTATCTTACTCTCTTTATGAGCCCTAAGATAGAGTGAAAGGGCATTTTGAAGTTTTGATGCCATGTTACTACGCTCCTATGCTATCGCGTTTGATCTTTTTCTTTTTTGTTACCATCTGAGACTTTGGAGTGACATTTTTTTCAATGTAGTCCATAATTTTCCCAGCTATATCTAATTTTGTCGATTTTTCTATGCCTTCAAGTCCTGGCGAGGAGTTCACCTCCATAACCAATGGGCCGCGTTTGGATGGAATCATGTCAACACCGCAAACGCCAAGTCCCATCGCTTTAGCGGCTGCAAGTGCCATCGCTTTTTCTTTTCGGTTGAGTTTGTAGGCGCTTGCACTTCCGCCTTGGTGAAGATTTGAGCGAAAGTCTCCCTCCATGCCTTGGCGTTTCATAGCGCCCACGACCTCTCCGCCAACTACAAAAGCGCGAATATCAGCACCTCCTGCCTCTTCGATGAACTCTTGTACGAGAAGGTTGACATCCATGCCGTAAAATGCATCAAGGACTGATTTTGCCGCTTTTTCGGTCTCTACTAAGACCACTCCCACACCCTGCGTGCCTTCAAGGATTTTAAGCACAAGTGGTGTCCCGCCACTGAGCTCTATGACATCTTTTGCACTTGATTTGTTTGAAGCAAAAACAGTCTTTGGCATATCTACATTGTGTTTTGAGAGGACTTGTAGACTTCTGAGTTTGTCTCTACTTCTAGCAATGGCTAAGTTTCCAGATGTTGAGAAGATATCCATCATCTCAAAGTGACGCACCATAGCCGTACCATAAAATGTTCTGCTAGCACCTATGCGGGGAATAATAGCGTCTGGTTTTGGGAGGTGTTCACCATGGTAGTTTACATGGAGCTCTCCTTTCATAATTTCGATACTACACTGCAGATAGTCAATAACACGCACTTCCCAGTTTTTTGCCTCTGCGGCTTCAACCAATCTTTTGGTGGAGTAGAGCTCTGGACTTCTTGATAATATATAGACTCGCATTGTGTATTTATCCTTCTTGAGTGTATTTTGGATTAGGAAGTGCTATGTATTCGCACGAGACATCAACTAAAAACTTACCGCTTAAAAATTTTCTCCCAATAAGCATAGGGTAGAGCATATCAGAGCGGTTTGTAAGTGAGATAACCATAGGGTAGTTTTTGTTGCAAAAGAGAACATTTACTTGAATGCTTGGGCGTATCTGCACTTCACCGTTAGAGCTTTTGATGCGTTTGGTTTTATAAATCGGAAGCGTAAATCGCTTACCATTGTATGCAGTGTGTATCTCATCAAGCAGAGTAAAAGTGACAAAACCCTCTTGGGAGAGATCAATGTTGTCACAATGGAGTGCACTTGAGTCTGCACCTGTGTCTATCTTGGCATCAAGATCAAAAAGCTCAAGGTCAAGAATGGTGATTTTCTCTTTTTTACCGATGATAATTTTCTCATCGTTTTTCATTTAAACCTCAGTGCATTTGATTTTGCGGTGAATTTTATCTTTTCAAAGCTTAAGCTTCTACTTCAACAAAAAAGCTTTGAGGGTTGTAATATTTTTGTCTCCAAAGAGATAGTTTTGTTTCCTCGCTCTTAGTTAATAGACGCTAAAATTCGCCTCATAGTTATCAACTGGAGCAGGTATGGATACGAACCAAGAGAATTTACAACAGCTTATAGATATGGTTCATCTTGAGATCAACCAGTATAAGAGTGAAAACAACACTATACACCCTTATGATATCTCAGAGCAGCTCATAGAGATTCGCGAGATAGATAAAGAGTCGTATGTAGAGTTGCTCAAAGCCATTCCCCATCAACTTTTTGCTGAAATTCTCTCTGAGATGCCTGAGTATCTTCAAGAGGAGATCTTAGAGATTCTTAGCACTAACACCATCGCGACCATCGCTTCAAAAATGGATACCGATGATGCGGCAAACTTTTTACAAAACATCAGCGAGGAGCATGAAGAGCTTGCACAAGTCATTCTTGAACGTTTCGACGATGAAGACAAAGAGATCATTCAGCAGCTTATGTCTTATGAGGAGGATGAGGCGGGTGCTTATATGCAGACTGAGCTTTTTGATGCCAACATAAATGAAAACATAGGTGTTGCCATTAAAAGACTCAAGACGCTTAAAGAGGCAGGTGAGGTTGATAATATTTGGCATGTCCATATCACTGACCTCTCCCATAAATATCTCGGTTCTGTTGGACTAGAAGAGCTCATTATTTTTGAGCATTCACTTAGTTTTGAAGAGATTCCTTATGATAAATTTAAAAGTTACTCGATTCATCATAAGGCAGATGTCAAAGAGGTTGTAGAGATGTTTACAAACTACAATCTCAGTTCGATTGCGGTAGTTGATGAGAGCAATGTTTTACTTGGTCGTATCACCTCTGATGATATATATGACATCATTCAAGAGAGTGCAACTGAACAGATCTATAACCTTGCTGGGGTAAATGACGAAGCTGAACAAGATGAAGATATGTTTGAGATTGGAAAGACTCGCGCGATATGGCTAGGACTTAACCTCCTCACTGCCATCGCTGCATCTTCAGTTATTGGAATGTTTGACACTACTATTGAGTCACTCGTAGCGCTTGCGATTTTGATGCCTATTGTCGCTTCTATGGGAGGAAACGCAGGGACACAGACACTTACTGTTACAGTAAGACAGATGGCTCTGGGTGAGATTGAGGGTGAAGATGCTATTCGCACTATCTATAAAGAGGTCTTGATCTCACTTGTCAATGGGATGATTTTTGCGCTTATAATTGGACTTATCGCATATTTTTGGTTTGAGATGGCGATGCTGGGAGTTGTTATCGCACTTTCGATGGTGATAAATCTTTTAAGCGCAGGTTTTTTCGGAACTGTT
>CAZJRG010000106.1:0-5099 GCA_964548435.1 uncultured Sulfurimonas sp. | reverse complement strand
ACTAGCCCCTCATCTATCTGTCTATCTAACACACTTTCAAAATCGATTCCAGCAGCAGCGATCGCATTCATATGCGCATCAATTATAGAGGGCTCAATAGGAAGATTTAGCTGCGTTTCTCCAGCATTAGCGTAGGCTAAAATGGTCTCTACTGGAGCGGTGTTAACACTCTTTTTTGCGAGCAATTGTTCTATGTAGTAGTGTGCAGGGAGTGTATTATCTTTGACACCTGTACTTGCAAAGAGAGTACGACACCCTGCAACTCCAAGACTCTCTATGGTTGCATAAATTTTTGCACTATTGTAGATTCCTGTAAGTGCTGGCTTAATGCCATGCTCTTTGAGTAGACCATCAAGAGCTCTATCGATACGACTTACAAAAACACTAATGACAGTGGCAACACTTTTACCATATGCATCACACCCTCTTCTAAATGCCTCTGCGCACTCTATGGCCTGAGACTCCTTAAAAATGAGTGTAGCGTTTACAGGTATGCCCTTTGATGTAAGTGCTTCCATCGCTTCGTATCCTGCTTGTGTCGCTGGAACTTTTATCATGACATTTGGACGGCCCAATGTAGTAAAGAGTCTCTCGCCTTCCAAGATGGTCGCCTGTGCGTCATCACATAAAAAAGGATCAACTTCAATGCTTACATACCCATCGTCTCCTTTCTCAAAAAGTGGCAGTAAAATATCAGCGGCTTTGGCAATATCATAGAGAGCCACTGCTTCATACTTCTCTTTAGCCACTTTTCCTTCCAAAGAGGCAAGCTGCGTTTTGTATGCTGCAGAGTTTAATATGGCGTTTTTAAAGATCGCTGGATTTGAAGTCGCACCATTAATGAGCCCTCTGTTTATCAGACTCATAAACTCATTATCCAGATATTCACGCTCAATAAAATCAGCCCACAACGAAAACTGCAAATCTTCTCTATACATCTCTACTCACCTACTGTAATTTTTTTGGAACCATTATAACAAAGGTAGAGCCTTTTGAAGAGCTCTGTACTTCTATTTGGGTTCCGAATTGTTTTTGCATTATCATCTGTGACATATAAAGACCTAGTCCTGTCCCATTTTTGCCCTTGGTGCTAAAGTATGGATCAAAGATGTTTGCGAGGACATCTTCAGAGATTCCATCCGCATTATCCACCACCGAAATCTTAACAAAGCCATTTTCGCTCTGTGCTTTAATGAGTAGCTTAGCGGAGCGTTGGTGCGACTCTAAAAGTGCATCGATAGCATTGTTGACAAGGTTTAAGATCACCTGCACGACCTCGTTTGTGTAGGTCTCAATCACGACATTCTCTTTTATCTCCAGAGTAAAATCCATCTTGGTATCTTTTAAACGCGGTAGCACAAAGGTGCGTATTTTTTTGAGTAACTCCTCTATGGATATCTCTTCGAGTGTGCGTTTAGGATTAAAAAACGTCTGAAAATCATCAATGGTTTGTGAGAGATAGACTATTTGATTGCTAATCTCTTCAAGAGTTTTATCTGTCAACTCTTCATCAATTTTTCCTCCAAGCAGTCTTTTTATCTGCATATTTGAGATACTGAGTGTTACGGTTGAGAGAGGTTGACGCCACTGGTGTGCGATCATGCTAATCATCTCGCCCATAATGGCATGCTTGGATTGCAAATCCATAATACTTTGCTGCTTTAATATAAGCTCTTTAGCCTCTTGCATCTTCTGTTGGTAGAAAAAGATCACTATACTAATAATGCTAAGCACAAACGCCACATAAGTGACCTGATGGATGTTGTATGCCACCTCAATAAATGGCTGAAGAGGAGCTGCGATGAGTAGTGTTATAGTAATAGCAAACCAATATTTTGCATGCTCCGTACTTTGAAAATAGAGCAGTAAAAGCGGATAGATAAAGATCCAAATATGGCGTAACTCTGCAGGATCGCTTATATAAATAAGAAACAAAAAAAGCAGTGTAAACTGAAGCGTAGCGACGAAAGAGACATAAGCGAAAGAGTTTTTACACCTTCGTAGTGCTAAAAATAGTAAAATGTTTACACTCAAAACAGCAAGTTCTATGGGAATGAGTCCAGAGATATCACGATAAATATTTCGAATAATCGCGTAAATAAGAGATATAGAAGAGAGTAGTAGTGCGATGTTTATCATCTGAAACTTGCTTTTTAATTCGCTCTCTTCAAGAGAAAACTCCCAATTACTTGTAAAAAAATTATTCACTCTTCATCCTTTTTTATAGATCTATGGTAGATATATCTTCTCTTGATACTCTGCATACTCTAACGCAAGATCACTCTCCAGTGTAATACCGCCGCCACTCTTATAGATGTAGCCCTGCTGCGTTTTCTCTACAAAACGTATCATCACTGCACTTTGTAAACTTTTGCCATCATAGAGTCCAAAAACACCAGTAAAAAAACCCCGCTCATACCCCTCAATAGCATCGATAATGGAGACTGTACTGCGTTTGGGTGCACCTGTTATACTCCCAGCAGGAAGCAATTTTTGAAATATATCACCAATATTTTCATGCCATGATGGATCAAGAGTGCCACTAATATGTGAACTCACCTGAAGGAGCTCTCGCTCTCCAGCAGCAAACTTCTCAACATATCGAAACTTCTCTACCCGAACGTCTTTTGAGACCATAGAGAGATCGTTACGCAAAAGATCTACTATCATTACATGTTCAGCAAGCTCTTTAGTGTTTGCCAAAATAGTCTCTCGTGCATTTGGCACCGCTGCGTTGATGGTCCCCTTCATAGGATAGGTGTTGATGGTATCAGCTTCTATATGGACAAATGCCTCTGGAGAGAAACATACAAACTCATCTTTATAACGCAGTTTATAAGGAGCATTTGCAAGGTGGTAAATCTCTTTAAGAGAGAGTGTGGATTCTATAGGGGTTGCTTGCGTAAGGTTGAGTATATAGGTCTCACCAGCCTCTATCTTCTCTATGACTTGCTCAAACTTTTGTGCATAACTCTCCAAACTCACCGCTCTAAATGCAAAGCTATGGTTGTGCTTTTTCTCTGCTCGATTTTTATCTATGGAGATAGAGATATCTGCCGAGTCAAGATCTTCAAGAGGAGTGATCTCTACATTTTTGGCTTTATAATCTATGACAAAACAGAATGGACGTCGCTCTTTACCAAGAGCGTTCATCTTTGAAAAGCTCATCTTTTCAGCTTGCGATTAGTTTTTTCAAAATCGCCATTCTGATGTTGACACCATTACTCACCTGCTCCAAAACTTTACAGCGGGGATCATCCAAAAGTGCATCGGAGATATCGATGTTTCTATGCACAGGTCCAGGATGCAAGACGATGATGTCACGCTCTCCCAAAAGCTCTTTGGTGATGCAAAAATCGCTCGCATAATCTTTGAGTGAAGCATAACTCTGCGAAGAGTGGCGTTCAGTTTGTGTACGAAGACTCATGATGGCATCTACTTCATCGATGACATCACGAAGATGATGAGAGGTTCTAAGCTGCGTTTTTGGCAAAAAGTGAGGAGGCGCGACAAGAATAACCTCCATCCCAAAACGTGCAAGCAGCTCTCTATTTGAGTTTGCAACACGAGAGTTTTTAATGTCGCCTACGATGGCAATCTTTTTGCCGCGAACATCTCCAAAATGTTCTTTGAGTGTATAGAGATCTAAAAGTGCTTGCGATGGATGTGCATGTGCTCCATCTCCTGCGTTTACGATGCTGGCCTTGGTATGATTTGAGAGAATTTTTGGAACTCCTGAGTTTTGGTGACGCACTATGATGGCGTGAGGTCCCATTGCATCAAGGTTCATGGCAGTATCTACTAGAGTCTCGCCCTTTTTTGTAGAGCTGTTTGCCACATCAAGATGCACTATCTCCGCACCTAAACGTTTTGCAGCAATCTCAAAAGAGCTTCGTGTGCGTGTTGAGTTTTCAAAGAAAAGAGTAATAATGATCTTGTCTTGAAGTACACGTTCAAAACGCCCATCACTATAACGCGATGCATCAGCTAAAATCTCTTCGATCTCCTCTGTGCTAAAGTCATCAGTACGAATCAAATGTGCCATCTCTATCCTTTAAAAAATTACAAATTATACAAGAGATCACATATTGTGTCAATGTCGTTATTTACATGCAAAACATCATATCTATTGTGGAGAAAAAAGGGTTCGCTTATACGCGAAAACTCCTCAAGCGAACCTCTGCAATTGAAAGCGAATACAGGAGCAAAACCTTTATTTTTAAGACTTTGCAGACTCAGAAGTGTGTCGTTAATGCACCCTAGAGCACAGTGTGTCACCAAAAGTGGTGTTGCGTTAAAGAATGAGATAAGATCGATAATCATAAAGCTTCCATCCACAGGAACATAAAGCCCACCAGCCCCTTCAATGATGAGAACATCACAAAGAGTTTCGAGCTTCTCTATAGCTGCGTTTACAAGCTCAAAGTCAAACGCTGCCCCACGCGAAGCAATGTAAGGTGCAGCTGGAAGTTCATAGGAGATGGGAACTATATCTTGCACACTAAGCTCACAAAATGCGGGATTGAGTCTTTGGAGTCTCTCTAAAAGCAGCCCACCATCAGGATAAATACCATTAACCACCCCCGTCTCAACAGGCTTGATCGCCCCCACACGAAGCCCACGCGAAGCATACTCTTCAAGAAGTTTTACGGTTGTATATGTCTTGCCGATGTCAGTGTTTGTCGCGGTTACGAAGATGCGTTTTGCCATTGTAGCTCCACTTTTTTTCGCAAAATTATATCTTTATATCTCAAACTGAAGATAAAGAGAGAAAAATGCTATGCCAAATAATATAAAAATGTAAGATTTTTGCTGAGTGAGTCTTTCTGGTTCCCAATGTCCTCGTTGGGAATACATACGAGAGTATGAACTTTCATATGAATTCCGAAGCTGGAGCTTCGGAACTAGAATATAACAAGATAGGCTAAATCGAAGGGAAAAAGTTTTCCTAAAAACGAAGGATTTTTGCTGAGTGGGTATTAGATTTGGATGTTTTTGAGAAGGAGCTTACATGAGTAAGTGACTGAGCAAATCATCCAAAGATGATGCTCAATCAGTAAAAAGACTAGTTTTTAGTTGTGTCTACGATTTTGTTTGCT